>QIAA01000014.1 GCA_003224905.1 Acidobacteriota bacterium
TCTGCCTTCTGCATTTTGGCCACTAAGTCCTATGTTGTCTAGATTTTACCCGCAACCCCTTTCGATCCAAAGATTTTGCTCGGTAAGTATCCCTTGACAGTAGGTATACCTCCATGGTAGGTTATTGAGTATGGAAGGTAAGCCCATGAATCGCAAGCCGAAAATGACGCGGTATACGAAAAAGCACTTCGACTTTCAATTTCCGGACGACGCTACCTGTTTGGAGTGGCTATTTCGGCGGTTCTATCCTGATGGGACCGTGTTCTGCGACAAGTGCCAGAAGCAGACCAAGCATCATCGCGTGGTCAGCCGTCCATCATACTCTTGCGATTATTGCGGCCATCACGTCCACCCGACCGCTGACACGATCTTCCATAAGTCGCCCACTCCGCTGACAACTTGGTTTTACGCGATTTACCTGATGGCTTCTACCCGGTGCGGAATCTCCGCGAAGCAAATCGAACGCGAAACCGGAGTCACATATAAAACCGCGTGGCGCATGTTCAAACAGATTCGCATGATGCTTGACGATGAGAACGGCGCGCCATTCGGCGGAAAGGGAACAAAGGGAGTCGAGATCGATGAGACGTACATCGGCGGACGGCGGCGTGGCCTACGCGGTCGCGTGAATCTGGAATTTCCAGACAAAAAGACGCCAGTAGTCGGAGTAGTAGAACGTGGCGGTAGCGTTC
Source organism: Acidobacteriota bacterium (assembly GCA_003224905.1). GTDB lineage: Bacteria > Acidobacteriota > Terriglobia > Terriglobales > Acidobacteriaceae > QIAA01. The sequence continues at coordinate 693 of QIAA01000014.1, forward strand.
GGGCTTATGCGACTCTCGACACCAAGAAAGACACAATCATGGGCATCATCAAGGAACGTGTTCTCCCGCAGAGCACGGTGTTCACCGATGACTACTGCGTTTACGATGATCTCAAGCATCATCGCAACGAATACACGCACCACAGAATCAACCACAGCCAAAAGGTGTACGTGGTCGGCAACATTCACACGAACACAATTGAAGGATTTTGGAGTCTCGTAAAGAACGGACTTCGCGGTGTGTACCATTCAGTCGGGAAGCCTTATCTGCAGTCATATCTTAACGAGTACAGCTTCCGCTACAATCGGCGCTTCGATGTCCAGCCGATGTTTACGAGTTTCTTAAATCAGATCACAAAACGGGATGCTGTCGTGCGCTCTGCGCCCGCTGTGCAGGAACCGTTCTGACTTGGATTCGGTCGGTTTTGGCGAACGCGCCACAACTGAATAGGAAATAGAAAGGCCCGATTCGTAGTCGGGCTTTTCTAAGGAAACTCGTGGCGGGCTGTTGCCGCTCTCGCTCATCTGGAGTATGGCAGCGACTCGCACACAAGTCAACGTTTTGAGCGCGTGGCGGAGGTGTGTGCGATGGGTATTCAGACAGTCGTTGCGTGGATTCAATTGGCATTGTGGATCATTATTGTTGTCGGGTTTTTAGTGAAGTTGAGGAAAGACGAAGCAGAGATGCCGCTCTGGATTACAAGCACGAAAGTCATGGCAGTTGCGATTTTGATTGGTTTCTGTCTATCGTCCTTTTCTCTCTACACTGCGTATAAGCGGCCTACCGATTGTCTGCATTGGCATGACCAGCAACTTCAAGTTATCTATGGAAAGCACTTTAAGAATGAGGTAGTGGATTTGGACGGCAACAAGTTTGACCATTGCGAATTTGAAAATGTAACGTTTCGTTTCAATGGAACGGCAGGCTACTCCTTCAACCAATGTAGAAATACTGGTTCATCCCTTACCATCAGAACTGACAACGATGCCGTGAATGCGGGTATTTCCTTGATAAAGATATTGGAGCAGGGATTCCCGGGAACTTCTATCAGAGTCAGTCAAACGGATCAGTACGGGAATCCGATACCATAGTGGTTGGGTACGGGTTGCTATTCTTTCTTTGGCTCGACCTTGCGAGTCGCCTTTTTCAGGGCGCGCTCAAAATCGCTCTTTGTGAAATCAGTCTTCGCAGCAGAATCCATGGTGGAGCCTTTGTGCTTCGCGAGTTCCTCTTCTTTGATCTTTCGTCGCATTTCAATCAGCTCCTCGGTGTGCAGTACTTCCAAAATCTGGGTTGCTGGCACCACTATGGCAATACCAATGTTAATGCCATCGTCAACGTGTTTCACTTCTGGACTGTCGATCTCTTGAGGATCAATTGACCAATGACCATGAACCAAACCGAGTAGATGAACCACATTCGTATAAGCTTGCACCACAGTGTTCTCGTTCGTACCCCATTTGTGGATTCCGTGGGCTATGTCACAGGTCTGTCGAATGAAAACGGGGGAACCACTGATGCCGCCCAGCGATTTCAACTCTATCAGGTAGGCGTGAATATCACCCAGCTTTGTGGGAACTATGCGCTCATCAGGTGCCATCGCAAGCGTCCCAATCCTGACGATGGGTAGATTTTTTGCCTTGCCCGTAACTTTCTTGAATAGACCTGTTACCAGAACTTCGTCACCCGCCCCGATGTGAAGTTCCTCTGCAATTGCAGGCGTGAAGAAAATCGATGTATTGATGGCAAGCAGATCAAATTCTCTAGAAGGCATCCGCCATGGGAACACCGCTACATCGACGGAATCACCCAGCTCGTGCCGATACCATTTGACCTCACCGGATTCATTGGCTTCAATTTCGGCAACCTCGCCCGTTCTTTTATTGGCGCGAATTTTGAAAGGAGCACCGTCAACCGCATTGGCGACGTGATTAGCAGTCACAAGGTACGGAAAACGGAAGGTGTGCTGTCCCTCCTTCTCTTGCAGCAAAATAAAGAAAGCAGTTCCTATGTACTTCGTGGTGAAGCCGTGTTCCCGACCAATGAATACGACACACTTTAGAATTTCATCGGGTACGCGCATTCTGCATTTTGGCCACTAAGTCCTATGTTGTCTAGATTTTACCCGCAACCCCTTTCGATCCAAAGATTTTGCTCGTGTTCTCACGGCAACCCCATGATTCCCAAAGATCACAGGAGGAGGGTATAACCTCCTGCCGCAGGTACAGACCGGGTTGCTCATCAGTAAAACCTGAATCACCTCTGAGCCGTAAACACCAGGAAGTAATCCATCCCGTCTTTCACAAAATCATAGCGGCCCGCGAGGCTGTATCCCGCCTCGGCGGCTTCGCGGATTACAACCTTGCTGCCGACCCCATGGTTCTCGCCGTTTCCGTTGCGGTCAATGACGCCTACGCGGGCCCCGGGGCGCAGCGCAGGGCGCAGATTGCGCAGCAGCGCCACCGGCTTCTCTACCTCGTGATAGGTCTTCAGCAGCAGCACAGCATCGATGGAGTTGGCCGGGAGCTGCGGGTCATCCGGCTGGCTGAGGATCGTCTTCACGTTGGAGAGGTGTTCCTGATCAGCCCGGCGCTCGATGTAGCGAGCAGCTTCCGGATTGATATCCACGGCGTAAACCACGCCACTCGCGGTAACGCGCTTTGCCGCACGCACCGTAAACCACCCCGAGCCGGCGCCGATGTCCGCAACTGTCTTGCCGGCGCTGATGCCCAGCAGGTCCATGACCCGGTCGATCTGCAGCCGCCGTTCCCGCCCGGGCGAATCGAAGACCGAAAGATCACCGGTGTACGGCTCGCTGGTCTTCCGCGACTCCGCCGGTGCAGCGGCGGTCTGCGCATGAATCGGGGCGCCGATGCAGCAAGCGAAAAATGCAAGCAGCAGAATACGATGTCTGAGTGTCCTGAGCATGAGAGATTAGATGGAATTAGAAGTGAATAGGTGAGCGATGGTTGGAGACTATCGGCAGTCAGAAATGTTCCGCGGGACCTGCGTCCTATCGCGAGTTTCCTGCCGCTGCAGACTTCACAATCACGTCGTGTGAAGGAGCGGCATCCGGCGAACTTTGACCAGCCGTATCGGCCAGCATTTTTCTAATTTTCCGTCCGAGCTCAGCAGGTGTAAACGGCTTCTGAATGAATGACACGCCTTGAGTCAGCATGTCGGCGCGGACAAACTCGCCGCTGTAGCCTGTCATATAAAGGATTTTGATTTTAGGACTGAGCCCGCGGACTTCCTTTGCCAAAGCCGCGCCGTTCATCCGGGGCATAACCACATCGGTGAGCAAGAGATCGATTCTGCCTTCTTTCTCGCGCACGATACGCAACGCTTCTTCACCATCGCGTGCTGAGAGCACTTCGCACCCGGACGCGCTCAAGGCCTCGCGAATCAGGCCGAGCAGGGCTGGAGCGTCTTCGACCACCAGGACGGTTTCCCCCGCAAACCGGGTTTTGGCAGTGTCCTTTCCCAACTCGTGATCTGCGGCTGCCGATTCGACGGAAGGAAAATATATTTTGAATTTCGAACCGCGCCCGACTTGGCTTTCCACTTCGATATGTCCGCTGCTCTGCTTCACAATCCCATACACCGTCGCCAGTCCCAGTCCAGTTCCTGCGCCGACTGCCTTCGTCGTGAAGAAGGGTTCGAAGATGTGTGCCTGGGTCTGCTGGTCCATACCGATTCCCGTGTCGCTCACTTCGAGCAGGGCGAAGCGGCCGTTCTTTGCGCCTGCTTCGGGCTGTGCGGAATCGGAGTTCGCTCGGACGCTCCTGGTCTGGATGCGCAGCTTGCCGCCGTTCGGCATCGCGTCGCGCGCGTTGACCACCAGGTTCAGGACGATCTGCTCGATCTGACCGGGATCTGCTTTGACGCGAGTGAGATGGTTGTCCAGCACTACGGTGAATTCGATGTTTTCTTTGATCAGGCGACGGAGCATCTTTTCCGTGTTCGTTACGATCTGGTTGATATTCAGGATGACCGGTTCAATAACCTGCTGACGGCTGAACATCAAGAGCTGGCGCGTGAGCGAAGCAGCACTGTTCGCCGCCTGCTTGATCTGCTCGACTTTCGTGCGATTGGAATCAATCAGTGCGGCATCATCCAAAAGCAGATCGCTGTACCCGGTAATCACCGCGAGCAGATTGTTGAAGTCATGCGCCACTCCACCAGCCAGGCGGCCAATCGCCTCCATCTTCTGGGATTGCTCCAGAACCTTTTCGGATTTAGAAACAGACGCGAGTGTCTCGTCTGCTTCCTTCCTGCGAAACCAGTTCAGGACGCGATTTGCACCGTTTGAAGAGCCCATGAAGTTGTCGCCGTGAGACGTCACACGGGTAGCGTGCAGCTATTGTCCGTGGGTTCACTGGCGGCGGAAAGAGTACGGTGGATTGGAACAGCAGAGTACTAACGTAATCAGGAAAGGAAATGGTGGCTAAGGTTTCGCGTTTGCCACGAGAGTGGGATAAGGCTTCGGCAGCGGACTTCTTTATGTGATCAGCAAGAATTCGGCGAGCGCAACCGTTGTAACCATAATCCCGAAGCAGTAATCTTTTGAGCGCGGAGGTGACGATATGGCTAATCCAAAGACGCTTGCACCCTCTTCGAAACCCCAAGTCCACAATGGATGGATCCGCAAATCGGATCTCGACGCCTGGCTGGATCGTCACCTGCCGGTGCCGACGCAGGTTGTCTCCAACGAGGAGTACACGCCCATCCCGCAGACTCCGCAGCAACGCCTTGTTGAGCAGGAAATCGTTGCCAGAGCGGAGCGTCAGGCCCATCGCCTGGGCATGGACCGCCGCCACTTCCTGCGAACTTCCTGTGGGATGGCTCTGGCCTTCGCCGCCATGAATACGGTGTTCGGACGTTGCTTCCGGGTAGAGGCTGAGGAACTATTCGACCCTGCTGCGGTGGCGGAGAACAAGGCCCGCTTCTTCATCTTTGATGTGCAGACGCACCATGTCGCCATGCCCAATCAGGCCCCGCAGGCGGACGAGAGTTTTCTCAAAGCGGTGGTCGGGATGCGCGACCTGGCGAGAACGATGAATCCCGCGCTCAAACAACGAGAGCCCAGGATCGAAGATGCTTATATCGAGAATTACATCAAGGAAATTTTTCTTGACAGCGACACAGACGTGGTCGCGCTCAGCGCCTTGCCGGGATCGTCAGAAGAAACGGATGTCCTCACTCCGGAAGTAATCTACAAGAGCCGCACGTGGATCAATGAACTTACCAGCTCACCTCGGGTAATCAGTCATGGATATTTTTCTCCTGATCTCGGGCAGCAGAACCTCGAGTACATGCATGCCCAGACGGAGAAACTCAAGATCGACGCGTGGAAGGGATACAGCGGCGTGGCCCGGGCCCAGGGGAAAGAGGGATGGCGATTGGACGACGACAAACTTGCTTACCCGGCGCTGGAATATTCCCGCAAGAAGGGGATTAAGAACATCTGTGTGCACAAGGGCCTGCCTTTTCCAGGCGATGTTAAGTGGTGGAGTCCTATGGACGTCACCGGGGCAGCCAAGGATTTTCCTGATCTCAATTTTCTGATTTACCACTCCGGTTTCAAGTCACTGGAGGATTCACTCCCGGCCGCGGAAAATGAATTCAAAACCACCAGCCATATTCCGTGGGTATCGGACATCTGCGGGTGGAAGAAGAAGAATCCCCAGGTTAATAACATTTATATGGAGATGGGCAGCACGTTCGGCATGATGGTTTCGAGCAGTCCGCTGCTTGCAGCATATGTCATGGGCATGATCATCGATGCTTTTGGCGCTGACCACGTTTTGTGGGGGACCGACTCCATCTGGTGGGGTTCGCCGCAATGGCAGATCGACGCCTTCCGGCGGCTGCAAATGCCCGATCAGCTGATAAAACGCTTTGGTTGGAAACCGCTCACCGATGATGTGAAGCGGCAGATCTTCGGCCTCAACGCCGCGCGTGTGTACGGCATTGATCCGGAAGCCAAACGCAATCCGATGCCGAGCGATTACATTGAGAAGCTGCGCCGGATGTATAAGCAATCCGGCATGGTCGCGCCCAGCAACACGCAGTATGGGTGGGTGCGGGCAGACGTGGAGGCATGATTCGGCTGGTTGCTGGTCTCACAAATAAGATTCATTGATTTCTAGACGTATCTCCAAGAGGTGTGCGGTTCCGTGTAGATTCGGTAAGTTTTATTGCGTGAGAGAAACCGCCAAGCGCATGCGGCTAGCGACAGGTCGGCCGGTCTTGAACGCTGGGATGAACTTCCATGTCGTCGCCGCGTGAATCAGCAGCGGATGAACAATTTTTGACTTCCCAGCCGGTTCCGCCCACCGAACCTTCCCCGCAGAATCAATCAGCAACTGCAGGAGCACCTCGGATTGCTGCAGGTCTTTACTTGAAGTGCCAGCCAAAGCAGGACGACGAAGCAGAATCGGTTCGGGAGGAACAACCTCCAGTTTGCCTGACGATGATTCGCCTATGGCGTCGAACACTTGAGCCCGTTTCCGGTTACGTTGAGGTGCCTTGGACGCGCCGTCAACCTGGGCACTGATACCACGCCCACTTGCATTCAGAATTGCCGCATGAATCCGGTCCGCATCGGCCTCGGGCCACATGTCTGTCAGTGAGCTCCATGCCCGCTGCTCACGACCGCTATAAAGATATGCCCACACAATTTCCAGCACTCTCGCCTTCACCACGCGCAGGCGGTGAATCCGCTCTGCCGAGATGGGCGTAGTTGGGGATAACTTGCCATCACTAGCCTTGAAATCGCGCAGCGAATCAGAGTCAAGTTCTTTGCGCAGCTCCTCGATTTCGCGGTCAAAATAAGTTTGGAATTCGGAACTCACGTCCAACAGGTGACCGCGCAGGAAGCGGAGCACGACCACAGGAGGAGAGCCCAATTCGGCTAGACTGAGATTCTCGAAGCCGTCAACGGCAGCAGCATCATCAGTCCAGATTTCAACTCGGCCGTCGAGATCTGAATCAGCAGCACTAAAGAAGTCTCCTCCGGTAAGGGTCCGCAGCAAACGCGGTGGCTTCTCAAGAGAATAGATTTCATATTCCATGCAGCAGCTGGCCGATGACTTCTTCACTTGAAAGCCTGCGGCTGGTGCTCCCAGGCCCAGATCTACGCCGAATGTATCGACGTCGAGTTGCGAGACGTTGGCCGCGACGATGAGACTCTGCTTGTCCCAACGCAAAGCCGCCTCACACGTCCGAGTCGCAAGTTCCTCGGTTCTGGTCGCTTTCACCTGCACACTCACTCCAGTGTGAAACTCTGCTTGAAAACTGCCGCTTCCATCGCTGCACAGTACATCGTGGTCTTGAGCAGAGCAGAGGACGGAAGTCACCCACGAGAAACAACAGAGTACTAATACCAGTGCGACGCAGCGGAATCGAAACTGCCTTCCCAATGAAGAGGCTCGAATTTTGTAGATTAGGCGATTGTTGGAATCGAGCATGGCAGACGGTCGTGGCTAGCTGAATGTTAGCTCACAGACAGTCTGCATCTCGATGCAGACGAACTCAATGAACCCGCTTCAGGATTCGTGCACGCCTGAGAAGCACGTTGAATCACGGCTTCGAGCGAATGGCCGCGATCTTCAGCGGCCGGGTGCGGTCCCGAGGAATGGCCAGGGGAATGGGGTTGGCCACCGCCTGATCCGCCGCGATTGCCACCGCTCGGCGCCGGCCTATAACCTCCGCCTGGGTTACCGCTACCACGGGCTGGCCCTCCGCTTTCCGAGCCACGGGGACCTACGATCGGTTGCCTCATGTCGAGAGGCGGCCGCGAGTAGCCTCGTGAAGACTCTCTTCCGGGGCCGCCCATGTCATCGCGGGCTGGAAAACGACTTTCGCCGCGGTTGTCATTCATTCGCCCTTCATTCATGCGTCCATCGTTCATGCGGTCAGGGGAGTCTCGCATCTCGCTTCTGGGTTGTGGAGTGAAATGCCGCCAGTCGCCCTCACCAGATGAAGATTGCCGCGCCGGGCCTTCGCCTCTTGGGACATTGTTGCCCCTGGTTGTGTCGGGCGAAGAACGCTCCGGTTGCCGGGGCGTGACGCTTTCATGCTGGGCTGCCGGCGTGTCGGAAAATCGGTGCCAACCAGCTCCCTCCGATGGTGCTGGCCTGTCGCCTTGGGCAGGGGCATTCAGAGGCGTCCGCAGGCTCGATGGAATTTCTTTCCGTTGCACCTGGCTTCCGCTCGCATTCGAATTCCTCTCGGCGGTAAAACGCCGCCATTCCTGGTTTCCAGAAACCGAATTGCCGCGCTCGGTTTCGGGCGAAATACGCACCCCAGACTGGGGCCTCGCCATCGGCAAACGTTCCGAAGTCGCCGCGCTGCTGGTTGCAGCAACGCCTGATTTAGTTCCATTCGAAACCGTCCGCCCCGGTTCAGCATTCATTGCTTTGAACTGACCACTACGCTCAATCGAGCGCTGCACCTGTGCCGCCTCTTTGTCGAATGACTGCGGAGCAGCCATAGGACGCGACTTCGTGAAGAATTGCTCGCGCTGACCGCCACGCGGCAGTGTAGCCGGATTAGCGGGGCGGTTACTGGCCGACAACGCCTCTCGAGTCGGAACCACAGGAAGATTGCCTGCCATCATGCGTCCACCGCGAAAGGCTTCGGTACTAACCGGTGCCGGAGTCGCACGTCCCGTACCGAAGTGATTCGCCGACACAGTGGAGATCCCTCCCCGCACGTGTTCATCAGTGGCAGCGAGCCTCAGGTTTGAGAACCTATTTCCGCTGCGAAGCGGCGGAACGCCACGGAACGACCGACCATTATGAACATTGGTGATATTCGTAATGTTGGTCACGTTCGTGATATTGGTGACGTTCACCGTGTTGAAACGCGAACGATAGCGTCCATACCAGGGGAAGAACGGATCACACGGCCCGATCGGCAACCATCCCACTGATCCGAAGCCGAAGCCGAACCCGCCGCCTCTGCCGAATCCGAAGAAAGAAACGTATGCCGGCGCCCACAAAGGACGATAGTAAGGTTGGGCATATACTGGCCCCGGCCACCAGACCCATGAACCGCTGTAAAGAAACCAGCGGCCATAATGATAGGGAGCCCAGCCCCACGGCTCGTACGAAACCCAGGTCCAACCCCAGTAGGGCTCCCAGACCCAGCGGCCGGCGCGGTACGGTGCCCATCCGATGGGAACAACTGGCGACCACACGGAACCATAGTCGGGTACGTTGACCCAGCGTCCGTAGGAATCAAGATCTTCCGAACCCACGTAGTAGCGATTCGTGCGGCCCCAGGATTCTGCATCGCGGATCAGGTGATCGCGATCGTTGTTCCACGAGTCCCAACTATCTTTGTCAGGAGCTTCGCTGACTTTGTATTGAGTTTCGCTGCCGGAGCCACGGACCGTGATCATGTGGCCCCTCTCAACGCGCGTGCTGCCCTGCGGCGTGGAGACCTCCGCCTCTCCCTTGCGAACGATGACTTGAGTGTCGCCCTCGGAGTTCACTTCAACGCGGTAGATGCCATCCTTCTGATAGGGGTGAACGGCGACGTTTGACGTGTCGACTTCCACGTCCGCTTCCGTTCCCTTGAAAACTGTGTAGTCAATGAGGCCGCGACTGAGGCGAACCTGGACTTGTGTCCGCGAGAGACCAGAGATGTTTGCCAATGTGTTGTCGCCCAGCCGAAGAATGTTGGCATGATCGAGTTGCACCTCTGCCCGTGAGCTAGCGCCCGTAGAAACTTTGTCGCTGCTCACGATGGGCTGATTCAGCGCCGCTGCCGCCCAATCACCCGAGTCACCGCGCTGTGTGGAGACGTCGCCGTGGATAAGGCTGATGCGCGCTACGCCAGGAGTAAGATCAGCTTGTGCATTGGCGTTTGTGGCTGCGAACAGCGCCAAAACCAGAATTCCGAATTGAGCAACTAGTCTGTTTTTCATGGCCCACCTCTGAGTAGACCTGCGGGGTAAAGTCCACGCTTCTGGAGTTAATGCAGGTGGGCTGCCAGATAGAGCCCCCAGATCGCACTATAAATACCTGTGTGTCAGATGGTTAGAGGCTAGTCAACTGATGGATGGAGTCTTGTTCAAGACGCCTAGTTGAGATTGGCCAGAAGTGGTGGATTTCAGCCACCAGCTGATTTATCGGGCTCAGGGCCTTTTTCTTCTTCTTCGTCGCGGATCCCGATTTTCGACAGCCGATATCGCAACGCGTTTCGGGAAAGGCCCAACGTGCGCGCCGCCTGGCTCTTATTTCCATTGGCGCGGCGAAGTGCTTCGCGGATCATCTCATCTTCCCATTGCTCGAGTGTCATGCCTTCGGGCAAAAGCCGTTCTGTGGGCTGCGGCGGCTTGCCGCGATGCGAGTCGAGCTGAATGTCTGATGGTTGTAGGACTGGTCCCGCAGCTAATGCCGAAGCGCGCTCGATGACGTTTTGCAGTTCACGAACATTGCCCGGCCAGTAGTGATTCACCAGCACCTTCAAAGCATCGGGGGAGATGCCAGTAATTTTCTTTTCAGAATCCTTGGCAAAGCGCGTGAGGAACAGGCTCGCGAGCTCAGGAATGTCTTCCTTGTGTTCCCGCAGCGGCGGAATATCAATGGGCACGACATTGAGACGGTAGTAAAGATCTTCGCGAAACGTGCCCTCTTCCAGGGCAGCCCGCAGGTCGCGATTCGTCGCCGCGACCAGGCGCACATCGATCTTGATAGTCCGGGTTCCTCCCAACCTTTCGAATTCACGCTCCTGCAGGACGCGCAGCAACTTCACTTGAGTCGCGGGCGGGACGTCGCCAATTTCATCAAGAAAGAGAGTGCCCTTGTCGGCCAGTTCGAATTTCCCCGGCTTGCTGTTGGTTGCCCCGGTAAAGGCGCCTTTTTCGTAGCCGAAGAGTTCACTCTCCAGCAGGCTTTCGGGAATTGCCGTGCTGTTGATTTTGATAAACGGCCCGGAGGCGCGTCGCGATTTTTCATGAATGGCGCGGGCGATCAGGTCCTTGCCGACCCCACTCTCGCCGCCGAGCAGAACGGTTGAGTTCGTCGCGGCGACGCGCTCGACCGCAGCAAGAATTTCCTGCATTTTCGCGGAGCGTGCTACCAGGTTGGGATGCGCATACCGCTGTTGCAGGGCTTCACGCAATGACCGGTTCTCATCGCGCAGCCGCCGCACGTCGAGCTCCTTGTGCACGACCATGCGGATCTCTTCCATCGAAAATGGCTTCAACACATAGTCGCCGGCTCCTGCCTTCATAGCATCGACTGCCGTTTCCACAGTCCCGAACGCTGTCATTACAATCACCGGCAGAGCTGCATTGAAACGCTTCACGTCGTGCAGGAATTCGAGGCCATTCATTCCGGGAAGCTTGAGATCCGTAAGCACCAGGTCGACCGAGCCGTTCTGAAGCAATTTCAAACCGGTTTCCGCGTCTTCGGCTGACACGGTTTGAAAGCCGTCGTCGGCGAGATTGAGTTCCAGCAGGCGGCGCATCTTGGCTTCGTCTTCGACGATGAGGATGGTGGGCATGGGAGCCATTTCAAGTTAGAAACTATCGCATAAATGCTAGCTGGTGAAGCGTCAACCATCATTTTATGTAGACCACTCATGTCGGCCTGACCATCTGCTAAATTGAGCAAACCATGCTTCTCAAGATCACCGCTCTGCCGGGCGACGGAATCGGGCCGGAGGTCACTGACGAAGGCATTCGTATTCTGAAGTGTGTTGCTGAGATTTTCCGACACGAGCTCAGCGTCAGCACGATGCCCATAGGTGGGGCGGCCCTTCTCGCCAGCAACGATCCATTGCCAGAGGTCACACTTAAGGAGTGTTTATCTTCTGGAGCGGTTTTGCTCGGAGCCGTGGGCGGTCCCTCTTTCGACAACTTTCCCCGGCACCTTCGTCCGGAGAGCGGGTTGCTGCGCCTGCGGCGCGAGTTGGGGGTTTTCGCCAATCTGCGGCCAGCGGTCTGCTTTGCAGGGATGGAAGACGCGTCACCGCTGCGGGCGGAAATCGTTCGGGGAACAGACATACTCGTAGTCCGCGAGCTCCTGGGAGGCATTTATTTCGGCGAGCCGCGCGGCACGCAAGGCTCCGCCCCTGACCGCGTTGCTGTGGATACTATGCGGTACGCCGAATCCGAAATTGAACGAATCGCGCATGTTGCGTTGGAGCTGGCGAAAGGCCGCCGTGGAAAAGTGACATCCGTAGATAAGGCAAATGTGTTGGATTGTTCCAGGCTGTGGCGTGAGGTGGTGACACGGGTGGGCCGGCAGTATCCCGAAGTCAATCTGGATCATATGTACGTCGACTCGGCTGCGATGGCGCTCGTGGCGAATCCCGCGAACTTCGATGTCTTGCTTACCGAAAACATGTTCGGCGACATTCTTTCTGACCAGGCTGGCGGCATTGTCGGATCACTGGGGATGCTGGCGTCGGCAAGCATCGGTGGGCGCGTGGGTCTTTATGAACCAGTGCATGGCTCGGCCCCCAACATCGCCGGACGCGGGATTGCCAACCCGGTCGGAAGCATTCTTTCGGTTGCAATGATGTTGCAGCACTCGTTCGGGCTAGAGAAGGAGGCTGCAGCGGTCACCAGAGCTGTCAGCGGCGTATTGCGCGGGGGAGCCCGCACGCGCGACCTGGCAAAGCCGGGTCAGGCTGCGCTCAGCACATCTGAGATGGGGAACAGAATCGAAGAAGCCGTTCGGCGGGGGACAGGGCAAGAGGTTGCCATTTAGGAATGTTTCCAATAATGGTCCGCGACGGAAATATCCACAGAGTTTTCCTCGCGAGAGGGTTGCATTGCGACCAATCGGCGCTAAACTTGGCGAACTCCCCCAATCATCATTTCCCTGGAAGGCGGAAATGCTTTCGAAGTGCGCCAACCCGGGCTGCAGTGCCCGTTTTTTGTATTTGAACAGAGGCAAGTTGTTTCGTATCACACGTGAGTCTGCTAACGCGTGCGGAGAAGACCTGCCGGATCATAAGAAGCGTACTCAGCGCCTCGAGTACTTCTGGCTCTGCAGTGAGTGTGCAGGAGAGATGACGCTTGCTTTCCGCAAGGGTGTCGGTATCGTGCCCGTACCCAGTCGCGGTTTTGTACAGCCGACCGTGTTTCTGCGACACGATTCAGCTTGAGGCGGTTTCATACTTGCCGGTCAGAGCGTTCCAGCGGACTCTCAGCATTTCGAGAAACATCCGAGTTCCGTCACGCAGGGGACTGATGCGCGTGCCACCACTATGGCCCCACACTACTGGGACCTCCACCACCTTGAAGCCGAACTTTTTCGCTAGGTAGAGCAGTTCCGGATCGAAGCCCCAGCGTTCAATTTGTTGCTGCGGGAATATTTTTTGCGCGGCTGCGCGCGTAAATGCTTTGAACCCGCATTGCGTGTCTTTGAACTTCAGGCCGAGAGTGATGCGTAACATCAAGTTGAAGATGCGGCCAAATAGCTGCCGGTAGAGAGGCTGCCTTTCGGTTTGCAATGAGCTTTGCACCCAGCGCGAACCGATTGCGACATCAGCGCCGCTCGTAATCGCGGCGAACAATTTCTGGGCTTCTTCAATTGGTGATGAAAGATCAGCATCGCTGAAGAGCAATATGCTGCCGTTTGCATGCAACATTCCATTGCGGACACTGTAGCCCTTGCCCCGATTGCCTGGGTTTTCCAGCAAACGCAGGGCCGGATATTGTTGCGCAAATTGCCGTACGATCTGGGCGGTATTGTCGCGGGAACCATCGTTCACGACGATGATCTCCGTGTGGGTCTTTTGTTGGCCAATATAGTTGAGGACGCGCTCCAGCGTAGCTCCGATCCGCGCGCTCTCGTTGTACGCAGGAATGACGAAACTGTAAGTACAATTTAAGTTCGTTGCGTGGTCGATAGTGTTCAGACGAATGCTTCCGCGCAGGATGTTTCACTGCAAGAATAGGACGCTCTTCCCTGGAGTTGCGCCAAATGAGGAAGCGAACTGAGAACCGGGCAAGTGATTAAAAACATGGTGGCCAGGGACGGAGTTGAACCGCCGACGCCAGCCTTTTCAGGGCTGCGCTCTACCACCTGAGCTACCTGGCCAACGCTGAGTTGCAGACTTGCTGCCTTCGTTGCGAATCGTTCGACACGCGAAGGTTGCTGGCGAAGTGCCGGAACGCGGGCAGTACATCTTTGCGTGCGGAACAGGCTGATTATAACAATCACGGTAATTTGCCTCAACGGGCCGAGCCGTTCAGGGCGCGATCGAGAGAGTGGTGACATTGACGCCAGAGGTCACAGAACAGAATAGGTGAGTTCAGGCGACACTTTCTTACCTTGACTTTCAGTTTCCGCCAGGCGCTGAGTGGCCCTGTAGCCACGTAGCTAGGTCATCGGCCTGCAACGAACGGACGTTGACGCAATAACTGATCCGTTCGAGTGACTGTTTCAGTGTGCGTTCTTGCGCTGGAGGCTTGTGCGTCGCGAAAAAGTTTTTTACCTCGTCGCGCATACGGCTGTCACAAAATGCTGATGTGGACCCAACAAGATCTCCCGTGTTGAAGCCGCCCAGTATTTTCTCAATCTCAGCCCAATGGGTGCGCATGAAGTCCCAGCCAATGCGCCTTCCTGCAGGGTTCTCAACGACGTCAGAAATGAGGAACGCCATATCCTGGCTCCTGATTTCAGGTGTCAAGGCTAGCTGTAGTGTGCGATCGAGGAGCTTGGGATCGCGGAATTCGGAAAGAGCTCGCATCAAAACTGCCCGCTCTTCCGGCGACGATGCTCTCCTCATGCCGGCGAGCATCTTCTCATAGAGGGATGCGTCACCATTAATCGCCGCTAAATGAAATACGGTTCCGGCAATGCTAGCGTCAACGGCACTGGGATTCTCGAGTGCGAGAAGAGCCGAGCGGGTGGCTTCTGCGAGCGTTTGTGGATCACGTCCGCTGTATCCGAGTGCGTCGAGCACATAGGCGCGCAGAGTCTTGCGATCGTCGTTCTCTCCTGCAGAGGGTTGCCATCCCAGTTCTCGCGCGGCTGGAGTGAACAGGCGCCGCACCCATTCCTGATATGCGCCGGAAGCTGAATCTGTGACCAAGTAGTCGCTTATGTAGAGTAATTGCTCTGTGACTTCTTTCATGACAGCGCTATTACGATCGGCCTGGAGTCCTGCGGCAAGCGCCAAGTAGTCTCCGATGCGGTGCTGGCCCACTCGTACCAGCGCCCATTCATCTCCAAGGAGCCGGATGCGTTCTGCCGCAATGAGTTTCGATTCCAATCCAGCAGAAATTGTCCGGATTACTTGCGGCTCGTAAGCCGAGCGGAAGTATCCTTTCGCGCCCGTGTTGGCGAGCACCCAAGGCGCGCATTGCGGTAGAGTGAAGCTCTCCTGCTTCTTGCTCAGGAGTTCACATTGCTCGTGACCTGAGTTGGCGTCTTCTGTGCTCAGCCTCATGCAAACCGGAATGAGCCAGGATTCATTTGTTCCCGCTTTGAAGAGATCGACGTCATAAAAATATCGGGTTTGAGAGAGTGTTACCTCTGTGGTCTTGCCGCTGCATTGCGCTTGCACTCTCACCAGGGGCGCGCCGGGCTGAGTCACGAAGCCCGCCATGATGCGATCAACGGGCTTTTTTGAAACCTCAGCTAACGTGCGGAAGAAATCATCCGAAGTGGCATTACCGTAACTGTGGTCCTTCAGGTATTTATTCACACCGGTACGAAACGCATCCGCCCCCAGATACGATTCGAGCATGCGTATTACGGCAGCGGCTTTGGCGTAGACGATGCCGTCGAATAACTCCGTGATTTGGTCCGGGGTGTCGGCATCCTGACGAATGGGACGTGTGTTCGCCAGTGAGTCAGTATTGAGCGCGCCGCCGGTGTCCTCGACATCATCTAATTCCAGATGCCACTCCGGCTTCCAGGCGGCAATGGGCCTGGTCTCCATCCAACTGGCGAAACCTTCGTTGAGCCAGACATCGTCCCACCACGACATCGTTACCAGATCGCCGAACCATTGGTGCGCGATCTCGTGCGCAATGACTATGCCAACTCGTTTTTGCTGATCGATCGACGCGTGATTTTCATCGATCAGCATCTCGACCTCGCGATAGGTGATGAGGCCGGTGTTCTCCATGGCTCCCGCGGCAAAGTCCGGAAGGGCAATGTTGTCCAATTTCCCGAAAGGATACGGAATGCCGAAGTAGCGATCGAAATAGCGGACTGATTCTTCTGCCGCACGCAGAGCAAAACCGGCCAGATGCTTTTTACCGGGCGTTGTGTAAACACGGATGGGAACACCATCGGCCGAGCCTTCCGCATATTCGAATTTCCCGACGGCAACAGCCACTAAGTACGACGACATCCTGGGTGTGGTAGCAAAGCGGATGGTGTGCTTGCCTTGCGCGGGTCCGAGTGTGTCGGAAATTCTTTTGTTGTTGGATATTGCGTCGTCCGCCTTATCGGCGATCACTGTGACATCGAAGGTTGCCTTGTAGGCTGGCTCGTCGAAGGACGGAAACGCGCGCCGGGCGTCTGTTGCCTCGAACTGTGTGACGGCATATTTATTGCCATTCTCGTCCTTGCCTAGGTAGAAACCTCGGAGTTCACTATTCAGAATTCCGGTGTAGTGAATTTGAATCGTGGCTGGTCCCGGCTGGAGCGGCTTCTCCACGTGTAACGCAGCCATTTCCTTCTCTTTGTCGAAGGTCATCTTCGGCTGCTGGCGGTTGCCTCGGCTGGTTATGCTCGCATCGAGAAACTCGATATCCGCTGAGTTCAGTACCAACTCGGAAGTCGGCTGCAGTACGTGAATCAGAATTGTTTCGTCTCCGGAGAAGCTTCCCTTGCTGAAATCTGGCGCGAAGGTGAGCGTGTAATTCTCCGGAGTTGCCAATCGGGGCAATCGCTGAGCAACGGCCACGGACGTCGACAGCAGAATTACCCCGACGGCGTAGAAGCGTGGTTTCATTTTTTCCTCAGATCAGGATTTGAGCAGATACACGGGGCGTTTGTGACTCCATTCAAGACAGTAAGCGCACAACGGTTAGATGCAAACCAGTACGGGATCTCGCGATAATCTTGCACATCAAATACGCCCAAATCCGCATCTTTGCCCGGCTCAATGGAGCCTTTGCGGTCCTGCAGACGCAGCGCCCAGGCGCCGTTAATCGTACTTGCGCTAATCGCCTCTGCTGGGGTCATTCTCATGTGTGTGCACGCCAGCGACAGTACGAATGGCATGCTGGTCGTCGGAGAAGATCCTGGGTTGTAGTCTGTGGCGAGCGCTACTGCCACACCCGAATCGATCAGCCTGCGTGCCGGAGGAAATTGCTCGAGGCCAAGAAAATAGTTCGCTCCCGGCACGAGTGTGGCTACGGTGTCAGTCTTTGCGAGCAGTGATATGTCGGCATCGTTGATTTGGTCCAAGTGATCCAAAGAAGTTACGTTGAAATTCAATAACGATCTCAGCGGGGTCTCACTCAATTGGCAAACGTGCGCACGAAGCCCAAGTCCTTGCCTTGTTGCGCAGTCAAATATCTTCTCCGTATCCGGCAGGCTAAAAGCGCCTCTTTCCGTGAATACGTCGACAAAGCGCGCAAGGTTCCGTTTCGCAACTCGGGGAATCATCTCCTTACAGACGATCTCGGCGTATGCTTGTGAGCGGTCTCGATACTCCTTTGGCACAACGTGGGCCCCCAGCAGGGTCGGGACGACCGTACCCGGCCAGCGCCGGGCTGCTTGCCCGATTGCTTGAAGCGACTTTATCTCGGATTCAACCGTCAATCCGTAACCGGATTTGGCCTCCACTGTTGTCGTGCCCTGTCGCGCCATTTCACGAAGTGCGTTCAGAACTCTCTCGGCGAGTTCTTCCCGGCTTGTCTTGCGCACGGGATCGACACTGGACTGGATACCCCCTCCGGCTTCGGCGATCTGCTCATAAGTGGCACCTGCGATACGCTTCTCAAAGTCAAGGAGGCGAGTCGTTATGAATGCGGGATGAGTGTGAGAATCCACGAAACCGGGAAGCACAACCTGCCCGCGGCAGTCGATCTCCTCAATCTGTTTACGGTTCTTTCGAATCCATGGATCGCGCATCGCGTCTCTGGTTTTGCCGCAGGAGACAATTTTGCCGCCAGAACAGAGCACTGCACCATCTTCAATGATGGCGAGCTCACTGAGATCGGAACCGCGACGTGGGCCAGATTTGCCAGAGAGAGAACGGAGCGTGAGCAACTGGCGAATGTTGACGAGAAGAAGAGGATGCTTTAGGTGCTGGCCTTGTCGGATAGAACTCACCCAGAGAAGAGTCTACCAGCAGGAGTGAAACCTCCTTCTGGTCAGGCGGCCTCTGCTCGTCGACTCCGAGAAGATCGCTACAGCTTCCGGCCCCCTTGCGACTTGGCCTGGCAGGAGGAATGTTTTAGGGTAAGCTCCTTCACCGCATAGCTTGAAGGACCCGAAATCCTTATACCAGAGCCCATCTGGAACATTGGGTTTGGACTCAATCCAAAGGCGTGGTTGGTTCAAATCATCGAGGCTGATCCTGCGTTCTGATCCTGCGTTCGCGCATGCGCTCGATCAGATGATCGCGGATCGCCCGCGGCAGTCGCGACCAACTCTGAATTGGAGGCACTACTCACCAAACACGAAGCGCCCTAATTGCTCACCCAGGCGTTGTACCTCTTCCGCATCCTGCGACGAGCGGAAGCGCTGCGCCAAATCAAAGAAAGCCTTCTCTTTCTGCCGGCGCGCCTCGATTCCCTCTTCAATCAGCTCAACCAGCACCCGATTATCGCTGAGCCTTCGCCGGCGAGCGATGCTCGCCACTTCCCGAGCGGTCGGCTCAGGCAGAGTCAAACTCCGTCGGATCTGCTTCGTGGTTTTCACCACACCATTTTACACCAGCTTGGTGCACGGCCCACTCTGCAAGCAAACGTGGGACAGGCAGCTTAAAGAGTCTTCATGGGAACGCAAACTCCAACTTTCCCCGCAAACTCCCTCGCTTCCTCATTCCCCGCATCCACATGCCGGATGATTCCCATCCCCGGATCGGTGGTCAGCACGCGCTCAATGCGCTTCGCCATAGCTTCAGTTCCATCCGCTACGGTCACCTGCCCCGCATGCAGTGAGTAGCCGATCCCCACGCCGCCGCCGTTATGGATGGACACCCACGAAGCACCCGCGGCTGTGTTCAGCAGCGCGTTGAGGAGAGGCCAGTCGGCGACGGCATCGCTGCCATCCTTCATGCTCTCGGTCTCGCGGTAAGGAGAGGCTACAGAGCCGCAATCCAGGTGGTCGCGGCCCATTACGATGGGCGCCTTCAGCTTGCCTTTTTTCACCAATTCGTTCATTGCCAGCCCGAACTGCGCGCGCTCGCCGTATCCTAGCCAGCAGATTCGGGCGGGAAGCCCTTGGAACTTGATTCGTTTTCGTGCCAGATCGATCCACCGCCGAAGAATGCGGTTCTCGGGAAACAATTCCAGTACCAGATCGTCAGTTACAGCAATATCTGAAGGCTCGCCCGACAACGCTACCCAGCGGAAAGGACCGCGCCCTTCGCAGAAAAGTGGACGGATGTACGCCGGCACAAACCCGGGGAAATCATAAGCATTCTTCACTCCGCGCTGAAAGGCAAACGTACGGATATTGTTTCCGTAGTCAAAAGTAACTGCGCCCATCTTCTGCAACCGCAGCATGCCTTCAACATGACGCGCGATGGCATCGAGCGATTTTTCCTGGTACTGCTGCGGGTCGCGCTGGCGCAGCTCAAGAGCCTGCTCCAACGACATGCCATTAGGAATGTATCCATTGAGCGGGTCATGGGCCGAAGTCTGATCGGTTAAGATGTCCGGCACTACACCACGTTCGGCGAGTTCAGGAATAATGTCGGCGCAGTTTCCAACCAGGCCGACAGAAACGTTTTCTTTCTTCCGAACAGCATTCTTGAGAATGCGAAGCGCTTCGTCGAGGGTATTGACCAGGAAGTCGCAGTAGCCGGTTTTCAAGCGCTTTTTGATGCGCTCGGGATCGACGTCAATGCCTAGAAACGCCGCGCCGGCCATTGTAGCGGCTAAAGGTTGGGCGCCTCCCATCCCCCCCATGCCGCCTGAAACGATGAGCGTGCCTGCGAGATCGCCGTCGAAATGCTTTGCCGCGGCCGCTGAGAACGTTTCAAACGTTCCCTGGACAATGCCTTGTGACCCGATATAAATCCATGACCCCGCCGTCATTTGGCCGTACATCATCAACCCGGCGCGTTCAAGTTCGTTGAACTTTTCCCAGTTCGACCAATGTCCAACTAAGTTCGAGTTCGCAATAAGAACGCGAGGGGCATAGTCATGGGTTTGGAAGACTCCGACCGGCTTGCCGGACTGCACCAGCAAAGTTTCATCATTTTCAAGAGATTTCAACGAGGCTACGATCGCGTGATAAGCCTCCCAGCTGCGCGCCGCGCGTCCCGTTCCGCCATACACGACCAAATCTCGTGGGCGCTCGCCTACTTCTTCGTCAAGGTTGTTCATCAGCATGCGCATCGCTGCCTCTTGCTGCCAACCTTTGCAAGAAAGAGCTGTGCCGCGCGGCGCACGAATTGGCGTGTAGGTGGAAGCGGTTATTTCGGTTTCAACCGGCATGAATAGGATGTTAGTGCTTTGGAAGTGTCGGTTCAATTCCAAGGGGCGGCCCTCTCTTGTAGCCAGGGCAAAGAGGAAGGTATCAGTTCTGCATCCGGCTAGTATTTTTCAATGATTGTCCTTTCCAGCAGCTTAGGCTTCAATCCCTGAAACCCGCTTGGGTCGGCAAATTTCCAATTATCTTGTGGGGGTGCGGCTTGCGCAGAGCAGTCGTTTTCTTCTGTTCTATCCTGCTTACATCGGTATCAGTTTTGGCCCAGAGCAACTACGCCGTAGTTGGCGGAACCATCACCGACCCTCAAGGGCGGGCCTTTACGGGAGCGACCGTGCAGCTCACGTCTGTAAGCACGCGAGCGGAACGCCATGCCACCAGCAATGAGCAAGGTATCTTCCAGATCACCGGGCTTCTGCCCGGCGAATATGAAATGAAGGTGCAAGCTCCAAATTTTTCCACCCTCACGCAGAATCTTCGCCTCGAAGTGAATCAGCAGTCGACGTTGAACCTGGCTTTGAAAGTAGCTTCTGTTAAGGATGTGGTCGAGGTGCAGGACCTTGCTCCCGCGCTTCACCCCACCGACGCCTCGCTCGGCGAGGTGGTTGAACCGGTGGCCATTGAAGATCTTCCGCTGAACGGCCGCAAGCTGGTGGATCTGGTGCTTACCGTTCCAGGCGCTCACCTTGGGCATGGAGCGCAAACCGGGAACATGAACCCTCTTTATTGGCGCCCGGGACAGAGATCGGCAGTCAGCATCGGTGGCAACCGGCCTAATGCGAACTATTACCTGCTCGACGGCACCACAAATACGGATCCCACGTTCAACACTCTGAATCTCAGCCCTTCACCGGACGCAGTTCAGGAATTCAAGGTTCAGACTGGAAGCTACTCCGCTGAGATGGGTGGCGCGGGTGGCGGACAGATCAACATAGTCACGCGCTCGGGATCGAATCAGTCTCACGGTACGGCTTATGAGTTCCTGCGCAATGGTGCGCTGGATGCGCACAGCTTCGATGCCATGGGCACCAATCATCTGGCGCAGAACAATTTTGGCGCATCGTTTGGCGGACCGATTGCGCGCAACAGGACCTTCTTCTTTGCGAATTATGAAGGGTTTCGGCACGCCATGGCTCACACCATGGTTGATACTGTCCCGACAGCAGAGGAGATCAATGGCGACTTCAGCATGGGCGGTGTGAATATTTTCAATCCCTTCAGCTCACATCCGAATCCCAGCTTCGATCCTACAAAGCCGGTGAGCCCCACCAATCCACAGGTCATCCGTGATCAATTTCTCGGAAACATGATCCCGCAAAACATGATCGATCCGGCCGCGCAGGCGTTTCTTCTCAATCACGTTCCGCGTCCGAATATGGACATGATGGACGACAGCGTGGCCATGCCTTGTGGCTCGGCCATGATGGGCGCGCCCACCGTCGTAGGCGCAGGAACCGATTGCAATAACTACATCGATGTTCGAAATGAACTCCACTCCGCCGACCAGGGCACGGTGCGAGTTGATCACATGT
The DNA here is from genome assembly GCA_003224905.1 of Acidobacteriota bacterium. Taxonomy (GTDB): domain Bacteria; phylum Acidobacteriota; class Terriglobia; order Terriglobales; family Acidobacteriaceae; genus QIAA01. Next base: position 22,822 of record QIAA01000014.1, read on the forward strand.
TCGAGCGCGGCGACAGTCTGGCGGCGCGCTATTCGGCGAGCGCCGAACGCGGCTTCACGCCGGGCGAGATGGTTTCGGGTCTTGGCTCATTGCTGCCGGGTTTCGGTTCTTTCCATGACAACTTCTCCCAACAAGGCAGCATTACCTGGAATCGCGTGCTAAACCCGCGAGTGCTCAACAGTGCGGCGATTACCGTTTCCCGCCTCGCAATGCACCGGTCTTCGGAGAACAGCGACAGCAATGACATAGTTTCCGAACTCGGCATCCAAGGCGTTGGCTTTGGCGGAGCGGGAGCATTCGGAGCGCCTTTCTTCAACGTCCAGGGCTATTCGCCGATGGGAGATAACTATGCCGCCACACCGATGAAAGCTTGGGATACGGTTATCGAAGGCCGTGACACGCTCAGTTGGCAGCGCGGCCGCCACAGCTTGAAGTTCGGAGGAAGTTATCGGCGCTTCATCTGGCCCATGTGGGGTTTCTTTCAGAACCGTGGCTATTACCAGTTCACCAAAGGTTTCACGACGCGAACGGCGACGAATGATCCGACTGGGTCGGCGCTTGCCAGTTTTCTTTTAGGGCTGCCTGCGGTTAAACAGCGTCAGGCCGGAATCCCGCAGATGCAGCTTCGGCAATGGTATGTGGACGGCTTTGCACAGGACAGCTGGAGGCTGACGTCGAATACCACCGTCGAACTCGGATTGCGTTACGAGTTCATGGATCCATTGGTGGACATCAGCTACACGAACACCAATCTCACATTCCAGGATAGCGTGCCTTCAGTCTTCATAGGAGGACAGAACGGCTATCCGAGAGGATTGAAGTATGCGAATGCGCACAATTTTGCTCCACGTCTGGGGCTTTCGCAGGCAATACCCAAGTACGGGATCGTGCTTCATTCCGCCTTCGGCATGTTCTACACCCCGGTTGACATGAATACCTGGTGCAATCAGCGCCACAATGTTCCCTACGTGTTCCCGGAAACTCAACAGAGCGATAACTTCACTCCTGCAGCAGGACTCGTCAGTTCGCATCTGAACTTTGGCGATCCAGTACTGGGGCAGACAACCGTCAGCTTCACAGCTCTCGACCCACGTGCGCCCTCACAATACATCGAGCAATGGAGCCTGTCGGTGGAAAAGACCTTGGCCGCCCAGACCACGCTTGAAGTCGGCTATCTTGGCTCACACGGAGTGCATCTGCAGCGGGCTCACCTCATCAACAATGCGCTTCCGGGCCCGGGACCAATCGGTCCGCGGCGGCCTTTCAAAACGCTCACCTTCGTCCCAGACACAGTATTGCCCAGCAATGTGGTCGTGGTCCCACTCGTGTCGGGCTGCCCTAGTGGCTCAATCTGCTTTCCGGTGAGCACGATTAATCTTCTGGAAAACACAGCGCAGAGCTGGTATGACGCTGGCTATGTCAATATTCGCCGCCGCTACATGCGGGGGCTTACTTTCCTCGCGAATTACACCTGGTCGAAGAACCTGAGCGATGCTCCCGATTTCCGCTCGCCGATGTTTGAATCCACGATTCCGCAGAACAACAACGATCTGGAAGCAGAAAAAGGGCCGGGATGCGATGTACGCCATCGGTTTGCGCTCAGTGCGGTCTATGACATTCCAGGGCTGACGCGATCTGGCCTGCTGAGTTCCGTTACAAAGCATTGGCAGCTATCGACGGTTTATCAAATCCAGACCGGATTTCCGTTCACCATTTCGGTCTTTGGGGACACCGCCAATTCCGGTACTGTGCTGGGCGAAAATCCGATTCGCGCCAACGTTACCGGCCAACCAGTATTCCCCTCCGGAACGCGCACAGCTTCCGCGTGGTTCAACACGGCGGCCTTTGCTGCCCCTCCTGCATTCACCTTCGGCAACGTAGGCCGCAACTCGGTCTACGGCCCGGGCATGCAAACCCTCGACTTCGCCGTAGTACGCGACTTCGGCATTACTGAAAGGATGAAGTTCCAATTTCGCGGCGAGTTCTTTAATGCCCTGAACCACACCAATCTGGGGACACCGGATCGTTTCGTGAACACACCGCAGTTTGGAACCATCACGGAGAGCACGACGCCAGGGAGAGAGATCCAGCTAAGTGCGAGGTTATCGTTTTAGGAAGGAAGAGACTCACCAACTGCTGTACGCAGTCCCATCACTGGCGGTGAGGCTTGAACCGCTGTGCACGTCGATGATTCCGGGCTCCTGCTGGTCCACGGACAGCAGCGTGTCCTCCTGATCCACCGTCCACGTACTATTGCTGCCGGTCGTGGGATCGGGCGGAACCTGCTTGATGTAGCCTGCCGAGACCAGGTCATCGAGCGACTGCGGGGCTTTCTGCTTGTCGAGCGTGTATTGAGAGATGAGCGAGCGCAACTGAAACAGATTCTCTTTCAGTACAGCCTCTCTAGCTCGCGTAATAGACTTGTTATAGGCCGGAATAGAGATTGAGACCAGGATCAGAATAAGGCTGATCACGATCATCAATTCGATCATGGTGAAGCCACGATTCCGCCTCTTGCAGGTTCTCGTTACCACGTCTTGTACTCCGTCCCGTCTAAGCCCGTGCCTTGCGATTTGGTGAAGACGTCAAAGACGTTCTGGCCGCCCCAGGAGTCCGAGTTGGGATCATCCTGCACGGACCGTAGGCCCCACTCCGTGTTACCGGTCATCGGGTCTATGGGAATCTTGCGCAGGAACCGCACTTTTTTCCCGCCAACATCCACGCCATTGACCAGAGTTTCGAGATCAGGCGGATACTGCTCCGTCCCCACCTTAATCTGAAATGCGCCCCTTTCCGCCGCATCTTTATAGCGGTCAATCGCGTCCCGCATCTCCCAAAGGTCGCGTCGCAGTTCACGCTCTCTTTCGCGCTTGATTGCCACTCGCGCCATCGGCACGGCAAGGCCGGTCAGGATCACCAGGATCGCCGTGGCCACGATGAGTTCGATCAGTGTGAAGCCCTTGGACAAAAGCCTCCCTGAGTGTCGAACGCCGCGTCTGGAACGCACTTGCATCAAATTTTTGGCCTGCACGGCTCTTCCTTCTGATGATCGGCCTTAGGCGCTCAGGACATTATCGGATTACGGCGGCATTCAGCCGCGGAAGAGATCGCTGGCAATCTGGCTAAGTCTTGCCCAGCCGAAGTAACTCCATTTTACTGCACCGTAACCGTTGCTACCGCTCCGGCTACCGCGATTGGCTGCATGCCCGGATCGCGCGCCCCGCCTTTGGAAATCGTCAGGTTCGACTGGCCCGCTGCTTTGGCCATGAATGTGAGGGTCACCACTGTGCCCTGTCCGGAAACCCCGGTTGCGCCAGGGGGCCGCGTAGCTGTGATTTGCAATGTGCCGCTCGAGTCATCATCGCGGTGCACCAGGGCAACGGCCTGACCATCTTGAGACAGCAGCCCTCCGTTTGAGACGTTCACGACCTGCAGGACTTTAGGGTCATAACTTATCTTCAGGGGCACCGAGTACACATTCTGCGCGCCGGAAAGCAGCACGTTCATCGCGAATGTTGCACCCTGAGCTTGGGTCATATTGGCAGGATCAAACATGAAGGCCGCAGAGCCCGCTTGCGGTTGCGGCGGATTAGGATTCGCCTGAGGAGGCGGCTGAACAGGTTGTACCGGAGCCGGAGCAGGTGCAGGAGCTTGCGCGGGAGCTGCTTCGCCACCCTCCGGCGCGGCTGCTGGACGGTTTACCCGGTGCAACTCGATCGCACTCGCCGTTCCCACCTGTAATGCCCGCTCATTCAATTCGCTCAGTTCCTGTCCTCTAATTATGTGCGGAACGAGCGCAAATACGATCTCGTTCTCGCGGTGCTCGGTGTTGGTTTGACCGAACAGATAACGGAGGATTGGAATCTGTGATAACCCCGGGATGCCGCTCAACGATTTGGTCTGTTGATCCTCGAGCATTCCACCCAACAGATTTACTTCACCTTCTTTGAGGCGAATCTCGTGCTCGATCTTGCGCTGTCCAATGATGGGCTGGCTGATTCCTCCGATATTTGACTGCCCAGTTACCGACGAAATATCCATCGAGATCTTCAACGTAACTTCCCGTCCGGCATGCACTCGCGGCGTGATATCGATGTTTACGCCAACGTCGAGGTACTGGAATTGCGTATTCACAAGAGGATTGATACCCACTCCACCGATTCCAGGCTGAAATGATCCTGTGGCAACAGGCACACGGTCGCCGATCTTCAGCGAGGCCTTCTGTCCGTCCACTGCGCGAATTTGCGGGTTCTGGATGAGCTTTGTGTTGCTATCCGAAAACAAGGCGGTGGCCGTGGCCGGATTGATAGTCACAGCAAAATCGGTGGCGTTCAAGTTGCCCAAGCGATTCAAATTAATCTGATTGGAACCAGTGGTGGTGTTGTTAAGCGTGTTGTTGAGATTATTGTTGTTATTGTTGTTGGTATTGTTGACGTTCGTATTGATGTTGCTCTGAAGCGCTATTGTGGCGCTCGTCGGTGGGCTGATGCCGAGTGTTCGTGTTTTGGAACGGCTTACCTGCATCACCGCAACTTCGACGATGACTTCCGAACGCGCCCGGTCGAGATCGCCAACCAATTTTTGCGCCAGTGCGATCTGGTCCGGAGTGCCGCGCACCACGAGCGCCCCCTGCGATGGCAAAGGCTGAATGCGTGAGATTTCAAGAATCTGCCGCAGCGCGTTCACTACATCCTGTAATTCGGTGGGCTGCGAAAGGTTTCCCAGGTAGAACGTCTTGATGACGCTCTGCTCCAGGTCCTTCCGTTTGGCAGGATTATCCTGCGCGACAAAAATCGTGTTCGGGGTCACTGGGCGCCAGAAGGTCTTCGATTCGAGCGCAATGATCTGCAGCGCGTCTTCTAATGTGACGCCATTCAATTCAACCTTGATTCGGCGCGACGTGTAGTCGGGATCGAACAAAACGTTGATGCCGGCCAACTTACCCGTCGTTTCATAAATGACCTTGCTGTCCTCAGTCATTTTTAACGTGATGGGGACATTCGCAATCGGAGCCAGATCCACAGGCCCTTGCGCTTCCTGAATGCGCTTCTGCAGAGGTGTCGGTGGTGCTTGGGCACGTGGCGGCGCGCTTCCGGCAGCTTCCATCAACTTCTGAGTCCGACGCAGCTCCTGCTGGGCGATTGAACTCGACGGGTCAATCTCCGCTGCCTTCTGGAACTCCGCCATCGCCTCCTGCAGTTTGCCGCCTTCTCTCAGAAGCTGGCCACGGTGCACATGTGAAGCTCCGGCGAGGAAACGCAGGCGCTCGAACGCGGCCCGGAATTGCAAATCTTTGGGCTTCTGGTCGTAGGCCTGTTTGTAAAAATCGTAGGCCTTCTCGTAATCCTGGCGCTGTTCCGCGTCCTTCCCGCGGTTGTACAAAGACTTGGCGCTGTCAGCTGCTGCGGGCAGTATGGAAATGATGATGAATAAGAGAGCCGCCGGGCGAATCAGGCGTGTCATTACAGATCCCTCGCAGACAGTCTTCCCTCGGGGTCGGCCAGCGGCCCTTGGCCCAGGCTTTGAATTTTCTCCGATGGAGACGTAAGCTGCGTGATTATAGCATCGCTCCTGAGCCATCCGAAGTTACTGGCTTGGTAGCAGTTACTCGTTGGTTCTAGTCCTCATAGCCTGCAATTCTGATATCCAAAATGGTCCTGTGAGATAACTGAATCATGGCGCGCCAACCCAGCCATCAAACTAAGCCCAACCCGGAAAAGAATCCGCGCCGTGATCCCACAGCAGCCGGCAAGCGCGACGCCGCTGTAAACAGGATCGCTTCGCACAACTATTTCTTGCTGGAAAAATTTGAGGCGGGCATTGCCTTGACGGGGACGGAGGTCAAATCGATCCGTGGCGGCAGGGCCAATCTCAAGGACGCGTACGGGCTGGTGAAAGACGGGGAGATCTGGCTTTTGAACGCACACATCAGCCCCTATGAGCATGGCAGCTATTCCAATCATGAGGCCTTGCGGACACGTAAGTTACTCATGCATCGGGCGGAAATTACGAAACTGATCGGCAAGACGCAGCAGAAGGGGCTCACCCTCATCCCGACGCGCATGTATTTCAAGAACGGCAGAGTCAAGGTCGAACTTGCGCTGGCCAAGGGCAAACAGTTGTGGGACAAACGCGAGACCGAGCGTCGGCGCACCGCCGATCGGGAAGCCCGCGAAGCAATTGCCAGATCCCGAAGATAGACATAGGACGTAGCGGCGCAGGATTTTCTTTGCGTCCTTAAGCTTCTTCTTTGCGAACTTTGCGGTCAAAAGCTGTTAACCGCAAAGCGATGCGAAGGGACCCGCAAAGGCAGCAAAGAAAATATTCGCGGAGCCACTACCGCGGCTCAACGAACCCACCTCTCACCCTACGGAAACCGATATCCCGGTTTCAGCTCACAACGGTAGACCTTAGCCTGATCGCGCGTAACTCTGGCGTTGCAATCCGCCCAACTGAGGAGCAGATGGGGTCCCAAGGGAAAAACGATAGTCGAACCATTCAAGTCAGCTTCAATGCTGACCCCCTCCGCAGTCGCAGGCAAAGTGAAATTCAATGCCTGACCGAAGATCACAGGATGTGACCGCCGGATGATATCGCCCACCATGGGATGGAACACTTCCGCCTCAACCAGGAAAGTAGCGGTATCGGACCAGTTGCGGGCAGATACGGTTATGGTTCGCCCGCCGCGTAGAAACGTGTCGTTCTCAAACCTGGTAAAAGGACATGGTCCGGCGATGCAGGAGGCACGTACGTTTCGAAATTCATTATTGTCACCTGCATCCAATGTCAGGCCGCCGATATTGGCCTTCCATTTGCCATCCGGGGAACAGGGTTGCTGTCCTTTACAGGGGACATTTCCCGTATTCACAACCTGAAAGGTCCTGACGGCGCTCCCTACATTCACCGTGGTGCCTGACTTGACCGAATAGCGGGCCAGAACGTTTGTGACTGCCACTTGGGGCTGGCTGGGTTCTGGCCGGATTTCGCGACGGAGGGGAATCATGCGAGTGACGTAAAGCTTGTCACTGACATATTCCTTGATATCCAGGGGCACATAATCAGGGTGCCGAAACTGCAACACAATCGGCTGCCGCCTACGGATGCCGCTGGAAAGGGTCACGGCGAAGTATCCTGAAGAATCGGACTTGGCATGCGCAGTCCCCAGACTGTTGCTGGCGTTGATTTCGACGTCGGCAACTGGCAACTCTTTGCGTGGATCAGGATCCTGGACGATCACGCTTCCCCTGATTACCACCGGTTGCCTTCTCTTCAGAAGAACGCCATACCAGGCGGCCGCCATCAGGATCGCCAGAAACAGTACGATTGCCGTAGCAAACTTTCCTCCGCGCTTCACAAATTCCCCAAGGCCTTCCTGGTTTCTGCGTTTCTGGTTCGTTGATGCACAGGACTGCTCTGAAATTTTAGCGTGTCTTCCGCGTCCGGCCGGGTTACTCTTCAGGTTTCCACGGTTCCCTTCTCACAGAAAGATAATTTAAGATTTTTTCCAACGAGTGCGTAATAAATCTCAAGAAACTAAGTATTCGCGGCGTGAAGTAATGCGGGCTCTGGCCGGCCTGGCGGCGAGTGGAACGTTTTTGTCCCTTGTAACAGAAGCCAGCGGCGAGCCCACGACACTCGCGGCGCTCGCGCCCAAATCCCCACTCTCGCCTGAAGACGATCAATTTCTTGAGGAAATCGAACATCTGAATTTCTGTTACTTCTGGGAGCAAGTCGATCCGGACACCGGCATGGTGAAAGACCGGAGCAATATCCGCACGGTTGACAACGGCATAGTCGCCAGCATTGCCGCCACGGGATTTGGGCTGACAGCAATCTGTATCGGACAAAAACGTGGGTACATCTCTATGCCGGAGGCGCGAAAGCGCGTTGTTAACTCTCTGCGCTTCCTCTGGAAAAAACTCCCCAATCACCGAGGTTTTTTTTATCACTTCGCCAACATACATACCGGAGAGAGGATTTGGGACTCAGAAATCTCCTCGGTTGATACTGCGATTCTACTGTGTGGAGTCCTGACCTGCCGGCAGTACTTTCAGAACTCCGAAATAAGCCAGCTCGCAACTGCTATTTTCAATCGCGCGGATTGGACGTGGCTTTCAGAAGACACGCCTCTGCTCCCGCATGGCTGGACACCGGAAATCGGTTTTCTGCCCTACCGCTGGGACGGATACAGCGAATTGATGATGATGTATCTGATGGGACTCGGCTCTTCCGCGCATCCCCTGCGGCTGGAAACCTGGAGCGCGTGGAAGCGGACTACGTTCGAGTACGCCGGCTTGCGCTACATCGGTTCTTTTGCGCCGCTCTTTGTACACCAATACTCTCAGGCCTGGTTTGATTTCCGCGGCAAGCGGGACCTGCACGCCGACTATTTTCGCAACTCGGTAATTGCCACAGATGTGCATCGACGCTTCTGTCTTGAACTGGGTACCCAGTATCCCCAATATAGCGAGGATCTTTGGGGAATTACTGCATCGGACTCGGACCGGGGATATGTCGTCTGGGGAGGGCCTCCCGCTATCGGCCCCATCGATGGAACTGTCGTGCCGAGTGCGGCGGGAGGCTCAATTCCGTTTCTGCCGCAAGGAACCATGCGCGTCCTCCGCACGATCAAGAACCGTTACGGAGAACGCGCCTGGAGTCCTTACGGATTTGTAAACGCATTCAATCCGGCCAAAAACTGGTTCGACACCGACGTGATCGGCATCGATACCGGCATCACCATGCTCATGGCCGAGAATGCCCGAACTGGTTTTGTCTGGGACACGTTCATGAAGAACCCGGAAGCGGTTCGTGGCATGACCCGCGCCGGATTCAAACCATACGAACCGCCCCAGGTACTGCTGTCATAGTCTGCCGCTACCCAGGAAACCGGGGACACCGGAGTTTCTTTGGGAGAGGCGGGAGACGCTTCGACCGCCGGAGCTTTCGTTTCAATCTTCACTGTCCCTAGAATCTTTTCCAACTTGCTGAAGACCTGCTCGCGGTCCACGGGTGTAATGCCGTCCTCGACTCCGGATGTGGTTGTGCCCAAACCAAGCGTGAATTCATAACAGGTGTCGTTCTGGTAGACGTGGTAATACTTGGCGTCGGCTTGCCTGGCATCGCCCGTCAGGCTCTCAACCTGCTCGAAATCGACACTGCCGATTCGCACCTTCGAGGGAGTGACAGCCTCTTTCGAGCTTGCCTGCGGAAAAGCGAACTGCGAACACTCAGCAGCACTGAGATTATTGTTCACGTTGACCGTCATGAACCCGGATGCAAAGTCCGTTTCCGGATAGGAGTTCTCCGGTAATCGAAGTGCGGCCAGTGTTTTTCCGCCGGGCTTGACGAAGTCCATTTCCACCGGCCCCAGTTCGGGCCAGCTGAGCTGCGCCTTCTCGCCGACGTTCAGGCTGTACTTAGTTGGATAACTAAGAGAAACGCCGTAAGTCTTGTTGACATACCTGGCCGTGGCGGGCCGGCGTTTGTGCACCTTCTTCTTTGGTGGGAGGGCCGGGGCAACTGCTGGTGCTGCCGGTGGTGCTGCGGAACCGGCAACTGGCGCGCTGGACTGGCTTGAAACGCCCGTCAGCTGGGTGCCGCCTTTCTTCGAGCAACTGCTGACTCCCAGGAATAGCGCCACTGTCAATAGTCCTGCAAATATCAACGGCAAATGCGTGCTGCTGAAGCCTACGGAACTATCTTCCATTTTCTTGTGCGTACTGAACTGGTTGAGTTCTGCCATATTCCCTCCTACTGCTGCTTCCGGTAAGACGTGATGGCACGCGAATGCCCGCAGCCGATTGTATTGATTTCACGCCATTTAGCAGCGGCTTGAGGTAGCCTGACCATAGCTGGGGAAACACACTGTGGTGCGCGTGACACGAAGGCAACGCCTGTTCTTATCGAGGAGCACCTTGAACCTGGGTGTTTCGGAGCTGGTCAGGCCAAGAAGGTCAGAAACTTTTTCGCGACGAATGATCCCGGTGATCAAATTAGTATAGGAATGAGTTTAAGCGAATCTGGCGCGGGCACGTCTAGCTGATGCAAGAAACGTGGACAAAGATCCTAATGCGAATTGTCCGACAGCTTCTTCACCGTAATGAAGGATTTTAAGCCGACGCATTCGAAGGAAGAGAAGAAGTAACGCGAGTTCGTCGCAGAGATTCATCCTTAATGGAGGTCAAGATGCAAACAAACCTCAAAGAAATGGCACGAACAATACGGCAGCTACTGATTCTGGTTATTGTGGGTGCGGGTTTTACTGGGACGCTATTTGCGGCATCACCAAGCATTACGAGCCTGTCTCCCACCTCGGGAAAGGTTGGCACGTCAGTCACAATTACTGGCGCGAACTTCGGTTCGACCCCGAGCACCGTGACATTTAATGGGACGCCAGCGACAACCATCTCGAGTTGGACTCCGACCTCGATCAAAGCTGTCGTGCCAAGCGGTGCAACCACGGGAAAGGTGGTGGTCACTGTTGGCGGAGTTGCCAGCAATGGTGTCTCGTTCAGCGTGGCGCATGGTGGCATCATCAGGTGACGGTGGTAAGTCCGCCAAACGCAGCCACGGCAAAAACTATGTGCACTGGCGATGATCCAGTTCAACGAGCCGGTGTCTGCGGCAAAGGTGAGAGACGGATTCTATAAAGGGGATGTCAAGAGAAAACACTTTTCCGTCTCCGCAGGAGGCGGTAGTTTTCTGACAGCCAGCGCCTGCGAGTAGCTCCACGAGGTTGTCCCGGAGTGGGGTTTGGCGTTGGGCGTGGATTAAGATCCAGGCTCATGGATGCGCGGTTCTTCCTTGCCGAGTGCAAACGCGCCTCGAAGCCAGCGTGCTGGCAATGTGCCAACCATGGTTCTATCTGAGACTCGTGGCCTATGGCTTGGTTGGGTTGTCCGCGGAGCATACGGTGGCCCGTGAGACTGGACGCTGCAGGTTGCCCCAATCAGTAAATTTCAAGCATGTCAGGGGATTTTTTCATCGTTACTCTGCCTTTTCCCCATTTGCGAAGTGTCGCTTTCCGTAAACAAATGTGGCGAAGTTTCGGAGCACGCGGATTCACGTGTTCTGTGAAGCTCGCTCACGAGGCAAGAACCGGCGTACGCCGAAGTCGTAAACGGCGCTTCCGAGCAGACCTCCTAGTAGAGGAGCAACGACGGGGACCCACCAGACGCGGGTGCCGTCGGTTATGCCGTTGTTGCGGAATCCGGCAACGACGGTGAACAGGCGAGGGCCGAAGTCGCGAGCGGGGTTGATCGCGTAGCCGTGCATGCCTCCGAAGCTCATGCCGATTGCGACCACGACCAGGCCGACCATCAGCGGGGCCAGATTGGCGCCGGGCGGGAAGTTTAGTTCGTCCGTGATGGCGAAGATGAGGAGCAGCAGCAAGCCGGTGCCTACGACCTGGTCGAGAAACCCGGATTGAGGTAGTCCGGGGAATGCGGGGAAGGTGGTGAAGACGCCGGCGGTTTTTTCCAGTTGCGGATCGGCCTGGTGGAAAGCCGGCAGGTAATTCCAATATGCCAGCGCTGCCGCGGTGAAGGCTCCAGCCGTTTGGGCGACGGAATAAGGAACGACCTTGCGCCAGGAAAAGCCTCGGAAGACCGCGAGGCTGAGCGTCACTGCGGGATTGAGGTGCGCGCCCGATGTTTTTCCGGCGACGTAGATACCCATAGTGACGGCGAGGCCCCAGCCGAGCGTGATGTTGGTGTAGCCTCCGTGGACGAGTTCACCCGGAGTGCGCGAGGGAAACAGAACTACCATGGCGACCACGCCGGTACCGAGAAGGATCAGGACAAATGTTCCGAGAAATTCGGACAGCAGTTCCCTCAGGATTGTGGGCTTGGCATTCATCCGCTTGGCTCCTTGATTTGTTAGTGCGCTAGTCGCCCGATTCTGGCGGTTGGGCAAGATACCTCAAACGTCATGTCGTGGACAAGAATGTGAGCAGCGCTAAGCCCAGAAGGTGCGATCGAGAGTGCGGTACTGGATGGCTTCGGCGATGTGCTTGGGCTCGATGGTGGCGGCGGCTTCGAGGTCGGCGACGGTGCGGGCAACTTTCAAGATGCGATCGTGGGCGCGGGCGGTCAGCCCTTGCTGGGTCATGGCCCGTTCCAGGAGGCGCTCGCAGTCAGCGGAGAGCTCGCAGAAGGTGCGGATGTGACGAGGGGCCATCTGGGCGTTGCAGTAGAGCTTCACTCGTGATGCGGAGGCGAAACGTTTTAGCTGGATCTCGCGGGCTCGGACTACGCGGTCGCGGATTGCTGCTGAGGTTTCCGGTTCGCTGCCGGCTCTCATTTCTTTGTAGTTGACGGCGGGGACGTCGATGTGGATGTCGATGCGGTCGAGCAGTGGGCCGGAAATTTTGGCCATGTAGCGTTGGATCATCGCCTGTGTGCAGTGGCACTCGCGGCCGCGGTCGTTGAAGTAGCCGCAGGGGCAGGGGTTCATGGCGGCGGCAAGCATGAAGCGCGCAGGAAAGGTGAGGGACATGGCGGCGCGGGCGATGCAGACGGTGCCGTCCTCCAGGGGCTGGCGCATGACTTCGAGGACGTTGCGGGGGAACTCGGGCAGTTCGTCGAGGAATAACACTCCATTGTGCGAGAGGGAAACTTCTCCGGGGCGCGGGATTGCGCCGCCGCCGATGAGGCCCGCGTCAGAAATCGTGTGGTGAGGGGAGCGATAGGGGCGGACGCCGACGAGACCGGTGCCGGGATCGAGCACACCCGCAACGCTGTGAATTTTGGTGGTTTCGAGCGCCTCTTCGAACGTGAGAGGCGGCAGGATCGTGGGCATGCGCTTGGCCAGCATGGTTTTGCCGGAACCGGGAGGGCCGATCATCAGGATGTTGTGGCCTCCGGCGCAGGCCACTTCCAGGGCGCGCTTGGCGGTCTGCTGTCCGCGAACTTCTTTGAAGTCGACGCCGAAGTGCTGAGCTTCGCTGAGCAGAGTCTCCCGATCGACTTGCAGGGGATGTACGCCATTGCCGTTGTTCACGAAATGGATCACGTCAATAAGGGAGCGAACGGGAAAGACTTCCACCCCCCCGACCATGGCGGCTTCACGAGCGTTCAGTTCGGGAACGACAAGCCGGGAAATTTTTCTGGTTCGAGCTTCGATGGCGATGGGGAGCGCGCCGCGGACGGCGCGAACGCCTCCGTCCAGAGAAAGCTCGCCGACGAAAAGGCAATCGGGAACCTCCTTCTTATTCAATCCGCCATAGGCACCGAGGATGCCGAGAGCCATCGGAAGATCGAAGCCGGAGCCTTCTTTGCGGATGTCGGCGGGGGCGAGGTTAATGGTTATGTGAGCGAGCGGGATATCGTAGCCGCAATTCTTGAGAGCGGCGCGAACGCGGTCGCGGCTCTCGCGAACCGCGGCATCGGGGAGGCCGACGGTGTGGAAGTGATCCTCGCTGGTCTTGACATCAGAAATGTCCACCTCGACTTCAATGATGCTGGCATCGATGCCATAGACGGCTGCACTGAGAGTTTTATAGAGCATGCAGTGTTTGGGATGCGGGAGAATGCCACCATATGCGGAAGGTCACAGATGGGCGGTGACGGATGTCACAGGATGAAGTGATAGCTAAACACCGCTCAGGCGAAATGCATAGATTCTTCGCTTCGCAGAATGACATCGCGTATTTAATCATCAAAGACACACAACCGATCTATGCATTTGCAGCTCTACGGTTCTGTGAGGAAGAAACATCGATGAAACCATCCCCTGACAAAGCCCTCCGCGAACACGTTCTATACCTGCTCAAGGGCGGCGGTGCTCACGCCAAATTCGAGGACGTCATTAAAGGCTTTCCGCCCAAGCTGCGCGGACAGAAACCCTCCGGCTTTCCGCATTCTCCCTGGATGCTGCTCGAGCACATGCGCATCGCGCAATCGGACATCCTGGAATTCAGTCGCAATGCGAAGCACAATTCCCCAGAGTGGCCTGTCGATTATTGGCCGAAATCTGAAGGTCCGCCCAACGGCGGTGCCTGGGACGCCAGCGTCAAGAGTTTCCGCGCAGACCTCAAAGCCATGCAGGATCTGGTGGCGAATCCCAAAACTGACCTGTTTGCCAGAATTCCGTGGGGGGATGGCCAGACCATTCTGCGCGAGGCACTGCTCATCGCTGACCACAATGCGTATCACCTGGGCCAGTTGGTCGACGTGCGCCGGCTCCTCGGGGTGTGGCCTAAGCAATAGGCAAGCGGAAGCGGTGCTTTCAGGCATCACGTGCGAAGTTGGCGGCTCGATTCGGGCGCTTGCGGAAGACCACGCGGATAGTCTCTCTCCAGCGCTCGTCAATCCCGAGCAGAATCCAATTGATTTCCGGGGAGAAGTAATGCAGCAGGGTATCGGTTGCGGGATGAACGTGCAGCGCAGGTGCAACCAGAAACAGCAGTGGCGGTTCGGGTGCCAGCTCCCGCGGGGGAAAGTACCCGAAGCGCTGAAATTCTCCGCGCTCGTGGTGCCAGGCTACTCGCGACCAGTAATCCAGGCCCTGTACCGGCAGGTGAATGTCCTCGTCCGCCTTGAGCTCAACTACCGCGAGTCGTCCCTCGCGAGTCAGCGTCAGAACATCGATCATGGCGCGGTCGGAAGCTGAGAAGGCCGGCACCTGGGAATACACACATGAGGTATCCAGGGTCTCATCCAGCCGGCCCAGTTGATTCACCACCAGCGACTCCAGCCAGCGCTCCGGGTGCATGCGCCATAGGAAATGATCGCGAGGCCCTTGGGGATGACGCACTTCTCCGATGCTGCGAACCAGCTGAGCAAATTCGGCGAAATTCCTCTCGGAGAGCACCCTTTCTGCGGCGCCCAGACCGAAAACAATTTCAGTGGTGCTACGAAACGATGCGGGCTGGTGTGCCACCACCCGCGCCCTGGCAAATTCCAATCCATGACAGCGGAAAGCAATCTCTGCCGGCGAGATCACCGCACTCTCAGCCTCAGGCATAAGTCGCCGCACGACCGCGATTGCCTCCGCAAACCGCGCTCGCGCGGCGGACTCGTCTGGACACTGCACCAGGCGCGTGCTGACGTTTCCGTGATCCGAGACATCAATCTCCTTCATACAGTCCTCGCGCTCGTCCAGTTCGTAGAGCTGCCACTTGGCCGCGTGGCGATGCAATCGCGCCATGCGTTCGCGAGTCAGAGACGACCTCTCAGCAGGGAGAAATAGTTTCAGTCCCTCTACCACGGTTTTACCCGCCTGCGACTGACGACAGAAGTCCAGCCACAAAATGCCAAAGGTGAGCGCCGCATCGATTGAGACTTGCGTTTCCTCGGCGTTCACTCCGAGCACGGCGAATGACGATTGCCCCCGGCAGAGCAGACCGCGCGCGTAGGTCGGACCAAACGAGCGCTCCAGGTCTACAGACGTTCTAAGCTCGGCAATCTTGCAGCTGGGGAAATGCCGCTCCAGCACGCGCTGCAACACGCGTTGATACGCCAGCCGCGCAGCCCGTTTCGCAGTCGGAGTGCGCCGGTCGCGTTGGCGGCGGATCTCAAGCTTTGTGGGTCGAGCTTGCCCCAGCCGCTGCACAGCCAGGCGAAGGACATCATTCTTGATCTCGACATCCAGTACGCGGCGTACCACGTTTCGCTCGGCCGACCAGAGATGAAGAAGACACTTGTTGTGTTCGCCGGAGACGGAATACTTCGCATTGGCCAGATCGAAAGCAACTACGCCTTCTTCCATCACTACAGCATCGCTCGCGCTTACCAGGAAATCCTCGACGGTCCGGACCAGAGCTTCAGGCTTCATGACACGAACTGTTGCAGACTTCTAAGGCGAAGTCTGTGACGAATGAACTTCCAGCGAGTGCCTGGTTCCGCTTCCGTTGTACACTCTGACCCAAATCGCATGGCTTCCATTGATCACGTCCAAGTAGCCTCGCTCATGCTGCGCGAGCAGCAGCGCTTCCTGAACGACCGCCCGAAGTCCAAGGCGCTCTTCGAGCGTGCGGGAAAGTCGCTGCTGGCGGGCGTGCCCATGAACTGGATGCGCAAGTGGCCGGGCGCTTTCCCACCCTTTGTCCGCGAGGCCCTGGGCGCACATTTTTATGACGTGGATGGCCATCGCTACGTGGATTTGTGTCTGGGAGACACCGGCGCCATGACCGGCCATTCTCCATTCGCCACCGTGAAGGCCGTGGAAGAACAAATGCGCCGCGGCATCACGCTGATGCTGCCGTCTGAGGATTCGATTCTTGTTGCAGAGGAACTGCAGAAGCGATTCGGCCTGCCCTACTGGCAGTTTGCCCTGACTGCGACCGATGCCAACCGCTTCTCCATCCGCCTGGCGCGGCAAATCACCCGCCGTTCCAAAATCCTGGTGTTCAACTGGTGCTACCACGGCACGGTCGATGAAACCTTCATCACTCTTCATCCGGATGGCACCGCCCGCGCGCGGCGCGGCAACATCGGCCCGCCCGTCGATCCAGCGGTCACAACCAAGGTGATCGAATTCAACGATCTGCCAGCGCTCGAACACGCCCTCGCTGACGGTGAAGTAGCCTGCGTCCTGGCCGAGCCCGTGATGACCAATGTCGGCATCGTGCACCCAGAGCCTGAATTTCACGCCGGGATGCGTAAACTAACCCGCAAATACGGCACCCTGCTCATCCTCGACGAAACCCACACCATCTGTGCTGGCCCCGGCGGCTACACACGCGCGGAAAATCTCGAACCCGACATTCTGGTTTTTGGAAAACCGATCGGGGGCGGAGTCCCGGGCGCGGCCTATGGATTCACGCAAAACGTCGCCAGCAAAATCTCTGATGGGGAAAATTTAGAAGACTGCGACGTAGGCGGCATCGGCGGCACGCTGGCCGGCAACGCGCTGTCTCTTGCGGCCATGCGAGCCACTCTGAAAAGCGTGCTCACCAAAGAAGCGTTCGAGCGCATGATCCCGATGGCCGAACGCTGGACCGCTGGTGTGCAGGAAACCATCTCCGAATTCAAGGTGCCCTGGCACGTCACGCGCCTGGGCTGCCGGGCCGAGTATCTTTTCTGTGCCAAAGCGCCTAAGAACGGCACCGAGGCCCACGACGCCATGGACTTCGAACTCGAGCGGCTCCTGCACCTTTATTGCATGAACCGCGGCATTCTCCTTACCCCATTCCACAACATGGCCCTCATGTCCCCGGCCACGAGCAAGGACGATATCGATCATCATTCCCGGGTGTTCCGCGAGGCGGTGAAGGAACTGGTGGGCTGAGATCGATATCGGCGTGATATTTCCCTTTCTCCGGAGTACGATCTTTTCCCATGTCACTTTCTCGCCGCTCGTTTGTAGTTTTATCCTCGGTGCTGCCTTGGGCGTTGAAGGCTCGCGCGTCACGATCCATTCCGATTGGCCTCGAACTGTATTCCGTTCGCGAAGCCCTTAAACAAGATCCACAAGGGACGGTGCGCGCTGTCGCCCAGATGGGCTACGAGTGCATCGAGTTTTACGCTCCCTATTTCGAGTGGAGCGAAACCGAGACGAAGCAGATGCGCAAGCTCCTCGATGATCTCGGCATCCACTGCTTCTCCACCCATAATGACGAACAATACTTCAGTGCGGAGAACTTCCACCGTGCGCGTGACCTGAATCTCATTCTCGGCAGCCAGTACGTTGTCATGGCCAGCGCTGACCCGATCCAAGCCGGTGGTTGGAAGGCCATTGCCGACAAGCTGAATTCCGCCGCCGACCAACTGGAATCCTCCGGCCTGAAAACCGGCTACCACAATCACCAGCCGGAGTTCAGGCCCGTCAACGGCGTGCGCCCCATCGAGATACTCGCCAAGAATACGAAACGGTCAATCATGCTTCAGCTCGACGTCGGCACCTGTCTGCAAGCGGGTTCCGATCCGGTCGCCTGGATTCGCGCCAATCCAGGCCGAATCCGCTCTCTTCATCTAAAAGAATGGTCTCCCGATCCGGCAAAAGGCTACAAGGTCTTGTTCGGAGAAGGTGTAGCGGATTGGAAAAACATCTTTGCCGCTGCCGAAAGTGTCGGCGGAGTCGAATACTACTTGCTGGAGCAGGAAGGCAGCCGCTTCCCCGAGCTCGAGACGGCACGGCGCTGCCTGCAATCTTTCCGCGCCACACATGTATAAATGCGGTATGCGATAATCACGCGCTGACTTAGAGCGCGAAACACCAGGCATTTTTCAGTTTAATTTCAGGACGCATTTAGAGAGAGGAGAATTGCATGACCCAGCGTTCGTGGACTCGCCGACAATTCATCCGCACCGGCACCGGAGTTGCCGCCACCGCAGCCGCCACAAAATTCACGTTGCTGCAGCCACGCCCGCTTTGGGCCTCGCCGCAGGGAGTCGCAGCGAGCGATAGGGTGCGTTTTGCCTTCATCGGCACAGGTGTGCGCGGATGTGAACTGCTTGACGCCACCTTGCGCGTCCCCGGCGTGGAGTGCGTTGCCGTGTGCGACCTCTACGACTCACGACATATCGCCGCCCAGGAAGCCGTCAAAAAGAATGTTCCGGCGACCCGCAATTACAAAGAGATTCTCGACCGTAAGGATGTCGACGCCGTCTTCGTCGCAACAGCCGACCATCAGCATCGCAGAGTTTTCATCGATGCCTGCGCTGCCGGCAAAGACGTCTACTGTGAAAAGCCCATGTCCCACACCGTAGAAGACGGCTTCGCCATGATTGACGCCGCACAGAAGGCCAACCGCATCGTGCAGATCGGGAGCCAGCGTGTCTCCTCCATCCTCTACGCCCATGCCAAGGAAATCTACAATTCCGGCAAGCTCGGAGATGTGTATTGCATCGAGGCCTACTGGGATCGCAATTCTCCCAGCGGAGCGTGGGTCTACCCCATCCCGCCAGATGCCAGCGAGCAAACCATCGACTGGAACGCCTTCCTCAACGGCGCGTCCAAACGCCCCTTCAGCCCGGAGCGTTTCTTCCGCTGGCGCTGTTTCACTGACTACGGCTCAGGGCTCGCCGGAGACCTCTTCGTTCACCTGATTTCCGGAATTCATTTCATTACCGGCACCAACACTGTGGCGCGCCGCGCGCAATCCACCGGCGGCCTCTTCCACTTCAAAGACGGTCGCGAATTTCCAGATCTTATCGAGACTTTCTACGACTATCCGAATTTCCGCGTCTACCTGCGCTGCAACTTGAATAACGATCAGGGCGAGTTCATCTGCTTCTACGGCACAAAAGGAACGCTGATCATCAAGGGATCGCATCTGACTTACACGCCGCAGGACACTACCCCTCAGCCCGAGAGCTACTCGATCTTTGGATGGCCCGCTAAATTGCGCAACGAGTATTTAGAAAAATTTCAGGCCGACCACCCGCTGCCGGGTGCGCTGAATACGAAAGTTGAGGAAGAAACCGAAGTCTTTGGCGTGCCCAAGGACTACAGCGATGTTGTCGACCATCAAGCGAACTTTTTCAATGCAGTCCGCTCCCGCAAGAAGACAGTAGAAAACGAGGAATTCGGCAACAACGCCGCCCTCGGCTGCCATCTTGCCAACTATTCCTATTTCAAAGAGACGGCAGCGATGTGGGACCCGGCGGGAAAGAAGATTAAAGGATAGGACCCGGGTCTCGGGTTTTAATTACAAGTTACGCACCAGGATTTCTCTCCGCGAACTCTGCGAGGCCTCCGCGAATTCGTCGGCTGAGGCAGTCGGTTTCTCTCCTGCCACGACTTCTTCAGTTCAAATCTGTTTGCGCGCTGCCCTGCGATTGAACATGGTTCCAAGACCAAGTCCTAAGGCAGCTCCGATCAATGCCGCAACCATCATGATGGTGATTGAAGAGGCGTTCTTGCCCCCCGCTAACAGAAAGCCCACGTAAGCCAGGCATAATGTCCAGAGAACGATACGAAGGTGCATTGGGGTTCGCCTCCATGTGCACCCCAATATGCCACGGATAAGCCCACAAGGTGACAGGAACTTTTGCACAAGCCTGACCTAAGAACGCATTTGAGCCGTTTGCTGCACAGGTTTCTGCCGATTTCCACTACTTTTCCGCTAGTGAGCTGCAGCTAGAGATTGACAGAAGCGAAGTACCACACACACTATGTGATGCAAGACGCAATTCCCTACGAAGATACGACTATCAGTCCCACTCCATTTCCACACTCCAAGGAAGGTAGGCATAAGCGGTGAGTAGAAGCAAAACTTTAGCGGCGGCGGCATTGTGGGCATTGCTGATGTGGTTTACCAGCATTGCCATGGATTATCGCGCAGGGAATAAAACACCGGCACGTGATGCGATGCATGCCGCATTTGCGGTAGGAGTGGGGGTTGGCTATTGGTTTCTCAGAATGCGGAGCCGCAAGCAGCAAGCGCATCGACAAATTATCGACTACTTCAATTTGCGCGAAGATATTCGCCTCATCATTGCGGATGTGTTGCGAGCCCCAGACGAAGAATTACTGCGAGAACTCCAGAAGGCCTCAAAGCGGATCGAAAAAGTGATCGTGAAATATCAGCCCAAGCTGGAGGTGTTCCCAGAACGATTCAAGCTCAGGGTCCATGGCTCGTGATGTTGGCATTTGATGTCGCAGACCTGGCGCGGCAGCTGCGATGCCGAACCAGCGCAGGCAGCGGTTCTTCATACCAGGGCTCTGCGCTGAGGCGCAAGCTACGTACTTCATCCCAGCGCACCGTGGCGTCCGATTCCGCGACTGCTCGCCGCGCCAGTCGCATTTTCGCCTCGCTCGGCAACATCTGATCGAAGCTCAGTCGCAGCACACCTTCCGCATATAGATACCTGTCCCACTTTTAAGGTACCTTGGAAAACCTGTCTGCGGGCGCGAGTCGCGATCAAAGCCGCACCGGGGTTGAAAACAGTTTTAGGGCGTTGGGAGATCGCCTATAACAAAGAATTTTTATCGTGGAATCTGTGTCCTGCTCGAGCTCCAGCGAAATGGCGTGTCCGAACTGTAGTATCAAGCCTGGTGATCCGCTTCTGCTGCACCGTAGAGAGCGGCGCTTCCGCGCCGCGTAGGCTCAAACTTCCTTTCTCTTTGTGCCTTGTCCTTGGCCGAAACGGCGCAGTACAGTAACTTTCCTGTCGACATACTGACCAACCCTGATTGACCAACCTTCTCACATCGAACAAGCTTACCAACCGCAGAAGGAAGCACAACGCATACAAATGACCTCCTGCACGCCGGGCCCCGTTAGCTTCAGCCATTTGGTCTAGATGGCATGAGAGTGGCGCCACTCCGTGATCTACCCAAGCGGAAACAGAGGCGGAAAAATGCAATGCATGCTCTAAGAACTCGAGCCGTCATTGGTTTTGCGTTCGGAACGATCCTCTGCTTGGCATGGGTTTCGGCGCCACTTCCGCAGGTAAACCTGCCCTTCGTGCCTCAAGCCTTTGCTCAAAACATCCTTGGCTTTACTGAACGGGTTTCCAGTCAATCCAATGCCACCGAGCCGTCGGTCGCCGTGGATCGCTCCGACGGCACCGTATACGTCGCCTGGCAGGCCAGCGGCACACATGTCGCGCGTTCCGACAACGGTGGGCGAACGTTCGTAGAGACACCTATCGCCAACCTGTTCGGGTCTGACGTCGGCGATGTCGATGTCCGAGTAGGTGGGCCCACACCTTCCGGCACGCACCGCGTATATGTCTCCTCCCTTGAGGAACTGCCACTGGTCCTCCAGACCCATGTCGCATATAGCGACGATCGGGGTGCGACTTGGACTATCAACAATCTCGCTGCAGTTAATCCATCGTTTATCGACAGGCCGTGGCTGGCGGTTTTTCCGAGTAAGACATCCGCGGACCGGGATCAGGTCTACATCAGCTATCACGACTTTTCGGCCAGTCAAATCAATGTGGCGGCTTCGAACGATGGCGGGCAGACCTTCGGTCCGTCGGTCGATGTGCTTGCGCAAAACGTTCTGGCCCAAACGCAATCGTTCTGCAACACCATTCCGAGCGACATCGAGGTCGATCCGCAAACCGGCGAAGTCTACGTCCAATGGATCACCGCCGACCCCCTGGCCAACACGACCCAGGGTTGCAACGTCAGCCAGATCGAAAATTTTCATCAGGTGTGGGTGGCGCACTCCCCACCTGCAGTGGGAGCCGGGGCGGCGGCGACCACGAACTGGGTAAACGATGCACACCTGGTGTTTGACGGCAACATAGGCCGTACGTGGCAGACGAACACCGACAGAATCTTCGCCACGCTAGCGGTCGATGATTCTGGTGTGTCTGGAGTGACGGGTAACGTCTACTCCGTCTTTCCGGACAATTTAGCTGCGGCCGGCAACAACGATATCTGGTTCACGCATTCGAGCAATAAGGGACAGTCGTGGGCGCCGCCCAGGAAAGTCAACCGCGATACAGGGACTCACTACTTCCCCTGGATTGCAGCCGGCAGCACCGGGCGCGTGGACTTTATCTGGCTTACCACGCCGGACCTCAGTCCCTCGGACACGGCCCGGTCGCCCTGGACCGTGACTTTCGCCCAGACAACCAACGGCACTTCCGCCACTCCCAAATTCAGCCAGACCAGCGCCTCGAGCAATGTCATGCACGTGGGCGGGATCTGCACCAACGGCATCTTCTGCACCGTCACTGGCGGGAACCGCGATCTGGCGGACTCTATCTCCATTGCCATCGACCGTGGAGGCAGTCCATCCCTGGTCTGGACGGACCAAGGCAGTGTTTTCCAAGGCCCAAGCCATATTACTTACGGGTGCCTGACGGCGCAGCAGTCCGCCATCGTGGGAGCAAGTCAGGGCCTCAGCTGTAAAGGGCCGGCGGGCCCTTAGAGCTATTGGAGGAAAATGCGATGAAAAAGCTGATGATGTTGTCCTTCTGGGGAGCCATATTGCTGTTTAGCGTAGCTCCTCTCGCCGCCCAGAACACCGTTGATGTCCTCGGCGGGCCACAGCCGGCCAACGGGCCGATACCAGCGGTCTGGTCCACGACCTCCAACGCGGGCTCGGATATCAGCTCGGCGATTACGGCGAACTTCGTTTTCGCCTCCAATGGCGGAGCTTTGCCTACCGACTTCCCGGCCGCAACGAGAGGGCAAATCTGCCTGGCTGATACCCGTGATCTGACCGGCACCACGCTTTTCGGCCAAATAGCTGCGAACTGTCAGACTGCCGGAGGCGTCGCTCTCCTGCTCATACGCGACAGTGCCGTCACCGCCCCGTCAGCTATCCCGGTGTTTGTTATATCCACGGCCAACGGGGACTTCTTAAGGAACACCTCCGGGTTCAACGCGACCACCGGACTTTCCAATTACACGATCCGAATCAATGTGGCTGTGGCCGTTCCGCCCAGCAATCCTACCGGTCAGCACAACTGCCCGAATGGTCAGGCCGCCCCAGCGTTCGTTGGTACGGGAACCGCCAAGTACACCCCCAATGAGAGTCTGTGTCTGCCCGCGGGAGCGGGGCAGGCTGTCGAGCCCAGCATGACCGTGGATTCGCAGGGCACAATCTACATCCAGTCCATCCGCGGAGTCCCCGGCGGTCTTGACCTCTGGCGCTGGTATCGGACCGCAGACGGCGGCCCGAACGCTAACGGCACGCTGCCGTTCAAGTACGAAGCGCAGCCTGATTGCGGCATGTTCGTAACCCCGTTCTGCACTGCGAGTGGGTTCGCGCCGGGAGGAGGCGACGGCGACGTTGCCGTCAACAAGCCGGATCCCGCGAACTCGAACATTCCAAATCTGGCGGTGGTCAGCCTCAGCGCTGCGGAAGTCACCGGCAGCAATTCCACCAATCGCGCGGATACCTACAGCACTCCGAACCCGGCCACCGCCGGAGTTCCCTTCGACGATCGCATGTGGATCAATGGCTACAACGATCCTTCGCACGTCTACATGGAGTACCACGATTTCGGCACCACTTCCCAAATCTTTGTGCAACGCTCGGCGGATGGAGGCGAGAGCTACACTGACGCGCTGGGAGAGGTAGTTGATGCTGCGACTGAACCGAGCGTCGGCCCTCCTACCGGCAACATCGCCGGGCAGATCAAGGTGGACACCAGCAGTTGCTCAAGCCATGGCAATCTGTATCAGATCTTTGTGGGCCCTGACAATCCTCTGGACAATTCACACAACAGCCTCGCATTTATGAATGCTGCCTACGTGGGCGTGGCCACGGGCGTCAGTCTCACCAATCCCACTCTCTCGTTCACTGACCACAAAATTTTCAGTTGCGGCGCGGGTTCCACGTGTCCTTCCGGGGCCGGCCTCGGCAACTTGTTCCCCGCGCTCGCGGTGGACAACTTCGGATACTTGTACGCCACCTGGGCGGATAACACTGATGTCTACTACTCATTCTCGAACAATCAGGGGACGCGCTGGTCTCCGGCGATCAAGGTGACCCGGAATACGACGCAAGCCGGAAAGTCGAACCTGTTCCCCTGGATCGCCGCTGACGGCAACGGCCACGTGGCCATCGCATGGTATGGCGCCGATGTAGCCGGCAATTCGAACATGGTCTCGACGACCAACACACACTGGAACGTGTTCGTTGCGGAGAGCGTCAATGGCCATGCCATCTCGCCGGTTTTCGCCATGAGCCAGGCCACCGACCACTCCAACCACACCGGGCAGATCTCAACCGGCGGCCTGCTGGGCAGCTCCGACCGCAGCCTGGCCGACTTTTTCCAGATCGCGATGGACCCGAGCCATCTCGTCAACATTACTTATGCGGATAATCATGCGGGCCCGTCTGTCTCGTACTTCACGCGGCAAAAGAAGGCAGCCGCCGGCATCTCCACCGAAGGCAAATGTGCAGGGACCGCCCACGAAGCTGGCGGTAACGGCCACGAAAATGGAAAGCATGGCGGCCAGGCCCAGTTCAGCTTCAACTACGACGATTCCGACCAACCAACTGGCAGCGCATCCTACAGCGATTCTGGTTCCGGAGTTGTATTTCAGACCACGCAGGTCCCGGCCGCGACCTTTAACCAGGTTGCGCACACCGTGACCCTCACCGGGGCTGGCACCAACAATGGACGCGCGGTAACGTACACCATCGTCGCTGCCGACAGCTCACTGACGCCTCCAGGATTGTTTAGCATCACGCTCAGCGATGGGTACAACAACAGCAGCAACCTGCTTGACGGCAGCGTTACCGTCTACTAAAGGTAAATCCGCACCAGGCCGGGAGGCCGGCGCACGGTAGGTCTCCCGAGGGTAAATGCGGGCTCACAAAAGATCACAGGCGGAGAGGCATACCGAGACTTTACTTATCGGTAAAACTCTGAATCACTGCTGTACCGTAAACACCATAAAATAATCCATCCCGTCTTTCACAAAATCATACCGCCAGTCGGGCAAGGCGCGGAATCGCTGTGGGACGAATCCCACTTGCGAAAATCGTGGATTCGGAGATACGATTCGCGGCGCACAAGTGTGGAGGTGGGTTATGACGCGCACCCGCGTTTCGTGTCTGATCATCTTTCTGGTTGCGCTTTCGCAGGTGGGAAATGCGCAGCTGGACAGGATCGTAATTCCGGCAGGCACACCTGAAGATCAGGCGCTGCAGGCGGTCTCGAAGGAAGAGGACGGGCAGAAAAAGCTGGCTATGTACGAGGATTTCCTACAGAAGTTTTCGTCCAATCCGGCGGCCGTGGCTTACGGCAACTGGCAAATTTCCCAGTACTACCAGAACGCAGGCGATCTGCAGAAGGCGCTCAATTACGGCGACAAGGCAATGGCGGGCTCGGCGCACAATCTGGATATTCTGGTTTCGCAGGCCAACATTGCGCAGCAGGCGAAGAACAATGCCAAGCTTATGGATTATGCGCTGCGCGGAGGCGACATTTATAACTCGATCTCCAAAGAAACGAAGCCGGAGGGGATGAGCGATCAGGATTTCGCGAACCACCAGGCGGAAGAGAAAAATGGCGCGAAGGGATCGTACGAGTTTCTGGAGTCGGCTGCGTTTAACGTCATCATAGATGAAAGCGATGCCAAGAAGCGGATGGCGTACATTGAGCGGTTTACCCCGGCGTTTCCCAATTCGCGGTTCGACGAGTCAATCGCGTCGTATGCGATGATGTCGCTGTCAGATCTGAGAGATATGAATCGGTTGGTCTCGTACGGAGAGAAGAGTCTGGCTGCGAATCCGAACAATTTGCCTACGTTGTTGCTTTTAGCAGGTGCGTACGTGGACGATCCGAAACCGGGTAGTCTGCCCAAGGCGGTGACATACTCGCAGAAGGCGATCGAAGCAGCTAAGGCCGATGCGCCGGATGCAGACCGCTCACGCAAGCTCTCAGCTGGCGTGGCCCATTCAACTCTTGGATACGCATACATGAAACAGGACAAGACCGCGGCTGCCATTCCGGAGCTGAAAGCTGCCGCTGGTTTGCTGAAGGGACAGGATAACCAGCAGTACGCGATTGCGGAATATCGTCTGGGCTATGCGTATGCCAAACTGAGTAAGGTGACTGAAGCGCGGGATGCTTTGAATGAGGCAGTGAAGATTCCCGGGCCGGTGCAGCAACCCTCGCAGGATTTGCTGGCGAAGGTGAATGCGGCGAGAGCGAAGGGGAGATGAGTTGCGGACGGTCAAGTGCGTCTGCGAACTGATTGCGAGGCTCGGACGGAAGCTAATGCATAGATCCTTAGTAAAGATGAACTTGAATAGCTCTCATTGACGCACGAGGTCGTCGGAGAGCAGGCGGGCCTTGAGGGCGAGGTTACGGGCGCGCTGCAGGTCTCCGGCAGCATCCGCTTCTTTTGCTTGCTCTATGTATTTGCGAATCTGGCTGACCACATCCTGCTGACTAGTGTTGAGCTGGCGGCCTGACATCTTCTGCAAGTTCGTATCCGCTGTGGTCAGCAATTGGATTGTGTTTTGCCGCTCGGAGGAAGCTTCGTTGTCGCTGAGACCCGGTGAGAGCTGAATGACCGGCTCCTCGGTACTGCCGTTTCGCACCACGCGTTTGCCGGGATCCGGCCCCTGTTTCGTGGCTGTGGGCTTGCGCTTGCGATGTTTCTTCTTCTTCGACGCTGACGTCGATTTGGTTTGCTTCTGAGGAGTGGTTGCTTTTGGCGTCGGGCTCGTTGCTGCAGGTGGCGTCTGGTCAGTTTTGGGCTCGTTTGTTTGAGGTTGTTGACTGGCGCCAGGTGGCGTAGCGGGATTGTTCGGGGGAGGAGCCGGAGCAGCGTTTTGAGGGGAGTCGGGCGGGGTCTGTGGCTCCTGGGCGAAATCAATTCTTTGCGGCTGGCCGCCCGACGCCGCCGAGCTTAAGGCAACACATAATCCGAGGATAGCGGCCAGAGGCATACTCACTTCATTTGATGCTCAACGGAAACAAGTCGTCCAAGTCTATTGATGGCTTCAATTCCTATTATTAGGTACGCACAGCGGCTTCCTTCAAGACATCGGAGTGTGACTCAACCAGGGGCAGGCGAAGGTGAAAAGTCGTGCCCTGGTCCTGTGCCGTTTCGAAATCCACGGAGCCGTCATGCCACTGCAAGATCTGGTAAGTCTGAGCCAGGCCAATTCCGCTGCCGCCTTTCTTGGTGGTGAAGTACAGCTCGAAGATTTTTTCCTGGATTTCGGGTGAAATTCCGCTGCCCTGATCGCGAATGTCGGTGATCACGATTTCGTCTTCGCGCTGCGCTGAAATCGTTAATGTGCCGCCCTGGGGCATGGCCTGGATTCCGTTCAACACCACGTTCAAGATCGCCTGCTTCATGAAGTCTGTGTCCACTTTCACCCAAAGCGCCTCGGAGGAAAGTTGAGAAGCGACGGTTACGTTATGCTGCTCGGCCTCAGGGGTTGCGAGAAGCGTTACATCTTCAATTAATTGCCGGAAGTCGATCTCTTCCAAGCGAAGATCTCGAGGACGCGTGAAATCCACCAGTATCTGTACTACGCGGTCGAGGCGGTGGATTTCGCTGCCGATGATGTCGATGTGCCGGCGGGTGTCAGGGTCGATCTGCTTGAGCTTGCTCTGCAGCAACTGCAGATGCAGTACGATGGCGTTAATGGGGTTCTTGACTTCATGCGCAACGCCGCGAGTAAGGCGTCCGCTGGCGGAAAGGCGCCGCGACATTTCGATTTCGTCTTCAATCTTATGAACAGACTCGGCATCACGGATGGTAAGCAGCGCGCCTATAGGACTGCCCTTTTGCTGGATGAAATCTAAAGAGACTTGCACCGGTTTGCCGCTGGGGGATTCAATCTCGCGTTGAACGATCGCACTCCGGCGATGAAAGGAGTCGAGTATCAATGATCCCAGGTGCGAGCCGGAAGAGAAAATCTCTTTTACCGAACGGCCCAACAGATCGCGCCGCGGACGGCCGAGGAAACGTTCAACGGAAGCGCTTACGAGCACGACTCGTGAATCGCGGGTGAAGAGCATGAGGCCATCCTGCAGATTGGCCATGATCTGATCGACGTTGTCCTTCAGGGCAGAAAAGATCTCTTTAGCGTCGCGCATCTTCCGGCCCAGATTGGCGACCTTCAGATTCACCATGCCGTATTCGTCGCGTCCCACTTCCTGCGCCACGACAGCGTCAGGGTTACCGGCCGTGACGCTGTCCAGGCTACGGCTCAAACGCTCAAGTGGTCCCAACGCGATATGTGAAAGCAGTGCCGCGACGAAGACTGAAAGCAGAATCGAAAGCCCGGAAAAGATGACTGCGCGCTGCAGGCGCGGCGTGAGTTCATTCCTCAGAAACAAGGTGGAGACACCTACGCGAATGTTGCCGAATGGAGCGTTATCGAGCTGCAGAGGCATGCGAATGTCGTAAACGGTGGGTGGGTGATAGACCATGCGAAGCTGTTCACGGAATTTTGCATTCTGCACGAGCTGAAAGTCCGGCCGGTTTGGAACCTGCTTGCCGATGAGGTCAGGGTTGGTGTGAAGGATAGCTTTGCTGACATCGTCGACAATGGCGGCATCGTAGATCATTGGCCAACTCCCAACCACAGATGCGAGGGCGTTGTTCAGATCGCGGTCTGTGCCGAGATAGTAGGCGACGCCGCGGCGGACAGCATCGGGATCATTCGTGTTCACCCGCGTGCTGCTGAGGTCGGGAGCTGCATTGGCAGCCAAGTAGGCAAGGTTGGACGCGAGCTGGGATGCCGACTCATGCGCTGTGGTCACTTGTTGCCGCAATAATTCGGACACGTACAGGTAGGAAAAGGCGGAGACGAGCGCCGCCACCATGAAGGTGATTGCCAGGACGATTGTAGTCTTGCGGCGCATGAGATATGTCCTGAGGGGCCGTCAGGACTAACCTGGCTGCCCTTCCTTGACTGGAGCGGCGTCTGCGGCAGCGCTGCCGTACTCCTTCAATTTATTATGCAGGGTTTTCAGGCTAATACCCAGAATTTCGGCGGCGCGGGTCTTGTTGTTGTTCGTGGCCTCAAGTGTTTTAAGAATCAAGAGCTTTTCTGCCTGTTCAACAGTCGTGCCAACGTCCAGGCGAACGGCATCCCCATCATCGGCCGAAGTGCGGAGCGTGGTTTGTCCGAAACCCGGGGGCAAATGCTTTGTTTCCACAACTGCAGCTTCGCAGACGATCACGGCGCGCTCCAGGGTGTTGCGCAATTCGCGCACATTTCCAGGCCACGAATAATTCGTAAACGCATTTAATACGGCTTCGCTGACTGCGGCCACCTTGCGGCCATGCTTTGTATTCATCTCGCCGAGAAGCTCCTGCACGAGTTCCGGGATGTCATCTTTGTGCTCACGCAAAGGCGGCATGTGGATGTTGAACACGTTAAG
Source organism: Acidobacteriota bacterium (assembly GCA_003224905.1). Lineage (GTDB taxonomy): Bacteria > Acidobacteriota > Terriglobia > Terriglobales > Acidobacteriaceae > QIAA01. The sequence goes on from QIAA01000014.1 coordinate 52,542, forward strand.
ACGATAGTAGAGATCATTGCGAAGCTCACCGTGCGCCACGGCCTCTTCCGGTACTTTGTTCGTGGCGGCAAGAACTCGCACGTCAACGGTGGTTTCCACCTTGCTGCCCAAGCGACGTAACTTGCGATCTTCAAGCACGCGGAGCAGCTTGGCTTGGGTGGCGACGGGCATTTCGCCGATCTCGTCGAGGAGAAGCGTACCCCCCTCGGCCAGTTCGAAGCAGCCGGTGCGGCGCTCCAATGCGCCGGTGAATGCGCCTTTTTCGTGACCGAAGACTTCGCTTTCGATCAGAGTTTCTGGAATGGCGGCACAATTAATAGGAATGAAGGGTTTGCCATGGCGGGGACTGAGATCATGTACGGTGCGCGCCACCAGTTCTTTTCCGGTGCCACTGGCGCCTGTAATCAGAACCGAAGCGGTGCTGGGCGCGACCATTTCAATCAGACGGAAAATCTCCTGCATCTTCTTGGATGATCCGACCAGGCTGCCGAGCGAGCCTGCGTCGCGCAATTTTCGGCGCGTGACTTCAAGTTCGGTCCGCGTGCCAAGCAGGGCAGAAGCGTTTTGCAGAATCGTGCGCAGCCGATTGGTGTCGATGGGTTTGGTGATGTAGTCGTAGGCGCCCATTCGCATGGCTTGCACTGCGGTGTCAATCGTGCCTTGCGCGGTAACGACTACGACGGCCATGGTGTTGGCATCGGTAGCGAGGCGCTCCAGGAGCTCGAGTCCACCCATGCGCGGCATCTTCATATCCGTGATGACGATGGAAGGCGACCAACTGCCTGCCTTTTCCAGACCTTCGGCTCCATCTTTGGCGGTTTCAGCGCGATAGCCCCAAGCGGTGACGAGTTCTGCCAGTCCGGTGCGCTCGTTTTCTTCATCCTCGACAATTAGGACTCGTTCCTGTCCCATAAGGTTCAGGTCATTATTGAGGTTTCAGCGCCAGCCTGCAAGCTGAGAGAAGTCGGGTGTCGGCTTCGCGACAACCGGGGGTGTTTAGAGGTCAGTGTCCCCCCGGTTCGGTGGATATTCTTTGTGCTTGCTATGAGATACAATCGGTTGCGAGCATATCACTCAGTCACCAACAATTTCACCAATCACGTGCGGGCTCCCGGTCGTGCGTGCAAAAGATTGCGATGTCAGCAAAACTCCCGGAGGATAGCATGTCACCTTTTTGTGGTAGACGCTACAAGCGTGTGTTGTTCACCAGTTGCTTCGCTGCGGTCGCGGTCTTCCTGACTTCAGCGGTTGTGTTGGCGCAAGAGGAAACAACACCCAAGGTGGAACTCTTTACCGGATATCAATGGCTGAATGTGGGAGGCAGTGTGCCTGCTCCGGGCCATTCGCCAAATGCGCCTGTCGGTCAGCAATTACGCGACATTCCGCAAGGGGTGGGGGTTACGGGCGCCTACAACTTTTCCCGTTGGTGGAGCCTTGAAGGCGACTTTGGCGGGAATTGGGATGACCACGTTAACGAATATACCGCTTCGGTTGGTCCGCGCCTGAGTTGGCGAAACGAAGGCGTGAATATGTTTCTGCACACGTTGCTGGGCCTGAACCGGCTCACGGTCCCCGGCCTGCCGGACGACAATGGTCTCGGCGCGATTCTAGGCGGCGGCATGGATATAAAGGTCTGGCGCCCACTCTCCATCCGTTTGATTGAAGCGGATTATGTCTGGGGAAAGCACCATTACCCCGACGTAGTCTCTCCGGTGTTTTCAGACTTAGCTCGCCCGACGCTAAACGGCGCCCGACTGCGCAGCGGATTGGTGTGGAATTTTGGTTTCCCGTCCGCAACGCCTCCTGCTGCGAGTTGCTCGGTGCAGCAAAGTGAAGTGATGGTTGGTGAGCCGGTCACGGCAACGGCATCTGGCAGCAACTTCAATCCCAAGCACACACTCAACTACACGTGGAGCAGTACTGGCGGCAAAGTGACTGGAAAGGACAACACTGCCACCATTGACACGAACGGAATTGCCGGCGGGAACTATACGGTAACGGCACGCATTAGTGATCCGAAAATGAAGAAGGGCGGAGAAGCCACCTGTACCGCGAACTTCACGGTCAAAGAACCGCCGAAGAATCCGCCGACGATGTCTTGCTCCGCGAATCCCACTTCTGTGCAGGCGGGAACATCAGCAACTGTCACGTGCAACTGCACCAGTCCTGATAGCGTGCCGGTCACGGTCAGCAACTGGACTGCAAGTGCGGGGAGCATCTCCGGGCAGGGGAACACTGCCACACTTAACACGACGGGAGCCTCGGCGGGACCAATTACTGTTACCGCAACCTGTACGGATTCCCGTAACCTCACGAACTCTGCGACAACTCAGGTGACGGTGGAAACTCCACCTCCACCGCCGCCACAGGCCAGCAAGCTGAGCCAGTGCGACTTCCCGAATGAGAAGAAGCCGTGGCGCGTCGACAACACCTGTAAAGCGATCCTGGACGATGTTGCGCAGCGGTTGCAGCATGATCCCGATGCAAGGCTAGTTATCGTTGGCAACGCCGAACCCACTGAGAAGCGCAAGAACCTGGCGGCTGAACGTGCCGTCAATTCCAAGGCGTATCTCTCGGGCGGCGAAGCGAAGCAGGCGATTGATCCCAGCCGGATCGAAGTCCGGACCGGCAGCGCAGGAAGTAAGACGGCCGAATACTGGGTGGTCCCTGCGGGCGCGAACTTTGCAGGTGAAGGCACGCAGACGGTGGATGAGAACACGGTGAAAGCGGTGCCCGATCATCCGGCTGCGCCGAAGAAGAAGGTAGCCAAACCCAAGGCGCAATAGCACATCTGAAGCATGAACCCCGGCCGGGCGAACAGCCCGGCACGGTGATTTTTGTCTTTCCCTTCGGTAACTTGCCGGGGTGGTACTGCACTGTCAATCTACCTCCGCAAGTGAATTCCTTCTCCGGGCGAGGGTTGACCATGATTTGGGGAGCGATTCGGAGTGTTTCTCGCAAGTCTCTGATCCTTTTAACAATGGGCATTGCGTGCGCCAGCGCGGTTTGGGCTGGCGAATGGACGGTTCTTGGTCCTGAAGGAGGAGATGTCAGAAGCCTCAGCTACGATCCCCGAAACCCGGATCACATTTATCTGGGAACCGGCACGGGCACAATGTTTCTGTCGGAGGATGGCGGTCACAACTGGTCGCGTTTCGCGCACCTGGGAGATGGCGATGAATTTGTTCTCGACCACATTGCGCTGGATGGGCAGAACCCCAAACACATCTATGTTGCGGCGTGGAGTGTCGTAAATCAGCAGGCCGGGGATATTTTTCATTCGCGAGATGGCGGCAAAGATTGGGAAGCGCTTCCGGGGATGCATGGCAAGTCGGTTCGGGCGATGGCGATTTCGGCTTCAAATTCCAAGGTACTTGTCGCCGGAGCGCTCGACGGAGTTTTTCGCAGCAACGACGGGGGCAGCAGTTGGCAGCGAATTTCTCCGGCGAATCATGCGGATATAAAGAACATTGAATCAGTCGCGATTGATCCCAAGAATCCCGACGTGGTTTACGCCGGAACCTGGCACCTGGCGTGGAAGACGGATGACGGTGGGGCCAACTGGCATCGCATCAACAAAGGGATGATCGATGACTCGGATGTGTTTTCGATCATTGTCGACTCCACGAATCCTTCCGTTGTGTTTGCCAGCGCCTGCTCGGGAATTTACAAGAGCGACAACGCCGGCGATCTGTTTCGCAAGCTGCAGGGAATACCGTTTTCAGCGCGACGCACGCGGGTGCTCAAGCAGGATCCGACGAATGCCGCAGTGGTTTATGCCGGTACGACGGAAGGACTTTGGAAAACGTTGGATGCGGGCAAGACGTGGAAGCACGTAACCAATTCAGACACCGTGGTGAATGACGTCCTGATCGATCCGAGGAATTCCAATAGGGTGCTCCTGGCCACCGACCGCGCTGGAGTAATGGCCAGCGACGATGGCGCTCAAACCTTCACGGCGTCCAATCACGGATATACGCACCGCTATGTCAGTTCGATCCTCGCGGACAGGAATGATACGAGCGCGATTATTGTTGGCGTAGTTAACGACCGGGAATTGGGCGGCGTGTTCGTAACGCGGGATGCGGGGCGGCATTGGCTGCAAAAGAGTTCGGGTCTGGGTGGCCGGGATGTGTTTGCGCTGAAGCAGGCTCCCAATGGAGCTCTCGTGGCAGGCACCAACCGCGGAATTTTCATGCTGGACCGGACTGCTTCTCTGTGGCGGCCGATCAATGCCATTGTCAGCGAGAAAGCCCCCGCTCGTACTGGAAAGAGAGGCGCGAAGAAGAGCGTTGTCATTGCTCGCGCGACTCTGGATGCGCGCGTGAACGACATTGAAATTACGCCGAAGCGGTGGATCATCGCTACTTCGGCAGGATTGTTTACCAGCTCCGACCAGGGGAAAAGTTGGAGTGGCGGGGCTGTGATGGGCAAAAACGATTTCGTTGCAGTCGAGTTGAAGGGAGAGCGAATCGTCGCTGCGACAAGGAACAGCCTGCTGTATTCCGCCAATGGCGGGACTACGTGGCAGGAGGCTGCTCTGTCCTCCTACTTGACCAGCATTCATGGCGTGACGATCGCGCCCGATGGCGAGATTCTGGTTGCCTCGCGTGAAGGGGCCTTTCGCAGTTCTGACGGAGGAGTGAGCTGGGAGCACGTAACGCGAGGACTTCCGGATAAGAATGTAAGCTCGATCAGCTATGATGAGAGCGCCCAGCGCTTGCTCGCGACCAGTATGGCTACCGGGGTTGTTTTCGAAAGCCAGGACGGGGGCCGCAGCTGGCATCGCGGACCGGATTCGGGTTACCCGCTGCGCCGCGTGAGTGTCATGCGCGGGAGATTCCTGGCGGCGACACCGTTCGATGGCGTGATTCTGCAGCCCGAGGGCGAGTCCGAGAGAGCCTCGGCTGGTTTGGGCGGTTCTTCGAACTAGAAAACAGCCCCATCCAAGACACAGCGTGATTTGGGTGTTCTACTAAAGCCGACTCCCAGCACCACGGCCTTACTCTGCAAAAAATACATGAGGAGTAATTGGTTACCGCGCTAAGCCATTGATTCGAAAAGATTCAGATCTGGCAACTCCTTTGCCAATTGCAATCGTCAGAAGCAAAGGAAATGGCCAAACTCAAGGGAACCAGCGTGTTCGGAAGCGCGCTGCTGCTATGTGTGGCATTACTTAGTGCATGTCCCCGGCAGCCTCCATTACCTGCCGGCGCTGAAAGTCCCGCTGCCGACCACTCGCTGCCGTTCGATGGAGCTTCTCAGAAGAGTGGAATCTCCCCAACCCGCAAGCTGGTTCCAACCTCTATCCCGAACGGCACTGCCATTACCGTAAGGCTGCAAACGGCGGTTTCGAGCGCATCATCTGCATCTGGAGATTTTTTCGATGCGGTGCTGGATGAATCTCTAGCAGCCGACGGAAAAACGGTCGTGCGACGCGGAGCAGTTGTGAGGGGAAAAGTAGTGGGGGCAAAAGCCTCTGGAAACTTGCAAGATCCCGGATACCTGCGTCTGAGGCTGACGAGAATTTCAATTAACGGCAAATCTTATCCACTGCAAACCTCAAGCATCTTCGTGAAGGGTGGCTCGCATCAAGAACGAACGCTGGCGACGACCGGCCGGGGCAAAACTCGCGGAGCAGTGATCGGGAGTGCCGCTGGCGAAGGAAAAAGCGCTCTGGTTGGAACTGCAGCCGGAGCTGCCGGGGCTAGTGGCAAGGAGGATGTAGGGTTCGCCGTCGAGCATCGGCTCACCTTCCGCTTGAATGAGCCTTTGTCCCTAGAGGAGTAGTTGCCCAAGGCGAAAGGACGTCTTTTTCCCGTTTTGGTCCACAGGCTGCCATTTTCCCAGTGTTCGACCGTCACATTACATTGTGATATCTGCCCTTAGCTCCGCGCGTGGGTTCGACTAGATTTCCCAAATAGGGAGTGCATAAGAATTCAGCAACTTGCGCGTCCTGATTCCATTTTGGCAAGGCTGCGCCTTTCGACACTGTTCCCGTGCCCATTCTGTGCTTTCCCGAAACGCTCCTTCCGGCTGATGCTTTCGTTTAGCGGAAGGTAGAAAAGGCAGGGGACATCGTGAGTGCCATTGCACAGCCTAGGCGGGAAGAAAGTTATGTACGCCTGGACTCCAGACTGATCAGGGCGGCCTGGGACGCGAGCACTGATAGTGTCGCCATCGTCCAGCAGGGTCGCGTGTTGTATGCTAATCCGGCCTTTGCCCGCGCCTTCGGATATCTTGGCGGCGCAGAAATGCAGGGCCGGCCCTTGTCAGATTTTGCGCTGGACAGCATATTTTCTGACAGTGGCGGCCCCGGGGCCCCAGGGGAAGTATTTTCGCCAAGGTCACAGCCGCGCGAATGTATCTGCAGGCGGAAAGACGGAAACCGAATCCACCTGCAGCTGTCATGGGCCGATTTCCGACTGGGCAGTCTGGATTTTTCTGTGATCAGTACGGCCGCGGTAAGCCAGCCGAAAGTTGCCGCAAATACAGAAAACCTTGAATCCATTGGCCGCCTTCTTGGCGGAGTCGCGCACGACTTCAATAATCTTCTGACCGGCATCGTGCTCTATTGTGACTTGCTTGTCCCTGCCCTGGAGGATAGTCGTGCGTTGCGACATCGAGTGGAAGAGATTCGCAAGGCAGCGGAGAACGGGTCCAGTCTCATTCGCCAGTTGCTGGCGCTAGCGCGACGCCGCCCTTTTGAGAAGTGCTGTCTATCCCTGAACGACATTGTCAACGGAGCCATTGACTTCCTCTCGCATTTGATCGGGGAAAACATCGAACTGGTTACTGTCCTGGCAGAGGATCTCGGGCTGGTTGAGATGGACCGATCGCAGGTCGAGCAGATCATCCTGAATCTCGTGCTCAATGCGCGCGATGCCATGCCTGAAGGCGGCCGGATCACGCTAGCTACACGTAATTGTTTTTGTGCGCGGCCGGGCTCGAATGGACACAACTTGTCCGTCCCAATCAGTTGTGTCGAGTTAATGCTAAGCGACACGGGCTGGGGCATGGATCCAGAGACGAAGTCTCACCTCTTTGAGCCGTTCTTTACGACCAAAGAGTTCGGAAAGGGCAACGGTCTCGGGCTGTCCACAACTTTCAATATTGTCACGGAAACCGGGGGAACCATCGCTATTGATAGTGAACCGGGAAAAGGTACACGCGTTTTGATTCGCATACCGCGCATAGATCCGATAGTGGCACAGAATCTGTAGCAAGAGGTAAATCCGCAATGGCAACAGCAGCAGTGAGCGTATTCCATCCGACTCAGGTCGAAAGTACAAACTTTCTGAACCTTCTTATCGTGGACGATGAGCGAGCCATTCGCGAAGCCTGCCGCGAGGTCGCCCAGTCGCTCGGTTACAACGCATCCGTGGCCGATTCGGCCGAACACGCCTATCGCATGCTGGATACGCAAAACATCGATGCGGTACTGCTCGATCTGAAGTTACCAGGCACAGGCGGTTTGCAGGCGCTGCATCAAATCCGCGAACGGCGCCCCGACGCTGTCGTAGTTGTTGTGACCGGCTACGGCACGGTGCAATCGGCGGTGCAGGCGATGAAGAAACGGCGCATACGACTATGTAACCAAACCGTTCAGCATGGAGGAACTACGACTGTTGCTGGACCGGGTGTCTGCGCACCTGAAGCTCAAGAGTGAAAACCGCATGCTGCGGGAGAAAATTAAGTCAAAGCACGGTTTTGGAAGCATTGTAGGGCGTGCGCCGGAGATGGAGAAACTGTACCGCATCATTGCCAAGGCGGCGCACAGCAGCCATCCCGTGCTGATTCTGGGAGAGAGCGGAACGGGAAAAGAGTTAGTAGCCAGGTCAATTCATTTCTCCGGACCATATCGCGACAAACCCTTCATTCCGGTGGATTGTGGTTCGCTGGTGCCGACTCTGATTGAGAGTGAGCTATTCGGTTATGTCAAAGGGGCGTTCACCGGCGCGGTTCAGTCGCGGGATGGGCTGCTAGCCATTGCGGAGGGCGGCACCGTCTTTCTCGACGAGGTCGGGGAATTGCCCGTTGACCTTCAGGCAAAGTTACTGCGTGCAATTCAAGAACGGGAAATCCGTCCTGTGGGCAGCACGAAACGCATCAGCATCAATGTGCGCATTCTCGCAGCAACCAACCGGGATCTCGAACAAGCGGTGGCCCAGGGAGCCTTCCGGCGCGATCTGTATTTCCGGCTGAATGTGCTCAGCCTGCGCATTCCCGCACTGCGCGAACGCCGGCAGGACATTCCCACCCTCACCTCGCACTTTTTGGAGCGGTTATCACGGGCAGGAGGCCAGGAGCGTACACTGAGCGACGATGCGCTCAAGGCTCTTCTCGCTTACGACTGGCCCGGCAACGTTCGAGAGCTCGAAAACTGTTTGGAACGCGCCTGCGCGTTTACGACCGGGCCCATGATTCAAGTCAGCGATCTGCCCAGCGCAATTCACAGCGCTCCCGGAACTGCGCCGCCAAACGGAGATGGTCAAGCAAAAATTCTTCCTATGGCTGAACTGGAAAGACAGACAATTCTGAACACGATTGCGCAGCTCAACGGGGACAAGCTAACAGCGGCACGTCTGCTCGGTATTGGAAAGACGACCCTCTACCGCAAGCTGAAGGAATATTCTTCCCAAGCCTGAGCCGAGCCTCAGGCTTGTTTCCCGCGTCGGGAAACATCGAGTACCATTCTCCGCTTAAGCCACGCATTTTCAACCACTCTTGTGCTGGCCGAAAACGTGCAATTCACCTCGTCATGATTTTGCTCATTACACCGTCAATACGAGCGCGGGACTGCGCTCAGGCCATTCAGGAGACCTTGCGGGAGGAAACGCAGGCCGCCTCCAATTTGCGCGAGGCACTGGCTCATCTGCGTAGTCAGGAATATTCCGGAGTTGTGCTTGATCAGGCATTCCTCGACTCCGATCCTGACGAAAGTGAGGTAGTGCTGCAGCACATTGGCACGGCGATTCCGGTTCATGTGAATTTCGGAATTAGCAGGATGGATCGAGTGGTTCGCGAAGTTCGTGCCGCTCTGCAGCGGCGCAAGAAAGAAGTCCTGCTTGCGCAAAAAGGCGCACAAGAGGCATTGCGAAATGAATTGAAGGGCCCGATTACTGCTCTGCTCATTTCGTGCGAGATGGCTTTGCAGGTGCCCGATTTACAAAACGCTGCCGAAGTCAAAATGCGGACTGTTTACGATCTCGCTCAGCAGGTACGGACGAAGCTGGAAATTCCGGCATAAATTGCCGCCTGGATTGCTAGGCGCCTCGCGCATGTGCAATTGTTTGCGTAGTGGAACAATTCTGCGCAAAATAATCCTGCCGCAAAAACTCGCGAATTTACTACAATGACGCCCGCAGCGTGGATCGCCTGTATGCCGCGCTGCTAGCCCACTCCCAGGGGATGTTGTGCACGTTCTAGTCACGTCCGATACGTTAAGCGGCGTGTGGACGTATACCCGTGAACTGGTTACCGGCCTGGTAGCCCGCGGGGTCCGGGTCACGCTTGTCAGCTTTGGTGACATTCCCCTTTCGCATCAAACCGCCTGGATGGATGGCCTGCGTGGACTGCAATACCGTCCCACCGGATTCGGGCTTGACTGGATGCAGGAACGAGAGCAGGACGTTCCAGAGTCTGCGGCTTTTCTCACCGCTCTCATCCACGAATTGAAACCTGACGTCCTTCATTTAAACCAGCTCTGCTACGGTAACCTGAAGGTTCGAGTACCGCGTATCGTCGTGGCGCATGGGGACCTGGTCAGCTGGTGGAAGGCGGTGCACGGGCACGAACCGAATGGGAGCCGGTGGGTACAACGCTATCGGCAGATCGTCACTGAAGGAATCTGTAATGCCAGCGTGTTGGTAGCGCCGACTGTTTGGATGCTCGATTCTGTCCGTGCCTCTTACAGCCGCGCCCGTTGTGAGCGGGTGATTTACAACGGACGAAATCCGATCTTCTTCAATCCGTTCGCGAGCAAAGACCATTCCATTCTGGCGGTCGGACGTCTGGTGGATGCCGGCAAGCAAGTCTCGCTGCTCACGCAGCATGAGCATCCGCTCCCCGTGTGCATCGTGGGGTCCGATGATCCCGTACGCACGCCACAGGTCCCAATTCGCGCAGAGGTCAAAGTCAGTACCGGGGACCTTCGTGTAGCCCTGAAAGGGCCGCAAACTGACGCGCAACTGCGCGCGCTTTACAGTCGCGCTGCTATCTATGTCGCTACCTCGCGTTACGAGCCGTTTGGGATGGCCACACTGGAAGCTGCCCTTTCCCGCTGCGCAATCATCGCCAACGACATTCCGCCACTGCGGGAGCTCTGGGGAGACAGTGCTCTGTATTTCAGTGCCAACGATGCGGAAAGTCTCGCGGCCGTAATCAAGCGCCTGAGCACGCAGCGGGACCTCTGCCGCGGCTATGGGAATCGTGTCTATCAGCGGGCCCGCGAGTGCTTCAATTCCAACCGTATGATCGATCAGTATCTGCAGCTCTATCGAGATGTATTGACTACCCGGGCTGCTGCCGCCTGACGATTCTCAGCGTGATATCTTCTAGTTCATAGATCAACCGTTCAAGAGGGAATAGGAGGCTTCATGGCTGCTGTGAAGATTACTGTCAGGAAGAACGGTCCTTATCGAGTGGAAGCGCCCGAGGGTACAGTTGAGTTGGTCGACGCGGACGGCAATCCGTACGACTTAAGTGGCAAGCCTGCGTTCTCACTATGCCGCTGCGGCGGTTCTGTTACCAAGCCTTTTTGTGACGGCACACACTCTCGAATCGGGTTCCAAGGAGCGGAGTCAGCAGTCAAGAAGGCTGAAGGCACGAGTTGAAGAGGAAATCCTTCCGCCCACGTGTCATCCTGAGCGAAGTTGTCGTTCGCGCAGCGAGCCCCGAAGGCCCAGGGTTGGTTTCAAAAATCGGTCTTGGGCGGACCACGGCTTCAGAGGTTGCGGAAAAATTCAGATTTTGGGTGGCGCAGCGCTTCACGCGCTGCGATAAAGTCCCCACCCATGTCATCCTTCTATGAAAACAGGCGTACGAGTCCATAGGTATTTGTTTGCGGCGTTGCGGACAGGCTTCTATTCGTGCTCAAAGGCACATAAGGTATGTCCGGATCTCCGCCGCTCCATCTGAGGGTCGTGCTCGTGGCACAAGGATGACAACGAGCTGACGGATTCCCCTTACACCGCCGCAAACTC
>QIAA01000110.1 GCA_003224905.1 Acidobacteriota bacterium
CAGGCTGAACGGGCTGGTGAGTTTGTAAGGTTCGGGTTTTTTGGTGGATTTATGCATGGATGTATGTCTCCGGAAAAAAGTGGTTAGTAGCTAGTGGCCAGTGGCTAGTAGAAATGTATATACCCCTAGTCCCGTGATCTTCTGGAATCATCGGGTTACCGGGAGAACATGAACAAAATCTTTGGAAAGAAATGAGTTGCGGGTAAAATCTAGAGAACGTGAGACTTAGTGGCATGAATTAGACCTCCAAATGGAATTCGGACGCTTGCAGAGAACCTCAGGCGCTAAAGCGCGGACCAATAACGAGGCGCTATCGGCACGACTGGAAGTCGTGCCCTTCCCGGTGCCGCTATGAGAACTCCAGGTTCTACGGCAATCGCTGCATTACGCCTGGTAAGGTTTTGGCCAGGTCGTTGTAGATGACCATGGCGGCGAAGAGCACCAGGAAGACGAAGGCGGCCTGGTAGATGCGTTCTTTGATGTGCAGGCTGATGTCGCGGCGCATCAGGCTTTCGACGAAGAGGAGCAGGATGACGCCGCCATCGAGGATGGGGATCGGCAGCAGGTTGAAGATGCCGAGGTTGAGGCTGATGGCGGAGGTCAGGACGAGAAGCGGTGTCCAGCCTTTTTCGCTGGCGGCTTCGCCGGCGGCGCGGCCGATGCCGATGGGGCCTTCGATGGTTTTGGGTGAGATTTTCCCTTGGAGCAACTTTCTCACCAGTTCGAGAATCAGGGCGGAGGTCTTCTTGTTATCGTCGACGGAGCGGGTGAAGGCTTCCGCCAGGCTGAGGTGCGTGATCTTCATTTCGTGGCTGTTGCGGAAGCCGATGCGATAGCGCTTTTCCGCGGGCTCTTCGGCCTGCGCGAGCACGGGCTGTACGCGGAAGGTGAGTTCCTGATTGTCGCGCAGGACTTTGAATTCGACCGGCTGATCTTTGGTGGCTTGCAGGTTCTCGATCATGGCGTCGATCGAGGGGACGGGCTTGCCGTTCATGGCGATGATCTTGTCGCCTTCCTTGATACCGGCTTTGGCGGCGGGCATGTCGGGATCGATGTCTCCGACGACGACGTTTTCCAGGGGATACCATCCGGCAGAGCCCACCTGGGATGAGGTAACTGCGCGCGGGACGATGGTCTTCTCGATGGTTTCACCGCCGCGCAGGATGGTGATGTCCAGAGGCTGATTGGGACTGAGCATGACGCGGGGATCGAGCTGTTCCCAGGTGGGATTCTCGATGCCGTCGGCGCGGATGATGCGGTCTCCGGGCTGCAGGCCGGCTTTTTCGGCGGGCGAGCCGTGCTTGATCCACCCGACGACGGCGGGCTGATCGATGTACACCGGATACTCGAAGTGCACCATGTAGACGCCGGTGAGCAGGCCCACGGCGAGGAAAATGTTCATGGCCGGGCCGGCAATGGCGATGATGAAACGATGCCAGCGAGGGTGGGAGAGGAACTCGGCGGGATCGCCGGTGCGCTCATCCATGGGGTTCTCGCCGCTCATTTTTACGTAGCCGCCGAGAGGAAGGGCGGCGAGGCGGTAGTCGGTGTCTCCACGCTTGAAGCCGAGAAGGCGCTTGCCGAAGCCGATGGAAAAGACTTCGACACGAACGCCGAGGAGCTTGGCCGCGGCATAGTGGCCAAACTCGTGAATCAGGATCATGAAACCCAGAATTAGCGCCACCGCGAAGAGAGCCGTGAAGAACCCAGACATAAAATAATTATTCCTCTATTTAATTTGATTCCTAAGCAGGGCGCAACACCGCACTTCGTCCAAGTTTTTTGGTTTTTTCCTGGGCGAGGAGACGGGCTGCAGCATCTGCTTTGAGCACATCCTTAATAGATTCCAGTCTTGCGGGATTCGTTTCCGCAAGGGTTTGTTCAATTACGTGGGGGATATCGCCAAAACCGAGCGAACCGACGAGGAAGGCGGCGACTGCGATTTCGTCGGCGGCGTTAAGTGCAACGGTTTTCGCACCACCCGCCTCCACTGCTTCATAGGCGAGCCGCAGACAGAGAAATCTTTCCATATCCGGCGGGCAGAATTCGAGGTGCCGTAAGTCCATGACCCGGAAGTGCATATCTGAGGGAACCCGGTCGGGGTAGGTGAGGGCATAGAGGATCGGCAGGCGCATGTCGGTCACAGAGAATTGAGCAAGTATGCTGCCATCCACGAACTCCACCATGGAATGAATTGTCGATTGCGGATGAACGATTACTTGCACCTGGTGCGGTGCAATATTGAAGAGGCGGCAGGCCTCGATGACCTCGAAACCTTTGTTCATCAAAGTGGCAGAGTCAATGGTGATGCGGCGGCCCATTCTCCAGGTGGGGTGATCGAGCGCCTGATCGGGCGTGATCGCGTGGAATTGGGATAGAGGCGTTTTGAGGAACGGGCCTCCCGAGGCTGTGAGCCAGATGCGCTCGACTTCGTTTACTTTTCCGGCGCGCAGGCACTGGTGCACGGCGTTGTGCTCGCTGTCGATTGGGAGGAGGGGCTTGTTGTGGCGGCGGGCTTCGGCGGTGATCAGTTCTCCGGCGGCGACGAGGCATTCTTTATTTGCTAGGCCGACGGTTTTGCCGGCCTTTACAGCTTCGTAAGTGGCTTCGAGGCCGGCGACGCCAACGATGGCGCTGACTACGAAATCGGCCTCGGGATGAGTGGCGACGCGAACGGCTCCCGCGGAGCCGTGTACGACTTCAATTTCGGCGAGGCCAGCGGTGCGGAGGAGGTTGCGGAGGCTGGCTGCGTCGGTTTCGGCGGCGACTGAGATGACGCGCGGTTTCCATCGCCTAGCTTGCTCGAAGGCAGTTTCGACATTGCGGCCAGCGGCTAAGGAGACGACTTCGAAGCGATTCGGGTGCGACTCGACCACACTGAGAGTGCTGCGGCCGATGGAGCCGGTCGAGCCCAGGATGGCGATGCGCTTCATGGTAAGGAAAACTTGGGCTTTGGCGCGGCTAAGGGGAGGTTCAGCTACTGTATCACGCGCCAAGCCGCATAGTACCACAGCACGGGAGCGGCGAAGAGCAGTGCATCAACTCTGTCAAGCATGCCGCCGTGGCCAGGAAGGATCGTTCCCGAATCTTTCACGCCCGCGCCGCGCTTGATCAGGGATTCAACTAGATCTCCCAGCTGCGCGGCGATATTAATCAACGCAGAAAGCAGCAGAGCCGGCCACAGGGGCGGCTTTTCCAAAGCGAAGAAACCATTTTCTCTTGTAATTAGATGCGCGTTGAGCAGCGCAGAACTGACAGGGAGCGCATAGTTGTACAGCAACATTCCCACGATCAGACTGGCCGCCATTGAAGCCAAGGCTCCTTCCCAGGTTTTTTTTGGGCTGATGCGAGGAGACATCGGAGCGCGCCCAAGGGATCGTCCGATAAAGTACGCGAAGACATCGCCCGCCCAAACGACGAGGAGCAGATACAAGACCAGAAATGCTCCTGACCATTGCTGCCGGACTTGCACGAGCATTGCGAGCGGCAAGGAGACGTAAATGAAAGCGAATGCGGAAACCAGTGCCGCTGGAAATGCCCTGGTTAGGTCGGCGCGCCGCATCGCGATCGACAAAAAAACGAATGCGGCCAGTGTCGCCGCCAAAGCTGCGCCACAGGCAAAGGCGGCGGTCGAGAGCAATGGCTTGCCGGCTCCCACATCGAAACCCAGCAGAAGAAAGAATAGAGCAACAAAGATGAGGGTGGGCCAGCGCAGGGGGCGAATGCCGTAGGCTTCGGAAAGGCGGAGAAGTTCCTCGACGGCCAGCAAGGCCACCAGGCCTGCGACCGCGGCGAGGGCTGCGATTGGCGCACGCAGCACCAGACCCAGGACAATGGGGATGAGCACCACCGCGGTGGCGACTCGCTTGAGCGCGTTCAAGCGCCCCTAGCTCCGGGAAACTCTAGAAGGAGAATGGCCGTCAGTGGTTAGTCCGCCATAACGGCGTTCGCGTTTCTGATAGTCCGCAATGCTTTCCAGCAAGTGGACGCCGCGAAACTCCGGCCATAGGGTGGGCGTAACGTGAATCTCGGCGTAGGCAAGTTGCCACAGGAGGAAGTTGCTGAGCCGCATCTCGCCGCTGGTGCGGATCACGAAATCGAGATCAGGCAGATGACGGGTGTACAGATTGCGAGATACGGATTCTTCATCTATCTGCAGGTGATTGAGTCCGCCGTTGCGCGATGCGGCATCGACCAATGAACGAAAGGCATCCACCAGTTCGGTGCGCGCGCTGTAGTTCAGCGCCAGCGTGAGGACCATACCACTATTTTGAGCGGTTGCCTGGCGGGCCCACTCCATCTTCTGTTGCACGACTGGGGGAAGCTCGTGCTGGCGTCCGATATATTCGAGCCTGATGTTGTTTTTGTTCAGCGTAGGGACTTCCTGCTTCAAATAGCGGCACAGCAGTCCCATTAAGAATTCCACTTCGCTCCTGGGACGCTTCTTCCAGTTCTCTTCTGAAAACGCATACAGGGTGAGCGCGGGAATTTTAATACGCGCCGCCGTTTCAACCGTAGAACGAACCGCGGCGACGCCGGCGCGGTGTCCGGCTATACGCGGCAAGTGACGGCGGCGCGCCCAGCGGCCGTTGCCGTCCATGATGATGGCGATGTGCTTTGGGAGCCGCGCCGGATCGAGCCGTTGATACGCTTCCGCCTCTTTGCGATCCAGCCCGGCAGGAATTGTTTCCTGCAAGCTAACCTCTACTGTGGGTTGAAGCTAACACAGGGGAAGTGAGGTTGCAATTACACGAAAGAGACAGTAGTGGGCCGTTTTGAATTTCAGTCTTTGTTGCGAGCAACTCGAAACACGATATAGGCAGCCGCCAAGCCGGAAACTAAACTGATTTCTGAGAGAGAACTGCTTCGCAGGTTCGGTCGGAAGTAATCAGACTGTCTCATTTCTGAACGCAGCCAGAGTAATCCAAAAATGAATGCGTAGGTGAGTACAAACACCAAGACGTAAAGCAGCTTTAGGTTACAACTCATCTCATAAAATGGCCCACCTCAGGTTTGCTGTCGCTCAGGCCAGAACTTTCCCTCTGGATGCGCTTCCCCATTGGGACCATTACTCTTACCAATATCTTGCCCGTGGCCATTGCTGTTCCCGTATGGTCCGTCCATTACAAGGGCGTTTGTCCTTATCCGGCCCATCAGTTCGTAGATGTACTGGCGAAGGTCAGCTATGTCAATAATGCCGGTTCCGTTGTTCAGGCGTGCATACAGCAAGTCTGCTCTGAGGCCTTCGAGGACGGATAGCGCGATTTGCCTTTCGTTTGTGTTCATCGAAACACGCTCCACTGCGGACAACTTTTTGGACAATGGGATGGTAGTTCCTTCATGCACACTAATCTGTGCAATTTTGCTCACTGGCGGGCGGGGTATTTATGAGATAGGTTCTAAGCTGCAATCGAGGCTTCATTTATTTGTAATAGTCCCAATTCTTCCAAGCTCCAAACGTGATCTGTCAGGCCAGCTTCTATTGCTGACGTCACCCTCAAAGTCTGATGCACGCGACAGAAATTTTAATAGGCATGATATATCGCAAGCATGAGGCAGTGATTATCGAACTTCTTACCCAGCCCACTACCAAAAAGAGACAGTCTGCATCTCCTCAGTTGGCACGTACCTCCTGGGGTAAGATTCTTAACTCCAGCTTGTCCGTCCAGCGCAGTACTGTGAACGAACTGCTCACGCCGACACGCGCCTCAGTCAAAAGGCGGTGAAGATCGTCTACTCCGGCCACCGGTTTGCCATCCAGAGCGATGATGATATCCCCTTCGCGTAGTCCTGCCTTCTGTGCCGGACTTGCATCATTAGCTGACAACACCACTACGCCGCTCTCCTGCGGCAGATCATAGAAGCGCACCAGCCGCCGGTGCAGCGGCACAGTCTGCGCCTCAACCCCAATGTAGCTGCGCCGGATGCGTCCGTCCTGCAGCAAGCGGCTGGCAACGAATTTAGCGGTATTGATACCGATCGCAAAGCATAGGCCTTGAGCGCCCATTATGGTTGCTGTGTTCACGCCCACTACGCGGCCATCCGAGGTTACCAGCGGACCGCCGGAGTTGCCGGGATTAAGAGAAGCATCGGTCTGGATGACGTCATCGATGAGGCGTCCGGAGTAGGAACGCAGCGATCGGCCGAGTGCGCTTACCACGCCGGCGGTGACCGTGTATTGGAATCCGTAGGGATTTCCGATGGCGATTGCCAGTTGCCCGACGCGGAGTTTCTGCGAATCTCCCAGAGGAGCGGCAACAAGGTTGGGCGGCGCGTCAACCCGGATCACTGCCAGATCCGTGGGGGGATCATCGCCGATCGTGAGTGCCGGGCAATGCCGTCCGTCGGGCAATGAAACATGAATGCTGGTTGCGCCATGAACAACGTGGCTGTTGGTGAGAATCAGGCCATCGGGCGTGAACACGAATCCGGAGCCCCCGCCTTGATGTTCACGAGGATCTCCAGAACGGCTCCTGGTTTTTTGTATGACCTCAATCTTTACGACTGACGGGCTGATCTTCTCCGCAGCAGTGACGACGGCTTGCGAGTAAGCGTCGAGCAAAGTTGAGTCGGCCGAACCGATTCCGCTGGAGGGTTGAGTCACGGTCCCGGCGAAGTCGGCGAGAGGCCGCGCAATTTGTTCAGGGGGCATACAGGCTAGATGAAGTCATGCGCCTGTGGGATTCAGGTGGAGTCAGTTGCGGTTCAATGAGGCGATGTTAAACGACGAGGGCCGACCCACCGGGCTGTGTGGCAGGTCGGCCCGTTGCCTGAGGTACGGGTGTGTAGCCGATTGCCCAGGGGGCGCCCTGCGGGCACTTTCGAGTCTGCGTGAAAACTGTGCCGTGCCTGCGGCACTCGACAATTTTGCGCCATCTTACCCAGCGCTCACGCGCTGGGCTAATGAATTCCGCCGCTTCGCGGCTGTTCAGGAGTAACCGAACGATTTTCGCTTCATTGGGGGACTTCGGTGATGAAGGTGCCCCAATTGGCGAACAATACCCCCGGAGGAAATTGAACCAGGGGCGGCAAGATGGCTTCGTTGCCCATCCACAGATTGCCTTGCTCGTCGGAAACGGCTGCAGAGTAGTCGCCCCAGCGTGCAACGCGGAAGCCGAAGGGGGCGTAACCGGTGAACCCGTCATCCGGAGCGAAGCCGGATCTGCTGATCACAATCGGACCGGTGCCGGTGGTGGCATCCAGGGTGACGTATCCGGCGCTGGGATAGAAGTCCTGGCCGGCAATCGAAAACGCAATCACAGCTTTCCCGCTGGCGTTCACGCCAACCGAAGGAAAGAGCACACTGTTTTGACTCGGGGATTGGATCGCCACATAGCCCTGGTTGACGACACTCGCGCTGAGCGTGCCGCCGCTGAACGAGGGTGAAAGAATGAACCAGGCTGCGCCGGCGCGTACGGGGCCTTGCGGCTTTACGATGCTGGGAATTGCGCTCCAGAGCATGCCATTGGCAAACACCACTTGTTGCATGCGGTCGTCATTTGCAGCAAGCAGTTCTTCGTGGTTCTTGAAAATGCCACCGATCGTGGGATCCTGCGCAGCCGCCGGAGAGGCAAGGAAATCCCGAAGTGGCGTAGGGCCGGGCTTTTGTTCAGTTGAAGGCGGAAAACCGTAGACCTCAGTGCCAACGATCACATTGCTTGGTGAACTCAGGGCTGGGGTGGAGTTCAACGAGCTGGTGTTGGTGAGCGCCCAGACTGCGATGCGATTGTCGAGCAGGTGTGTAGGATCGACTGCACTCATGAAATACTCGGTGCCGCCGCTTGCGCTCTCGTAAACGCCGCCGGGAGGCACAGTGGCGGGTTGAATCGAGCGGGCGGGCAGGCCGGCCGCGCTGAGATCTCCGAAGTGGATGGCGGTAATCGAGCCGCCCGGACCACTTTCGAGAGCAGACAGGGACAACACGTAGAGCTGTGCTCCACGGAATGTGGAGGGCGGCAGGCCGAAAGCATTGGTGCTGATATAGAAGCCATTGGCGTCAGCGCCGATCAGCGGCTGGTCACCGGCGCAACCGGTAGGACACCCGCCGAAACGGGGGTCGCCGTCATTGGTAACATCCAGCACGTACACGTTCCAATTTCCCAGGGGATTGTTGCTCTCGCTGACCGCGATAAATATATGTCCTTTATTGCCAAACGCGCCGGTACCGGGATCGGTGTCGATTTCGGTTTCCGTAACGAAGAAATGACCGTTCACCGAGTCGAAGTATGCCCTGGGATCAGATAGGAATGGACCAAAGCCGGTAACGTTTCCGTTGGCATCGAGCACAAACGTGGGAGGAACCCCGAAAAGTGAGCTGAGAGCTTCAAACGCGAGGAAGTTCCCCGCGGTGTCGTAAATTCCGATGGCGTTATTGATAGGCTCGATGACAAAACCGTTGCCCACCGCGAGTCCTTGATCAGGGGGTTCCAGCTGGCCATTGGCGCCATTGAAACCGGGAGTAGGAGCTATGGCCTGGAGAAACTGATCGAGCCCGGCAAAACCGGTAAAATTTCCGCTGCCAAACGGGGTACCTGCGGGTTTAGGCACGTGACTGGCAGGCAAGCGGGCAAGGCTGTTGTCTCCGGAAACTCCCGGAATATCGAAAGTCTCATCCACATCGGGAGTATCCTGCACGCGGCCGATCAGGCTGCTGACGGCGCCACCGGAGAGTCTTGTGGTGCGAACGAACGTTAACGGCTTTGTCGATGTTTGTGCCAACAGTAGGCCGGTGGAGAGAAAAGCGAAAAGCGGCAGGATCAGAAGAAGTCGGGCTCGGGCCATCTGAAGCTCCTTAGAGAAAATGGTGGGCCGATGCACGCCGGAAAGCTCGCGGGAATGGGAAACCTGGACTGGCTGGCGAGCATGTGCTCGGACCTTGGGCTGGAGAATCCTAAATCGGCGGCATGACAACCGTCAACCACGGAGGCCGCTGGGAAGCCGCGCACGGCGTGGGTTTTGGGCGAAGCGGCGGGAGTGAACGGTTATTGGTTCACTGCGCTGATCACCATCTCTCGCGCGGAGCGGAGGGCTGCCACGGGGTCTCCTTCGGGGATAAACTCCATTGCGGCGTAGCCGCTGTACTTCAATTCCGCGAGCTTGCGATAGATGCTGGCGTAGTTGATCTCGCCGGTTCCGGGCTGGTGGCGGCCAGGAACGTCCGCGATGTGCACGAGACCAACGAAATCAATGTTCTCTTTGAGTTTCTTGATCAGATTTCCCTCTGAAATTTGCTCGTGGTAAAAGTCGTAAAGAAATTTCACATGAGGATTGCCAACCTTGCGAACGATTTCGAAGCCCTCGGCCACTGAAGTCAGGTAATACCTGGGATTTTCCTCCTGATCGATGTTTTCGAGGAGCAGCGTGAGATTCTGTTTGGCAGCGACGTCTGCGGCACGTTTCAGAGCCTCAACGCACGCGTCATGATGAGCTTGTTTAGGAAGATTTTCGACCCGGTTTCCTGAAAGCACGATGATCGCCGGACACTCCAGTTTCTGTACCGTGCGAACGAATGTGTTGAGTTCCGCGAGAAAAGCGTCCCGCGTCTGCGGGTCGGCGATTCCTTTCGAGAGTCCGGCGGTGGCGTCGAAGGTGATGCCCAGAGATTTCTTTTTGGCGTTGATGCGACGGAAATCGCCGTCCGACCATTTCTCGAATTCGCCTACCAATTCCACGGCTCTGTAACCAGCCTCGGCCACCTTCTCCAGCCGCTGTTCGAAAGGCAGGTCGCGGTAGACGGTCCAGAGCATGATGGAAAGCTTGAACGGGACGTCTTTGGTTTGCGATCGGCTTATCTGCGGAATGGCAGCGGTCAAAGCAGTACCGGCCAAGGCACGAGCGAAGTCGCGTCGTTGCATGATGGTTAGTCCTTCTAGGAGCGACCGTTCAGCTGCTAGTTCCGAGCAACTCGTTGCGGACATTCTTCAGCACATAGAGGGCGCGCTCGACTCCTACTTCGCCGGACAGAATCGGATCCTCGTTCTCGACGCTGAAAATTCCCTGATAACCGACTTCCATATATGCGCGGACGATTTCTTTCCAGGCGCCGGCGCTGTGGCCGTAGCCCACGGCACGGAACGTCTCGGATGCGCGTGACAAATCATTCTTATCGAAGGCGAAATTCAGCACGCCGTAACGGTCGACGTTCTCCTTGTAGAAAGTCGTATCTTTCATGTGAGCGTGAAAAATGGCGCCCTCTTTGCCCAGCATGTGGATGACTTCGATGGCATCACACTGCTGCCAGAAAAGGTGGCTGAGGTCGCAATTTGCGCCGATTTCCTCGCCGACGGCGGCACGCAGCTTGAGCAGCGTCATCGGGTTGTAAACCACGAAATTCGGATGCATCTCCAGCGCCAATTTGTGAATGCCATGCTGGCGCGCAAAAGCGGCTGCCTCCTTCCAGTAGGGAATAACTTTTTCCTTCCATTGCCAGTCGAGCATCTGGGCGTATTCGGGGGGCCATCGATAGGTGACCCAGTTGGGCATGCTGTCGGTGGGGGTGCCTCCTGGACATCCTGAAAAACCGACGATGACTTGCACACCGAGGCGTTCAGCGAGGAGGACAGTGCGCTTGAAAAACTCGGCATCCCGCTGGGCAACTTTGCTGTCCGGGTGGACCGGGTTTCCATGACAGCTTAAGGTAGCAACTTGGATGTTGCGATCTTCAAACTTCTTCTTCCAGGCGCGCAGCTTGGCGGAATCGTCGAGAAGCTCCGACACGGGACAGTGCTTTGTGCCGGGATAGCCGCCAGTGCCGATCTCGACGGCTTCTACGCTCCAGGCGGCGAATTTATCGATCATTTCGTCGAGCGAGAGGTCGGGGAAGGCTGGGTCGAAAACGCCAATAGGAATTTTGCGTTTTGCGCTTTCGGGCAGGGGGCGGGAGCTATCATCAGGCGCTGTGCTGGCGAATCCTGAAACCGGGTGCGCGGCGGTGAGCGCCGCTACTGTGCCAGCGGCAGCGGCAAGGAATTTCCGACGGCCAGGCGAAGACGTTGGGCCACTGGGGATCATGAAATCCTCCGTGCTTTTTGAAGTCGCGAAGTATTATACGGATCGGCTGTATGGCTGTGTGCCGAACCAGAAAATTCGGTAGTGATGCAGTTTGGCAAGGACGCGAGCCAGACGCGCGATTCATGCGTCGCAAGGAACGCGACACAACGCGCGGCTCGCCCAGATCCTTCGCTGCGCAAAAGGCGCTTGCTCAGGATGACATCAAACTGCCCACTACCAGAAATTCAGTCTTTAGTTGACAAGGAGTCCGATTTAAAAGAAGCTCTTGTGCCGATGGCGCGGCGCCGTAAGAGCAAGTCCCGCGTGACAACCCCTGTAAGCCTTTCCACCAGGGTTGGCTTTCTGACTCCGAGACGGCGCGAGATTATCAGTCCAGCCTTTGAGCATCCCCGCGAATTCGTGCTGCTGAGTGTGCGGGCGCTGGCCGAGCGGCTGAAGACTGATCCCGCCACTATGATTCGTATCGTCCGCGGGATGAAGTTTGAATCCTATCGCGAGTTCCAACATTATTTGCATGAGCTCTCGATCGCACAGGCTACATCGCTCGACACGATGCAGTCCGGAGCCGGCAGGCAAGCCACGGTTCCCGCCAAAATAAAGGCTTCATTAGAACAGGATTTGGAGAACCTGAAAGCACTTATGCAAGGGCTGGATACGATTCGACTGGCGCAGCTCGCACGGCGTCTGCACTCGGCAAGGCGCATCGTTTTTCTGGGGGGAGATCTGGCTGCGAATCTGGTGAAATTTCTCGAGTACCAGCTGGCGGTTCTGGGTTTGCCCGTGGCAGTCGCTGTTTTGCCGGGCGAGGTGGTGCACAAGGTTCGGCACGTCGGCAAACAGGATGTAGTGGTTGCAGTCAGCTACCGGCGAGGGTTGCGGCAGACGGTAGAGGGTTTGCGGCAGGCGCGCGCGCTAGGCGCTTACTGTGTTGGGGTAACGGATACGTTGGTTTCTCCTATCAACCAATTCGCGCATGAGTGTTTTCTCACCAGAGTAGAAACTCCTTCGTATGGCGCTTCGTACGTCGCGCCGATCGCGTTGTGCAATGCGATTGTCGTAGCCTGTGCGAACTACCGGCGGGCGCGGACGCTTGCGGTTATCAAGCAGATGGCTTTAGAGCAGAAACATGGGTTTCGCTGGTACGAGGCTTGACACCTACTGCTTATAAATCTTTCCCTCTTTCATGACGAACTGCACGTGCTCGAGCAGAGTGATGTCTTGTAACGGATCGCCGGAGACTGCGATTACGTCAGCAAATTTGCCGGGCTTGATGGAACCGGGAACGTCTGCGTGGCCTAACAGATCGGCGGCGTTCGTGGTAGCAGCCTGGATGGCCTGCATGGGAGTCATGCCGTACTTCACCATGAAGGCAAATTGCTTCACGCTTTGATCGTAGGGACACACACCTGCATCTGTGCCGAAAGACATCTTCACGCCAGCCTTGACCGCTTTGCGAAAATTTTCGCGCTGCAACTGGCCTAGTTCGGCATCGTGCTGCAGGAAATCTTTGGGAAGGCTTCCGCGGCGGCCAGCTTCCTGGATACATTCTTCGTCGTAGATATCCATGTCGAGGTAGGTGCCGCGCTGCTTCGCCAACGCGATGCCTTCGTCATCGATCATGGTGGCGTGCTCGATGGAGGCCGCTCCGGCGCGGATGGCATTCTTGATTCCGTCAGGTGAGTGAGCGTGCGATGCCACGCGCAGGCCGAAGCGGCTGGCCTCATCCACAGCAGCCTGGAGTTCCTCCATCGTAAATTCCTGCGATTTGGGATTGCTGCCGTGGGTGAGCACGGCGCCGCTGGAAAGAATCTTGATGTGGTCAACTCCATCGTGTGCCAGCTGGCGGATTTTCTGGCGAACTTCCCAGGGGCTGTTTGCTTCGCCGTAATGCAGGTCCCACGGAAGCTGAATATCGGGGGCGAGTCCCGTCATAGCGCCCGCGCCGCCAGTGATGGTGATGTAAGCGCCGGCCACGTACATGCGCGGTCCGATGATGAAGCCTTTAGCGATGGCATCGCGCATCGCGACATCGTTCAGAGCGCGATAGACGCCCACGTCGCGAACCGTAGTGAAGCCCGATTCCAGCATTTTGCGCGCGTTGGGAACGGACTGGAACGCCACCTGCGCAGCCGTCCTCTTCAATTGGGAGAATGGGTCGCCGTCATCCGTGGGACCATCGGCCAGGTGGGTGTGGCAATCGATCAGGCCGGGCAAAACCGTCATGCTGGAGAGGTCAATGACTTTCGCGTCGGCGGGAATGACTGTATCTCTGCCTACAGCTTCTATCTTCTTGTCTCGGATCACTATCACCTGGCTGGTGAGAACGGCGGCCCTGTCGGGGTCAATCAGGCGTCCGGCTTTGATGACGATCACCTGGCCGAAGACAACGGGGGAGCACATTGCGACACTCAACAGCACTGCCGCCGTTCGGATCACGTTAGGACCTCAGGAGAGATTTTGGATACGGGGGTGATTGTACGGGAGTTCGAATGTGTCAGTTTTGTGGACGAGAAAAATTCTTAACCACAGAGGGCGCGAAGGAACACAGAGGCTGTCGCTGTCGGTCAATCGGCGGCGGCGGCGGTTTGGACTAAACCATTCTTTAAATCTGCTGCCAGCAGGCGATGGAAGAGGTGCTCGCCGGCCTCGCGGCGAACGGACAGGCGGCCGGCGCCATAGGCACGGGATTTCAGGCCGCGCTGCACCGCCTCGCAGATGCCCAGGTCTTCATCCTGGACGCGAGCACCGACGGCGACGCTCTGCTGGTTGTACTGGCGGCGGGAGTCGCTCACGTCGGCGAAATAGAAGTCGAAGATGACGCGGCAGTGATCGACATCGACGGGTAGAACGAGGTTGGTGTCCATGTAGCCTTCATAGCAATTGATCATGAGGTTGGGATATTGCCAGAAGTACCAGGCGCGGTCGCCTTTGCGAGTGGCGCCGGTGGCGACGTCTTCATCGGAGGAAACCATGGGGCTTGACTGGAGGCAATAGCGGTCTTCGTTTTCGATTGTGTATTGCTTGTAATCGAGCACAGAGTTCAGGCCTTTGTGGAGGTGCGGAACGTGATAGCCTCCGTCGAGGTAATTGTCGACAAAAACTTTCCAATTGCAGTGGATGTCGTAACGGCGGGTGTCGAAAAAGTGGAGGTTCTTGAGGCCCAGCGGGGCCGCGCGCTTCGTTAGTCCTCCTAGAAATTCAGAAAGCGGCAGAGCGTTGGGATCAAGATTCACGAACACGAATTTTTCCCAGACGTCAGCCTTGATAGGAAGCAGGCCGTTTTGCTCGCGCTCGAAGTTCTTTACGCCGTCAAATTCGGGCATGCCCTTCAGCGAGCCGTCGAGACCGTAATTCCAGCCGTGGTAGGGACAATGGAGGATGGAGGCCTGTCCGCAAGGTTCAGTGACGACGGCTGCAGCGTGATGGCGGCATACGTTGTAGAAGCCGCGCAGGACGCCATCGGCCCCGCGTACTACAACAATGGGCTCGGCGGCGACAGTGGCGCTCACGTATTGACCCGGTTTTTCTACCTGATCGATGCGGCCTACCAGTTGCCAGGCCTTGCTGAAAACGGTTTGCGCTTCCAGGTTTGCGATCCGGCTGTCTACGTACCAGGGGGCGGGGATGGTGAAAGCCTCGGATAAGGGGGCGCGGTCGTCGTAACTAGAGAGAATTTGTTGTAGTGATTGTGACATCGCGCTAACCATGACCTTCGGCGCCGATAGCGCGGCACAAGATATCGAGAAACTGCGCGATGCGCGCCTCTTTTTTTTCCTGCGGATCGCCGTGGCGGCGGAAGAGGCCGGGATCGAGTTCTTCCGTCAGTAGCGCGTCCTGAAAGCGTTCCATGGTCCAGTCGAGGATGGAGACGGCCATCTCCTGATCCAGATCGCGGCGAAGCTCGTTGCGTTCCATGCCGAAGCGCACAAAGGGCACGGTGCCATAGGGATCCTCGGCAAGCAGGAAGCGATTAATCTCGCGCTTCAGAGAAAGATCGGTCCCATAGTTTCCGAGCAGGGATACGCGATAGGGAATCCAGTCTTCGTGCAGCAAGTGCTCGGTGCGGGCTAGCCAGTAACGCAGGACTTCGAAGAATCCGGCGTCGCGAATTTCCGGGGGCGCATCCAGGTAGCGCGGGAAGGAACGGACGGCTTTTTTATAGACCTCGAAGAACAACCCGTCTTTGCTGCCGAAATGCTGAAAAATGGAACCTTTGGCGATGCCGAGTTCAGCGGCGATGTCGCCGACGCGCGCGGCTTCATAACCCTGTTCCGCGAAGTGTCGCATGGCGACATCGACTATCCTGGCTCGCTTGCTTTCGGAACGGGAACGGAGGGCTGCTTGTCGATAGCGTGGAGGAGAAACGATAGTAGGAATACCAGCCATGTACTCTGACCTCAAGTCATAGGAATTTACAGGAAATTCATCGTGATTTCAATTTTGTTTTGGTTCAGCTTGCGCTAATGTAAGCTCGCTATCGAGCTGTTTCGCTGACCGCAAGTCATCGATGCCTCCGTCTCAAAAAGTCTACGACGCGATCGTGATCGGAGGCGGCCACAACGGACTGACGGCCGCCGCTTATCTGGCGCGAGCCGGCCTCTCGACGCTGGTGCTGGAGAGGAGGGAAATTGTCGGCGGTTGTTGCGTCACGGAAGAAATCTTTCCGGGCTGCCGCGCCTCGACTACTTCCTACATAGCAAGCATGCTGCGGCCGGAGGTGATCTCCGATCTGCGGCTGCGTGAATTTGGATTGCGGATGATTCCCTGCGATCCAGCGGTTCAAGTTCCCTTCCCTGATGGGCAAGTGGTTTCGTGGTGGTCGGATCGTGAGCGGGCGAAAAATGAATTCAGCAAGATTTCTGCAAAGGACGCTGAGACATTTGTCCGTATCGATGACCAACTGAAAAAGCTGGCGCGCTATCTGCAGCCATTTTTTCTTGAGGCTCCGCCGGAAATCGACGCGCACAGGGTCAGCGGGTGGTCGGACCTGTTCCGTGTGGGAAAGCGGTTTCGGGGCATCACCAATCACGAGATAGCGCAACTGATTTCATTCCTAACCGGTAGTCTGGGCGAATTCCTCGACAACAACTACACGTCGGAAAAAATAAAAACCATGTTTCTCGCCAACAATGTTTATGGCAAGCATGGGGGACCGTACCAGCCGGGCACCGCAATCGGATTGCTGTTTCACCTGCTGAGCGGTGGAGAACATGAGTTGCAGGGCTTTTATGGCCACGTGATTGGCGGCATGGGCGCGATCACGCAGGCGCTGGCGGCCGCGGGAAGAAAACTTGGAGTTGAAATTCGTACGTCTTCTACGGTCGCGCAGATTGCGGTTCGTGATGGGCGCGCGGGGGGTGTGATCCTGGAGGATGGAACTGAGATTTCTGCTCGAATCGTGCTCTCGAATGCCGATCCCAAGGGGACGTTTTTGAAGATGGTGCCGGCGGGTGAATTGCCGAAAGAGTTTCTCGACGCAATTCGCGCCATTAAGATGGATGGACCTTGCGCCAAGGTGAACATGGTTCTCGCGGAGGAACCCCGATTCATCGGCACGCCTTCGAGTTTCACGCCAGTGCAGCGTACTTTCTATACATTGGTGCCTTCGCTGGAATTTGCCGAGCGCTGTTATGACATCGCCAAGTTTGGTGAGATTCCAGAAGAATTGTGGGTGGATTGTGTTGTTTCCTCGAACGCTGATGACTCACTCGCGCCTTCTGGGAAGCACATCCTGACCTGCTTTGTGCAATATGTTCCGTACCGTTTACGTCAGGGCACGTGGGATGAACAGCGAGAACTTCTGGGGGACCGAGTGGTGAAAAAAATTACGGAATACGCACCGAACGTGCCGAACGCAATTATTGCGCGGCAAGTGCTGACGCCGCTCGATCTCGAGCGTACTTACGGATTAACAGAGGGCAACATATTTCACGGGGACCTCCGCCTGGAGCAGTTGTTCTTCATGCGGCCGGTGCCCGGCTGGTCGCAGTACCGGACGCCCATCGATGCTCTTTATCTGTGCGGGGCGGGTGCGCATCCGGGCGGCGGCGTTACGGGAGCTCCGGGACACAATGCCGCTCATCAGGTGTTGCGGGATTGGAAAAAGGGGCGATTCAGACGAGCGAGTCACAGAAGCAGAAACGGGACAGGTGGCGCAGCTAGCGCGGTTCAGCAGCAGCCTTCTAAGGAGCATGTATGAAGAAAGGCATTCTTGAGCGTTTGAAAGAAGGACCGGTGCTAGGCGATGGCGGCTATTTGCTGGAGCTGGAGAAGCGAGGATGGGTGCGCGCGGGTCCGTTTACTCCAGAGGTGGCGCTGCTCAATCCGGAAGCTTTACGGCAACTGCATATTGAATTTCGCGAAGCTGGGGCCGAGGTTCTGCAGGCGCTCACGTTCTATGCCAGCCGGGACAAGCTGGCGACCGTCGGTTTGGAGAACAAACTGGAGGACCTGAACCGTGCCGCGGTGAGAATTGCACGAGAAGTCGCAGGCGAGAAGTGCCTGGTCGCTGGAAATCTGAGTCTGACCTGGATGTACGAACCTGAGAGCCCGGCGGCAGCAGACCGAGTGCGCAGAACGTTTGACGAGCAACTTGCGATCCAGGTTGAGGAAGGGGTGGACTTCATCATTGGCGAGACTTTTTCCTGGCTGGGCGAAGCCTTGCTGGCGGTCGAATGTGCCAGGAAGACTGGCTTACCTGTCATGGTGACGATCAGCTTCGAGAACCGCGACGAAACCAGTGAAGGAAAATCCGCTGCATACGCGGCTAAAGCACTTTTTGATGCGGGTGCGGACATTGTGGGAATGAACTGCCTGCGGCCGCCGGAACATTTGTTGCGTCCGATGCAAGAGATGCGGAAAGCTGTTTCCGGCTATCTTGCGTGCCAGCCGGTTGCATACCGGACTCCCAAGGAGTCGCCGGATTTTACCAGCCTGCCTGAATTTCCGACGGCGCTGGACCCGCTGCAGCTTACGCGTACGGAAATGGGGGAGTACGCAACTCATGCGCGTCAAATTGGTATCAACTATATTGGCGCGTGCTGCGGCGCGGTGGCCAGTCACATACGAGAAATGGCTCGGGCGCTCGGGAAGGTGCCCGTGGATACCCGGGTCTGGAAAAAAGAGGTGGGGAAGCCTATGTCAGCGTATGAGTACTACGGGCATGGGCAGATGGCGGAGACGAAGACGTAAATACGCTGCAAAACCCTCAGCGGCTAAAGCCTGACCTCATTCAAGAAGCATTCATCGCAGCGCTGGAAGCTCTGCGCCACCCAAGGGCATAGTCTTTCCTGCCATTGCAAGCGTAGTTTCCCGAAATCTCTGTCATAAAAGAACGGGCTGGCGGGGCGACAGACGAGGAGCGAGCCCGTACATGAAGTCAGTCAAGGTCCCGGGACCACGCTTCGAACGGGCCAGCAGCGGCCACCCGTTCTTATTGCGATAAGCCTAAACACCGCTCGGACGATAATTGTCATCGTCTGTTCAAACAATTGTCACTTTTTTGTAAACGAAAACGAGCGCTCAGCGATGCTCGTAGGCGGGGGTATCGGGGTTGGGTGGGGCGTAATCCTGTCCATAGAGATTCTTGTGAGGCTGCGGCATGCCAGGATCTGGTAGACGCAGCACACCGAGAGTGGAAGTGTTGTCGGAAATCGTTACTTCTCGAGTTAATTCCCGCAGCGTCTCGGGTGGAGATCCTTCATACCAGATTCTTCGCGTGTATCGGCCAAGCGGCACGTTTGGAATCAGGATCTGACCGCGCTGGTCGGAGACACCATAAAAAGGCGTATCCAGAACAACCACCACGGCACTCATTTCCGGATGAATGTTGCAGAAGATGTAGGAAACCCCTGGCTTGTCGAAGTGCACGTCGCGCGTACTTCCGGCTTCGTACAGTCCGAGGTCGAAGCGCTTGCCTTCAAAGAGTGAAAAAACGTTGTGAAAGAAGGGATCGCGATTCGGGAACGCGACGACCGAGCCTACAGGAATCACGAGCAGGTGAGGTTCGAAACTCTTGTTCTTCTGCACAAGCCGGAGATGCTGCACGGGTTTGGGCTTCACCGAATCTGCATCAGGGGTGAGCCATAGAACGATGTTGCGGGCATCCATTGACGACTTTGCTTTCGATTCGCTGGCCAGGGCCACTCGTGCGGTTAACGTAAGCTGCTGGCCGGTAGCCAGAGTCGAAAACAGGAGCAACACGCAACATCCCAGGACCATACGGTTCATGTTCAGAAAAGAATCCCCATCATTAGATTGACCTGATCTGCAGTTGGGCTTTGAGCAAAGATGTCGAACGTTCTCAGATGACGGTACTCCGCTGAAAGCAGCAGATCTGAGCGTGGCCGATAAATAAAATTTACGAAGGAGCTGCGGTTCTGCAGCAGAAAGGGATCGAAGTAGCTTTGCGGCAATGCCCGCACATCATCTGCGTAAGGATTGTCTAGGCCGAAAGCTCCGTTGAACTCCAGTTTTTCTGAGGCGCGAAACTTGAGCTGTGACCATCCCCCGATGGAGTTGAGCGCCCGCACCATAAATCCCGGGCCTGGATTATCGCTGAACTGAACACTTCGCCCCAGGGCTGCGCCGAAACCACCCAAGGCCAAGCCGCGATAAAATTCGCCTGACAAACTGAGGCGTGAGTTGAACGGAATTTCCCAGTCTGCCATCCCCGCCCAGCCATTCACATTTTGGCGAGAGCCCCAGTTCTGGCGACTGTAGTAAGTGGCGGCCCCTATTGTCATTGGGCGTGCGAAGAGCGGGCGAGTCCACGCCGCTCTGAAGGCATATGCGGGCTGGCCCGATGCCTCACCCGCCTGCGCGTCGCGATCATAATCCCTGGAGGGCGGTTGACCGACGAGGTTATCCAGTATTCCGCCCTGCAATAAAAAACTCTGATTTTCGGAAACTGTAAACCGATGTTCCAGGCGAACCTGAGGAATCCATCCCCAGAGGTTGCCCGCGTAGGCGAATGCGGGTACGGCCAGGGAGGCGAATGAGGTTGGGGAAAGAGGAGAAACGAACACGTTGTCCTGGCCAGCGACGAGCGCTGATTTTTCCCAATCCAGACGCATGCTGCCGGTTCGCAGGCGGACGTAGCCGTAGTTCACGCCGTTTTGCACGGTCGGAAAGCCGCCAGCAAAATCGACCTGTAAACTTCCTGAAGTTCTCGCGCCGAGCAATTGTGGACCGAATACTTCCAAGCCAATTTCCGATTGGCGGAGGCTGGCGCCCAGAGTTGTTGGCTTAGACGCGGATGGTATGACCCATGTGGGAAAGTCCTGGTTCTCGACTATGCCGTGATTGCTGAACACATTCAGCAGGACCAGGCCGGAAAGCCGCATGCGGTATTTCGAGGCGCTTTCCACTTTTGTCTGGTACTGATCGTTAATTTTGCTGTTGATGAGCTGCGAGGACTCTTCCAGCGCCTCGACCCGGTTCTCGATCTGGTTCTCCAGGGTTCCGGCGGTTGGTTGCGCCGGGGCAGGGGCCTCAGAAGAGGTCTGGGCCCGAGAGGCCTGCAGCGCCTTGCGCAGCTCGGCGGTCTCGGCGCGGTACTGGTCAGCTTCGCTGCGCAGCTCCATCACAGCGGAGCGCAACTCTCGTACCTGCTCCTGAAGCTGCTGAACGGCAGTGCTGATGGAAGCATCGTTGGGGGGTGCGGAATTTTGTTGTGGCCAAACGCGAGCAGTCACAAGCAGCAGAAGTGACGCTGTGAAAGCGGACTTGTGGATAGAACGAGAGAAACCATTTCCCTGCCTCACAATTCGCCTCCAGAGAAGACTTGGGAATGTCCATTGCTTCGTCGCGAAAATCAGCGACAGCGCTGATTGGAAATCCTACTCCGATCGCGCCTTTTCCGGTTGAGTGAACGACGGTAGATCCGCCATACCTTCGTGCTGGCTGGCTGGAGATTTCGGGGAGCAGCCGGTCGGAAGCAGCATCCGAAATGTCGTGCCCTGGGCCGATGTTTTTTCGATGTTAATTTCGCCGCCGTGATCCTGGACGATTTTCTGCACCACAGTGAGCCCGAGTCCGGTACCGTTTTCCTTGCCGTAACTGACAAAAGGTTCGAACAGTTCCCTTCGGATAGAGTCGGGCACGCCGTGGCCGTTGTCCGAGAGGCGAATATCGACCGCTCCTGGAATCGAGCGCAATACGATTTCGATCCTGCCGCTGTCGGCGGCGACTGATTCACAGGCGTTCAGGAGCAGGTTGTAGAAAGCGCGTTCGAGCTTCTTCGAATCGAACCAGCCGCTGGCATCACCTTCCTGGCGAATCTCGATTGCGATCGGATGGAATTCCGGATGGCTGCGGATCGTCTGTACGACGTGTTCAATGGAGGTCCGCAGATCGCTGTACGCAGGGCGTAAAGATTCGCGCGTGCGTGAGAACTCGAGGAGCGAGTCCAGGAGATCGGTCATTTGATTTACCGCGACCCGGACTTCCTGGTAGAGTTCCTCGCGCTGTTCGGATGAGAGACGGCTCTCGCAGAGGAACTCGGCATTGGCGACGATTGCCGCGAGTGCATGTCTCAGGTCGTGGGAAATTGAGCTGGCCATGCGGCCGATAGTTGCCAAGCGCTCGGCTTCGAGCAGTTCCCGCTGCGTATTCAGGAGGCTGTCACGCATTCGCTGAAAAGCCCCAGTTAGCTCGGCGACTTCGTCCCCACCGCGACCATCCAGGGCGTACGTGTAATCGCCCTTCTCTAACGCCCGGACGCCGTTCACCAGGCTCCCCAAGGGACGGGTGAAGGTATCGGAGATCACAAATACCAGGGCGCTGCCCCCAAGCACGGCGATCAGTCCGAGGGCCAGGAGGAGGCGGTTCAATCGGTTGAGGAATCCTGTGGCTTCGTCGTAGGACTTGAAAACGCTCAATTGCACAGGAGGGTTCCTGTCTGGCGCCAATTGAACAGAGCGGAGCAGGTAGCGTTCATTGCCCAGCTGAACTTCCTCTGGTTCGGAGCTCCCCTTGTTTAGAACAACCGGCGCGGTGGCCAGTTCGGATTTCTGAGCGGGTGCGAGTGTGCTCCTTACGACGCGGTCTCCGTAGTAGAAAGCAACCTGGCTGGTAGCAATGCGGCTGACCTGTGAGGCAACTTTCTCATCGATTTCATATCCGATTACAAGGAATCCCAGCAGGCGGTTTTGCGCCGGAGCGCCGAAGTAGATGGGCCGGCGAAAAACTTCGTAGAGCTGCTGACTGCCCAACCACCAGTGCTCAGGGGAATCTTCATTCAGAGTGCTGGTGAAAGATTGTTGAGCCGTCTCGCGAGAGAGGCCCGGTGATGAGGTGTGCAGAGCAACTATTCGGCCGGTCCGATCCGCCAGCACAAACAGATCGCTTCCCGCGAGACGCCAGAGATCGTGAGATGCATCCTGAATTGTAGCGTCGTGCTGGGTGGTCATTAGCGCCCGCAAATTTGGCAGATCAGCGAGCAGATCGGCGGCGTGAGTCAAGGTGAGTTCGCGTTCGCGCTGGAAGTTGCGGAAGGTGGCAACGGAGTTCTGCAGGTCCGCAAAGATTTCTTTTCGCACCTGCCGCTGAATGCTGTGGCGAACCAGCAGCAGGCTGGTGGAAGTGAGGCTGGCGGAGATCAGGAGCATGGAGAGCAGAAACTTGGTGCGCATCCGAAGTTTCATAATCTCTGCCTCACGCCCTGATTCTGGGTGGAGAATCGAGGAGTGTCAACGGACAAACTTGTAGCCCACACCGTGTACCGTCCGGAAGTGCACCGGGTTGGCAGGGTCTCGCTCCAGCTTCTGGCGCAACTTTAATATGTGATTATCCACGGTGCGCGTGGAAGGATAGTTCTGGTAACCCCAAACCTCGTTCAGCAACTGATCGCGGGAGATCACCCGCTCCGCATTTTGCAGCATGAATTTGAGGGTCTTGAATTCCTGCGCGGTCAAAGCAACTGGCTGGCCTTCGCGGACAACCTCCATTCTTGTAAAGTCGACCGAGATGTTGCCAAAAGCAGCGACCTCACCGGCGCCAGTTCTTGCTGTACGCCGCAGGGCGGCTCGTACCCGAGCCAGCAATTCTCTGGGACTGAATGGCTTAGTAACGTAATCGTCGGCGCCCAGCTCCAGCAGCAGGACCTTGTCAGAAACGTCACTGGCCGCACTCAGAACGATAATAGGCACATTGGGTGCTTGTTGTTTGATCTCGCGGCATACATCGCGGCCAGGAATGTTGGGCAGGCGCAGGTCGAGGACGATTGCCGC
>QIAA01000089.1 GCA_003224905.1 Acidobacteriota bacterium
TCGGCGCTTGGCACAAGCGCCGCTACAACAAAGCGGCGTGGCGAGCCGTCGCTCCTGGTCGCGAGCGCCGTCGAAGCCTGCCGCTAACTTTACTGACCGGTTAGCTCTTTGTTTGTCAGCTTCGAGAACTTCTCTTCGATACCTTGCTGGATGCGTTGACGTCTGATGTCGTCTTTCTTTTCTTTCAGAGTCGAGATTAGCTTACCCATCCCATCAGCGAGATCCGTGTTCGCCGGCTCCCACTCGCTCTTACTTCGAAACGCGACATTGGGATAGGTGGTCTGCAAATCAGGTATGCGCCGGCCTTCTTTCTGGACTCTTTCTACGACCTTCACGAGTCCATCCATATCTCCGAAAGCGTAACCATTGATGTAAGGTCCCACCAATTGAAAGAAGGCATTCTGGGCCTGTAACAATTCGAACCCAGGGCTACCGATGCTGCCCATCTTACTCTGATCTAGCAGAATCCCAAACTGCCGACCCCGATACTGAGCGGAATAAAACCAATAGACCGCTTCCTTTCGGTAGCCCAAGTCGTAAAGTCGAATCGCAGCGACATAGAGCTCCGGGAACGTGAGTTGTTCCCAATCTTTCTTCATCCTAGTTATCGTGGCAAGAAATTCGTCTTTCTTCGCCGACGCCAGGCCCGAACTAAACCGGCCGATAGTTACGGATGGACCTTTCGAGTTATAGTATGGCGTGACGTAAACATCTATGTGCGAGGCGTCGCTCACTGACTCCGCCGCTTCCAAAGGAAACCATGCGACGCTTGCGACGTATAGCGCGAAAAGTAGTTTTTTCATTTTTTCAGTTAACGAGATCAAGCTCAGGCTATCGTGGCCAGGCCTGTATTTTTTGGCTCATAAATTCTTAATCCATCCGTCATGAGTTGAATAGGTGGTTGGCTACCGCGATCAGTTAGACTGACGACCCGTTCTCGACATCATCGTTAAATCTAGCTCTATTGCGGCTTCTGTTGAGGGGAGACTCTGGGAAAAAAGAGAGCATGAGTTCTTCGTTATCAAGGCCGAGCGACGCGAGCAAGCCGAAATATCTGGATCAGGGCGGCGGTTTCGAGGCTCGAAGCTGCGGCGACGCGAATATCGAGGGAGATTCCTCCAGACCTTCGCGCTAAGCTCCGGCTCGGCAGGCGACTGCGCTCGGAATTACCCGCCTCCGGCGAGGCTACGGCGCGCCAGGCAAGAGGGGCGGAAATGTGGCTCGACTTTGACGGCGATAAATCTACTCTCGCCACCATGATTCAAAAAGACATCGTCATTGCGACTGTGATCGGACTTCTGCTGGTTGCCGGTGCGGCCCGAGCGCAAGAGCTCAATGTCGAACAGATCGTTAAGCAAAAGGTTCAACCAATATTGCCGAAGACCGGGGAGGGAGGAGGAGTTGCGGTAGCCGTCCGTATGGGTGGTAAGACTTCCTTCTTCAACTACGGCATGGCCAGCAATGCGCAGAGACGCCCCGTCACAGCCGACTCGATATTCAATCTGGGCTCGGTGGGCAAGGTGTTTGCGACTACATTGCTTGCGCAAGGGGTTAAAAACGGTGAACTCAGTCTCGACGACCCGGTTGCCAAATACGTCACCGAGTTACAGCGCGGCGGCGACATCCGCCGAGTGACGTTGGGACAGCTTGGCAGTCATAGTTCCGGCTTGCCGGACAGGCCGCAGCAATACGAGACGTGGCACAAAGGGAGATACACGTGGCCAGATTTTGTTCGCTTCCTCAATTCCTGGAAAGCGGGCCCGAACCATGAACCTGGGCAACAATACCTCTATTCGGATGCGGCCATGGTGCTGCTCCGGGTGGCCCTCGAACGTCGGTTCAACACGCGGTTCGCGGCCTTGATGCACCAGCGGCTAACCGGCCCGCTGGGGATGACTTCGACCGCACTGCCTTTGCCGCGCGATTTGCTTGGCCGCGCTGTGCAAGGTTATAGCCCCATGGGCAAGCCCATCGGCAGGCCGGGTGAAGAAGGAGGGACTTTCCAGTGGCTCGGCTCTGGCCAAATCTATTCGTCGTCGCGTGACATGGCTACCTTCCTAGCGGCCAATCTCGGCGAGCTACCCGGCCATGGGCCGATCGAAAATGCCATGGCCTTCGCCCATCAGGGTGTTTTTACCGTCAGCCCACGCTTAAAAATAGGTCTCGCATGGCAGATCGTCAGCGCCGGCAACTTCACGATCATCGACAAAAACGGCGGACTGAACAACACATCGACCTATATCGGGTTCGCGCCGCGGCAGAAGCTAGGCGTTATTATTCTTGTTAACCGTGGCAAACAACACGCCACCGGGATTGGGCGACAAATCCTGCACGCGCTGGCGCAAGATCAATCAGAGCCATCAACCGAAGGCGAGTCGGATCCGGATAACGATTGAGCAGCGCTGAGCCCGGCCACGCTCAAGGCATGCCCTATGTTTGCGTGATGCTGCTGCTCCAAGACAGTCGTATTCTCACCAACCGAGAATGAGATGAGCAAACGAGTGCCGAGAA
This sequence comes from Acidobacteriota bacterium, assembly GCA_003224905.1. Classification (GTDB taxonomy): domain Bacteria; phylum Acidobacteriota; class Terriglobia; order Terriglobales; family Acidobacteriaceae; genus QIAA01. The sequence goes on from QIAA01000089.1 coordinate 2,512, forward strand.
ACGGCGTGAGCAGACCGCCGATGACGACGATGAACCCGGAAACGCGCAGAACTGCAGCCAGGTAGATCACAGGAAGTGTTTGAAAGAAATGAACTACCCGTATGAAGATTGCGGAAGCTGCGATACCCCGAATGCCTTGCACGATTAGTAACATACCGATTAGTGCAACTAGGACACCCAGCAGACTGACCGACTTACAATAAACAATCGAACAAGCGTTCTTACTTGACATAGGCATCCATTCCCGGTTTCTGAAATTGATCCGGAAGTCTCGCCATGAGAATAGGATTACTTGCGGCACTGACCCTTCTGCTGACCACCGCCGGATTGGCTTTGGGCGAGCACGGCAACGCAGCCTCCCGGGAGTCTATTGGGGAAGAAAACTTTCCTTTGGGAGATCTGTCCGACAAGGCCCTTACTCATGGTGACGTGAAAGCCGAAGCCGAAACCTTCGGCTTCTGGGTCTCGGCCGAATACCTTCTCTGGTGGATCAAGAACGGACAGGTCCCGCCCTTGGTGACAGCGGGTGGCAACGGCGTAATTGGTTCACCAGGAACGCGAGTGTTGCTCGATGATCTCAACTTTGTCGACGACTTCCGGCAAGGCGGCCGGTTCGCCCTCGGCTATCGCTTTGAGTCGAATCCCTCGGTCACCATCGAGGCCAGTTACTTCTTCCTGTCTGACGCGCAGGAGGACGCTCGCTTTTCATCGAGCGGCCCGGTTCTAGGGCGGCCGTACATCGATGTCGCGACAGGGAAGCCTGCCGCAACATTGATCTCGTCGCCTGGAATCGCCGCGGGCTCGGTTACCATCGCAGCCCGGACCTCCCTGTGGGGAGCGGAGGCAAACTTGTCAGCCGGCGTAGTCAGTTCCGATCGGTTTCACTTGGCGGTCATCGGTGGCTTCCGCTCGCTCAGTCTCGAAGACGACATCAGGATCGACGAGCAGTTCAGCGTGGCGCGCTCTGTTCCGCGCTTCGGTGGCAATAGGGTCAAGCTCCAGGATGAATTCAACGCCGACAACCGCTTTTACGGCGGCCAGCTGGGGCTGGAAGCCGGCGTGCGGTTTCGAATGTTGACGATCGATTTTCGTGGCAAGATCGGCCTGGGCCAGATGCAACAAGCCGTCAGCGTCAATGGCGCGACAAACGTGCTGATGCCAAACGGGTCAACGACCGTTTTTGAGGGTGGGTTGTTGGCACTGCGGAGTAACATAGGTCACCATGACCGCGACGAGCTTGCGTTCATCCCCGAGGCGGGGCTCAATGTCGGTGTGCAATTGACTCGCTATCTGAAGGTGTACGCCGGCTACTCGTTTTTATGGGTCAGCACGGTCGCATTCCCCGGGGAGCAGATGGATCCCGTGGTGAATGTCACTCAGTTTCCGATACTGTCGGGAAATGGGCCGCTTGTGGGGCCAAAACGACCGGCGTTCAACTTCGCCGGGACCGATTTCTTGGCTCACGGGTTGAACTTCGGTGTCCAACTGAGGTTCTGAGTTTCTTGATGCACGATCATAGCAACGCTGTCGGCTGCCCTCGTTTAACGCTCAAGCTCAGCGACCCGGCACTTTGAAGAAAAAGTTGCGCATTCTTTGGGAGCTACCAACAAAGTGCTGGGTTCGTCGCAGCGTCGTGTTAGGCCGATCTTTTCGACTGTCGCGCACGAATCACCAACCAAATCTTCCGCCCGACGAATAGAGCTACCTCACTCAGGATAGCCGCCCCATATCCAGACAGATAAAGTACAGCGAGCCATAGCGCGACGCCAATGATGGCGAAGACTACGCCTGCATACATCCAGAATCCCGAAAGGATAAGGACAGGAATGGAGACAAACCGGACGACGGGAGCGTAGTTTGGAAGTTCTGCAAACGGACTATAAACATAACCGATTATCGGAATAGCAAAGATGAGGTGAATCCAGCGAAGAATCGAACGTTTGGTGCCATTATTCATTCGAGTCAATTACTGCCGTATCAAATGCACTAGAAGCCACGTCATAAATCCAATACCGCCTCCGAACCTTCCCTCACCTGGAGCTTCGTGTACGGACTCCCATCCTAATTCCCAAAGACACCCGCGGCCTATGTCCTCCTCTCCCTCGGTGAGAGGATTGAGGTGAGGGCACCTGAACCTGCAGTGACATCTGTCAGATCGCTTCTAATCATTCAATCCGTTTCCCTTGAGAATTTGCGGCATGCATTTTTTAACCCTCGACGCCCGAGTCTTGGATTGTTTGGCTGCAGAAAAATAAAGAATGTATCCCCTTTGCCGTCCCGGCGTCAGTGCATCAAAAGCAGTTTTCAAAGCAGGGATTTCATCCAATTTGTTTTGAAGTTCTTCAGGAATCGGTTCTGGATTCTTTTTGTAATTTACTTTCAAACCCGCTTTTTCCGCTTCAATGGCTTCATGAATATAGACTTTCAAGATGGGTTCCATCTCAACTATTTCTCCAACATTGCTGAACGGGATCCGGCGTGCCGCCTGCCAGCCAAATTTCTTAAGAATCCCATGGCGATCCTTTAACAAGGCACCTTTGCAAAACAGCAGCGCACAGAATTCTTTAAATCCTTGTATTATAACTATGTTACTTTTCTGAAACGTGTAACAAGGTTTACCCCACTTCAATTCTTCGGTCAGCCCACAGTCGAGACTGATCCTTGTCAATTTCTTCATTTCTTCCTGCCACTTCTTGGCTTTTCTTAAATATCCATCAACCTTAGGATTCATTTTGTTCATTATTGATAATCTGAAATAAAGTGAGCTTATATCTGCTTACAATTTCTTTTCTTCTTTGGCATTCATGATCGGCTTCTAAATCTATTTATCGGTGAAACCGCCCCATTTACTCTAGCCTAACGATTTCCTGACGCGCGCCTTCGTCGGCTGCAAGCGCTTGTTAGGCCACTGCCTCGCGGGTTCTCTTCGCTGGGGCGCAGAGAGCGCGCTGATCGTGACGTAGTATCCGTCGAGATCTCGCAGTGAGAACTCCTTGGTTCGAGTGTTTGGGTTCACGTGAGGCTCTTCTTCGAGGCGCGTGACGAGAGCGCGCGCCCTCGTCAGGGCCTCGTCGTAGTCGTCGACGCGGAAGAACAAGAGGAGCCCATTGCCGGCTGACGCTTCGTCGCGGCTCATCAAGGAGGGATGCCCGTGCGCGCCCCACTGGTGAAGGCAGAGCAAGACGGTTCCATCCGTATCCAGGATCTGACCAAAATATTCATGGCTAGGAGGCGTCTTGGGCTGGCCGAAGAGCGACTGGTACCATTTGAAGCTGCTGGGAACATCGCTTACGCCGATGATCGTCCATGTGCGTTTCATCGCATTTCCGCTGTCCGCCTAGCGTCCGCCATCACCCGCGCGTGTCTTCGCGCGTCGGGTGCATGGCCTTCTTAGGCATTTGAATATTGTCTGTGTACTCAACTTTTTCGCCATCGAATTCTGCGAACAATTGCCGGTGACGCCGAAGCGAAAACTCATCATCTCGTGTCTCATACTCTCGAACCCACCTGATAAGCATTTCAAGATTCTGGTTCTGAGCTTCCACGCTCGGATACTTGTGCGGTTCCCACGGCCGGGAGCGGCAGTTCCGGACGCACGCTTCCACGCCCGGATTGAGGAATCGAAGCTCCGTCGCATGAGGCAGGACCGCCTCCAGTAGTCCAGTATAGCAACCTTCGATAACCCATTGCGGGTTTCGGTCGAGGAACGCACGAATCGCGGCTACACTGTCATCGAGGGGGCGCCGCACGGCGGGGCTCTCCCAGGCCAGAGTATCCAGGTCGAGATGCGGAAGCCCGTACTCAGCCGCAACTTGCGCGGCCATGGTTGACTTGCCGGAGCCGGAGTTTCCGGTGATGAGAATCCGATGCATGCGGTTAAAACAAGCTATTGGACAGGCCTAACGAGACAGAGCTGAGCCACCCAGCGCTTTGAGAATTGACGTGCCCATAAATCGAAAGCTTACGACAAAGTGCTGGGTTCGCTCCAGTGATTGGTTAGGCGACCGGCGTGCCTTGCTCCGAAGCGTGGAATGGAGGGGTCAGACGCCATTATGTGAACATGATGCGAAAGCGCAGGCCAGGCTTGCAGCCGAACTGCTGCGGTTTGATAAAGTGCTCGACGAAGATGCCTCCATTCGCTTCGATGACGCGCTGTGACGCGATGTTGTCCGGATCAGTGGTGATCTCCACGTACGGCAGGCCGACTGCCTTGGCTTCCGGAAGTATGAGGCGCAGTGCTGACTTTGCATACCCGCGGTGCTGCTTCCACGCCACGACCGCATAGCCGATATGCCCCAGACAATGAGGCGGTAGCGCCGCTGTACTTGGCTGCCACCGCAACCCGATGCTGCCGCAGAG
>QIAA01000111.1 GCA_003224905.1 Acidobacteriota bacterium
GGTCTGCATATCCAGAATCCAGATATTGCCGTGGCCTCCGCTATCACTCAAGTACGCCATCTCACGGTCGGTTGCGTTCACTGAGGGTGTTTGTACCGCACCGGTTTGGTGCGTAATCTGTATCGCGCGGGAGACATTTTCTCGAGGATTGTCGGTAATAGGAAATCTCCAGATGTCGAACTGCACCTTCTGACGCGCGACAATCACATTCCAACTTCGATCCACGTCTGGAGATATATAGGAAATCTCCCCGAAAGTTAGCTGCCGGAGATTCTTGCCTGTGATGCTCACCGACCACAAGTTCATGGTGGGCAGATACAGCACGGTTTCGCCTCGCGGCGAACTATAGATAACGCCGGAGTTATCGGGCAGCCAAGCGAAACCAGCCAACGGATTGCTGTCCTGGGTGATCTTTTTGGCTTCCCCTCCAGCTACAGGCACATAGTAGATGTCGTAATTGAAAACCCGTCCCATCTGGAAGCCAATCATGCGTCCATCCGGAGACCAACGCACGTCAGAGTAGATGAAATTCGGAGAAAGATGCGTGAGAGTCCGCGAATTTGAACCATCCCGATCAGCAACAGCCAATTCAATCTGTCCTTGCGACGCTCGCAGGTAAGCCAGCGATTTTCCATCACCGCTCAGATCGCCGGCTGCCGGACTGCTCACGATCGGCCGGGCGGGACCGCCCAGTGCCGGCACTTCCCAGATCTTTCCTTCTCCGGCTGACTCGTCAGAACGAGAAAAGTAGATGAGGGACGAAGAATCTGGCGACCAGCGAGGCCACTGATGATCCGTCTCGTCATGCGTGACCTGCAGAGGTGTGCCGCCTGCCAATAAACGAACCCAGACCTGGCGGTATCCGCTTACGTCGGCGGTGAAGGCGACGGATTTTCCGTCTGGAGAGAAGGCGGGGGATTCCTCCATACCTACGAAATCTGTGAGTCGCCGAAGCGTGACAGGAACCTCCCGCCGCGAAGGAGGTTTTAGCCAAGCTCCGAATATCCAGCCCACACCGATGGCTACGAGCAGAGCACAACACGTGACCAGCGGGGCTGCCCAGCGCCGCTTGGTCGGCTGCGAGATAGGAGCAACTACACCACTGCTACTGTCCTCGCGGGTGAGCAGCTCCAGATTAAAGGCCAGATCACGCGCGGATTGAAAGCGCTCGGCTGGATCCTTCTCCAGGCAGCGATGCACAATTCGCCCTAACGCTGGCGGCAGGTTACGTGCGCGCGTCGAAAGGTCGGGCGAGTCTTCCTTGAGAATCGCGCTCATGGTGTCTGCCGGAGTGGCGCCCTGGAAGGCACGACTACCAGAGAGCATCTCGTAAAGAATGGCGCCAAGGCTGAAGATATCCGAACGGTGGTCTGACGCCTGTGCCCTCACCTGTTCCGGAGACATGTAACCAGCAGTTCCGAGCACGATGCCGGGCATGGTGAGCGTAGCGTCTTTCTCGTCCAAATCCGAGCTCAAAAGCTTAGCGAGCCCGAAATCAAGAATCTTCACAACGCCGTCCCGAGTAATAAAGATGTTCTCAGGTTTCAAGTCGCGGTGAACAATGCCGCGGTCGTGGGCTGCCGCCAATCCCCGAGTGGTTTGCAACGCATAGTCAACAGTCTTTCGAACCGGGATCGGGCCGGTGAGAAGACGCTCACGCAGCGTTTGGCCCTGCAGCAGCTCAGTAATCAGGTACGGTGTGCGCCCGTCTTTTTCGCCAAAGCGGTAAATCGTTAGGATGTTGGGATGGTTCAGCGCCGCAGCTACCCGGGCTTCCTGCTCAAAGCGGCGCAGCCTCTCGCTATCCGAGGCCAACTCGTCGGGCAACAACTTGACGGCAACTTCACGTCCCAGGCTGTTGTCCCTGGCGCGATAGACTTCGCCCATGCCGCCCGCACCGAGCGGCGCCAGAATTTCGCAGTCACCGAATTGCGTTCCAGCAGCGACCGGCATAGATCATCGAATTATATTCGGAACGCGAGTGCTGCTCGCCTCTGCCAAATGCGCTGGGGTGGCTGGTTGTTGTACTCTTTCGCGCATGAAAAACAACCGGCTGCTCATCCTTGTTGTCGCTCAGCTCGCTGCTCAACGCGCTCCTGATGCGAGTCTCATGGACGAAATCAACAGAATCAAAGCTGTCGACAATCATACGCACGTTCCCAGGGTCGTTGGCCCAGGAGAAAAGGATGATGACTACGATGCTCTTCCCTGCAGTGGCTATCTTGAGCCCTCTCCTGATCCTGTGATGGCGCGCCCGGAGAATTCTCTCTTCCTCGAAGCGTGGCAAAAGATTTATAGATACAAATACGACGATAGATCACCGGAACACATTTCTGGACTTCTGGCTACCAAGCAAGAAATTGCACGCCAGGAAGGCGATAATTTTCCGACTTGGGTCCTTGATCAACTTGGCATCGAGTACATGTTGGCCAATCGGGTGGCCATGGGCCGTGGCCTGAAGACCCCGCGTTTTCTATGGGTGCCGTTCGACGACGCACTGATGCTGCCCCTGGGTGCAGAAGCGATGGCGGATACGCCGGATCGAAGGTTTTTCTATCAGCGGGAGGCAATGCTTCAGGAGCGATACCGCAAGGAGTCGAATGTGCAGGGAACTCCTCCTACGCTCGATGAATATGTTGCGAGCGTTGTTGTCCCCACACTCGACCGGCAGAAGAAAGCGGGGGCAGTGGCAGTGAAGTTCGAAGCCGCATACCTTCGCTCACTGAATTTTGCTGAACCACAGCAGGAAGAGGCCCGAAGCCTATACGCCCGATATGCCAAACAGAGCAGTCCGACCAAACCGGAGTACCTCAAAATCCAGGATTATCTTTTCCGCGTGATCGCGCGGGAAGCAGGTCGGCAAGGCTTGCCTGTACACATCCACACGGGTGCGGGTTGTGGCGGGTATTTCAATCTCGGTGGGTCAAACCCCAGCTTGCTTGATTCCGTGCTGAACGACGCATCGCTCCGCAAGACAAATTTCGTTCTCGTTCATGGAGGAGCGGGGCCGTACACAAAGGTGACTTCGTTCCAGCTCAGCAAGCCAAATGTCTATGCTGATTTCTCCGAACAGGACTGGCTCATTTCTCCGCGCATGCTGAGCCTGGTGCTGCGCGACTGGCTCGAATGGTATCCGGAGAAGGTGCTTTTCGGGACCGATTTATTCCCGGGCGCAGCCGAAATCGACTGGCCGGAGATCGGTTACATGACTTCCGTCACGGGTCGAAGAGCGCTGGCGCTTGCGTTGACGGGAATGGTCGACGATGGCGAGATCACACATGACCGGGCAGTAGAGCTCGCGCGAATGGTCCTGCGTGAGAATGCGATGAAGCTATACGGCTTACCGAAATAGCCATTCCGTGGCTGATGTCAGGCAGCCCTGGCCAAACGCTCGTACTGTCCACCGGCGTCATCAGACAGTAAGACCCAGAGCGTGTAAATTCCCAATGCAGTGCCGATGGGCGGGTGAAATAACGCGAGAATCCCCAAAATAATCGCCGCGATGCGCGCCCACGCCTGACGCTGCATGAGCCCCCAGCCAATGCAGATGCCACCTGCGGCGAGGATGAAGAATCCTGCCCCAAGGACGGAGAGTACGATTGGTCCAAAGAATCGGGCTAACGGCTCACCGTGAATTACGAAATGGGCTGCGCCGCCGACTGCCAACAAAATTGCAGCGGGAATCAGGAAGAGCACTCCAACGATGATCCAGAGCGTGCCAAGGGTTCGAAGATGGCGCTCCAATCGACCTTGGTTTTGAACCACCATTGTCCCAGCAGTTCGCGAAAGAAGCGCGCCACACTTCGGACACAGGTTGTACTCGGGCTGAACCGTGGTCCCACATCGATTGCAGAACATGGGCTGACCTCCTGCAACGTTTTCCAATTCTAGAATACGCAAGTCGGACTGTCCCAGTTCATGGTGAAGCGACCAGAAGACAGCGCGGTGGATAAGCCTCCCAAATGGTTGAATCAACCGCTTTATTGGCTCCGCTGGTACATGGACTTTCTTGTCATTGAGGGTTGGTGGCAGTTCTAGGAGAATCAGCACTGGTGTAAGACTCTGTTCTGTTCTGGAGTGAGTTTTGCTGAATCATGCACGAGCCCTTGTGCTGATCATGGTTGGGTATAGCTGCGCCGCGACAGCCCGGGACATAGCGTTGATTTCTCACAAATCGAACCCCGTCACGGCAATGGCGATGCCAGAGCTGGCAAAGATTTGCAAAGGGCAAACCAATCGCTGGCCCGACGGGAAGGCGGTGACACTCGTGACGCGCAGTCCGGATGCCCCGGAGATGAAGATTGTGGTGGAGAAGGTATACGCAATGCCCAAGGATGAAGTGAACGCTGCAATCGACACCGCAAATCGTGGGCGGGCGGATCATCCGGCGATCATAATCGTGGCATCTGACGAAGCCCTCGTTCAGAAGGTGCAATCCACGCCGGGAGCCATCGGTTTGGTGGACGTGTACTCCATTACGGGAGGAGTTAACGTCCTCAAGATCGGAGGCAAACTGCCTCTTGAGCCGGGATACTCATTGCATGGGAATTGATGGCTTAGCTTTATGGTTGAATCGTTAAGTAGCACGAGAGTCTCGGCTGGTCGAAGGAAATCGTGAACACCGGACGGACAAAGCCAAGTCCTGCCAGCGCAAACCAGCGCCGTTACGCGCGATTCCCTCTGGATATCCGAATTGAAGTACACGTTCTGCGTAAAGGCAGCGGATTTTCCTTTTGGGGCCGGACCAGCGAGTTAGGACTCGACGGCGTGGGGGCGACACTCACTGGCGAGTTGGAAGTCGGAGAGGTCGTTTCTCTGGAACTGTCGCTGCCCATGGTGGCACATCCTGCCAAGGTTCGCGCTCTGGTCCGCTATCGCGATGGCTTGCGTCATGGCTTTGAATTCTTGACCATGAATAAAGAGCAACGCAACGCTCTTCGCCGAGTCTGCGAAGTCTTGGGGACCGGCACTTAGGCCCAGGCTCTCTCGACCGCAGTCGTATTTTCCAACTCCCCTCTATCGTCTCAGCGTACTCATGCTGAATACTCATTTGCTACGCCGAAGAGCTTTCCCGGTGAAGTGTCAGCCAGCACCGCTCGCTCGCTAACTGATTCATTATGAATCACCTGAACCTTGCAACTTTTTGGGTTGCTACGCGTCCTATCTGCAGGAATCGGCCAATCCACAAATGTGGGTTGTCACGTACAATTTCTGGAAGGTTGACTTATGCTCATCAAGAAAGAACCTGATATTCCCTCGTCTCAGATAACTCCCAAGCGCCTGTATTTGAACCGACGCAAGTTTTTGGCGGGCACAGCCGTAACAGGGCTGGCGGCTGCCGCTGGAATGAGGCTGAGTGAGTTCAACTCTCCGGAGGCATCAGTACAGGCGAATGCCAAGATCGAGGGCATTCAAAAGAGTTCGTTCTCCACAACAGAGAAGATCACACCATACAAGGACGTAACCAACTACAACAATTATTACGAGTTTTCGACCGACAAGTACGGACCGGCTGGCTTGGCAAAAGATTTCAAAACTCGTCCCTGGACCGTAACGATTGACGGCCTGGTTCCCAAGAAGCAGGTTGTGGACGTGGATACGATTGTTAAATGGGCCACGCCTGAGGAACGCATTTACCGTCATCGCTGCGTCGAAGGCTGGTCGATCGTAGTGCCGTGGGTAGGATTTTCGTTGAGCGAACTGGTCAAGCGTGCCGAGCCGCTGGGAAAAGCGAAGTTCGTGGAGTTCACCACCATCTATTCGCCCAACCAGATGCCCGGGCTTAAGGTTCCCGTGCTGGACTGGCCATACGTCGAAGGCTTGCGTCTGGACGAAGCGATGCATCCCCTGGCGACGCTCTGCTTTGGCATGTACGGTGAAGTGCTGCCCAATCAGGATGGCGCGCCGCTGAGGATCGTGGTGCCGTGGAAATATGGTTTCAAGAGTGCGAAAGCGATCGTGCGTGTCCGCTTTACAGACCGGCAGCCTCTTAATTCTTGGAACAAGTCCGCTCCAGATGAGTACGGGTTCTATTCCAACGTGAATCCAAATGTGGATCATCCCCGCTGGAGTCAGGCGAAAGAGCGCCGGCTGGGTGAATTCTTAAAGCGTCCCACTCTGATGTTCAACGGCTACGATCAGGTGGCGTCGTTGTATTCCGGAATGGATCTGAAGAAAAATTTCTAAACTTTCTCTGTGCCCTCTGCCGAAGGACTCACAAAGAATCGCATACGGCAATGATTCGCTGGTTCAAACCCGTAGTATTTCTGGCCTGCCTTACCCCACTCATGCACCTTGGCTGGAAGGCCTACATGGGTTTGCTGGGAGCCAATCCCATCGAGGTGATCACCCACGCAACTGGTGACTGGATTTTGAGATTCTTGCTAATCACTCTTGCCATCACCCCAATCCGAAAGTTGACTGGTCAGCTTTGGTTGATTCGCTATCGCAGGATGTTTGGTCTGTTCGCCTTCTTCTACGGCGTGCTTCATTTCCTCACGTATATCTGGCTGGACAAATTTTTTGATCTCCACGAGATGCTCGCTGACGTAGCAAAACGCCGGTTCATTACCGTTGGCTTCACCGGATTCGTTCTGCTCATTCCTCTGGCAATCACGTCCACCAAAGGATGGATCCGCCGCCTCGGCGGAAGGCGCTGGCAGGCCCTGCACCGTCTCATCTATTTCAGCGCGATCGCTGGCGTGATTCATTACCTATGGCTGGTTAAGGCCGACATTCGTAAACCCCTGCAATACGGATTCGTACTTGCCCTGTTACTTGGTTACCGCGTATTTGTATGGGCATGGCCGAGACTGACAGACTCCAGGCCCGGCTCGGTACCCACCCGTAGAGCTGAGGCATCAGAGACTTAGCGGTGCCGCGCCGGAAGAGCTGTCAATTCTTTTCCACTTACCAGCCAAAAACTTTGTTCTTGCATCTGTGTTAATGAAAGTGCACTTTTCTGCCAATAATAAAGAGGGGATATCGGGTCCGTACGCAGTGCATTTGTTATGAGAAGACTATTCTTTCTCTTTGTCCTCATGGTATCGGGTTTGTCTGTTGGCTGCGGGACAGGCGACGGAGTTCGCGGTTTTGTCCCGCGAGGCAACTTTTCCGATGCCAGCCTGAGCGGACAGTACGTCTATCAGATCAGCGGGCTTGATTTTTCAACCAACTTCAATGGCACACCTTATCGCGAAGCTGGCGTATTCGTGGCGGACGGAAATCGCCATATCACCGGCGGTATGGATGACTTTGCGGAGGGAAGTGGAGACGTCGCATCCAATCCGGTAACTGGCTCGTACTCTGTGAATAACGACGGTACCGGCCAGATTACGCTCAATGCGGGATCAGCAACTCTGACCTTTGCTGTCACCATGGTAAGTTCCTCCAAGGTTTACCTGATTGAAGGCGATGCCGCCGTCAACGCCATGGGGATTGCCGAGAAACAAGACGCCAACGCATTCAACGCACTGCCCAGCGGCACATTTGTTTTCCAAACGCATTCTCTGAATAGCACTCAACTCCCGACTGGCAAAGTAGGCCAAATCACTATTTCGAACGGCTCCGCCACGGGGAACGCAGACGTAAATCAGAACGGAGTCTCGAGTTCTTTAACCATTACAGGGAGTTCATTCGGTACTCCAGATGCCACCTTTGCTCGGGGCACAGCAAGCCTGACCGACAGTACTCCTGCCACCTCGCAGTTTATCTATTACATCGTGGACGCAAATAATATCCGCTTGCTTGCCAGCGATCCTGGTATTGCTGGACTAGGCCGCGCCGAGAAGCAAAGCGGTACGCCTGCGTTTTCCGGCAGCTTCGCTTTCGGCAGTCGGGGCGATACCAACGATTTTGGCATTAATGGATCGCAGACCGTAGGCCGCTTCACGGCGCATGGAAATGGCACAATCGACTCTGGCGTGCTCGATTCCGTGCAGGATGGAAATTCGATCTACAACGGAAGCTTTACCGGCACTTCGTCGGTCGTGAACAATGGCCGCACAGTGCTGTCTCTCAGCGGCTCTGGCATTTCAATTCAAGCGGCCGTCTGGATGGTTAACTCCTCACGAGGATTTCTTCTGATCAATGATCCCAGCAAGGTGGAAGACGGCACTCTCGATCTGCAACAGTCTTCGTCCTTCTCGAACTCAAACATGAACGGCCAATTCGTTCTGCTCATGGATGGGTTCGATCTCAACTCACCAGCCAATCTGGATCGTGTCGGAACGCTGCAATGGGATGGCAACGGCCATCTCACTCTGAATGAGACTGTAAACTCCGGGTCGGGAGCATCGTCTGGGGTCGTTCTACCAGGAACTTATTCCGTCGGCACAAACGGACGAGCCGTGGGCACGATCACAAATCTGTCACTCAGCACGGGAGATATAGTCTCTTATCTCATCTCGGGGAACGATGCGTACGTCTTGGAAAACGATCCCGGGACGGAGATCAGCGGCGTGATCAGCAAACAGCGTTAGTATTCCCAAGAAAACTCAGAATTATCCCGGAAGCAGCATGCCTTTCTCTAGATGGCGCGTCACGTGGGCGTAGGAAGCGGCGTGGGGGTCGTGAGTCACCATCACGACTGTCTTTCGGAAGTCTTCGTTCAGGCGCTTGAGAATCTCCAGAATTTCCGTTGCGGAGTGGCTGTCGAGATCTCCCGTGGGTTCGTCGGCAAGCAGCAGCGTGGGGTCGCTGACGATGGCCCGGGCGATTGCGACTCGCTGTTCCTGACCGCCTGAGAGTTGCTTGGGCAAATGGTTCACACGGTCTTCGAGTCCCACCAATTCTAGCGCGGTCATCACATGATCGCGGCGCTGCTGGGCGTTGAGTTTGGTCAAGAGAAGCGGAAGTTCCACATTCTCGAACGCCGTGAGCACGGGAATGAGATTGAATGTTTGGAAAACATATCCGATGTGCTCGTTGCGCCAGCGCGCGGACTGAGCGTCGTTGAGCCCGAAGATATTCTGCTCCAGCACAAGCAATTCGCCGGAAGTGGGCCGGTCAATGGCGGCAATCATGTTCAACAGCGTGGTCTTGCCGGAACCGGACGGGCCCATCAACGCCAAAAATTCGCCGCCGGCGATTTCGATGGAAACGTGGTCGAGAGCCTTTACCTCAAACGCATCGCGGCGGAACACCTTGGTGACGTCGCGTGCCTGAACGACTTTGGTTTGGGTAGCTGTGCGGGAGATAGTAGCAGTGCTCATGTTTGTCCTTTGATCTTGATTTTCGCTCCGTCCTTCAAATCTTGCGGGGCGGAGGAGATGACGTCCTCGCCGCCATTGAGACCTTCGACAAGCTGGCCGCCGCTTCGCGGAGCCACAACACGGACTTCTCGCGCGAGCGCCTTCCCCTTAAAGGCGATGAAGACGATCTTCTTGCCCTCGCGATCGCGGATGGCGGTGCTAGGCACGAATACTCCCAGGTGTTGGGAACTCGCAGCTTGGCTGGGTTGATCGGCCAGGAACCGAACGGTCGAGTTCATTTCGGGGCGCAGGTAATCATCCGGATTCAGGATTTGAACCTTGACCTGAACCGTAGCCTTTTGGCGATTTGCCTCAGGCGAGATTTCCGCGATCTCACCTTTGTATTTACGATCGGGAAAGGCATCGACACTAACTTCGGCTCTTTGTTTGGGGCCGAGCTTGGCAAAGTCGTCCTCGGCGATATCCAATTCCACCTGAATGTCATTGAGGTTAGCCAAAGAGAACACCGGGCGGGCCTGGCTGGCGAATTGTCCAGTGAGCAGCTCGCCCTTCTCGGCACTGCGCTCTAGAATGGTGCCGGTGATTGGCGCTCGAATGACTGTGGCATTGAGCTGCTCCTTCGCATACGCGGCCTGGCCCTCAGCCTGAATCAGAGCACCTTTTGCGCGCGAAATTTCTTCCTGCCGGGGACCAATCTCGGCCAGCCGATGAATCTGTTCCAGCGAGTGCGCCCGCTGCTGACTCGCCTCAAATCGAGCGCTTGCATCGTCCAGCGCCTGCTGGGAAAGCACGCCCTGGGCGACTAGATTTTTGGTGCGATCGAGCGTGATCTTGTCGTTAGCGGCAGTGGCGCGCGCTTCGCTCAGGTTGTGTTCCATCTGAAGAATTTCTTCTGGCCTCGAACCATTTTGTAGCTGTTCGAGTTGGGCGCGGGCGCTCTCTACCATGCCTCGCGCCTGATCGTACTGCGCCCTGAATTCCTGATCTTCCAGACGAACCAGAACCTGCCCTTCTTTAACCTTGTCGCCTTTTTCTACGCCTATCCACGCCACGCGGCCGGTGACTTTGGAATTGGCCTGAATCTTGTGGTGCGCGACGATATAGCCGGTGGCGGAAAGGATGGTTGCGCCGGCAGTGCTGCTGCTTTCTGCGGTGGCGCGTGCGACCTCGACCTCATGGACATCGCCGGAAAACAGGCGATAAGCGAACACGGACAGGCTCAGCAGCGCCACGACGACAATTCCAATAGTGATGATGCGCCTGGCCCACGGAGACGGCTCTCCACCTTCGGTGCGCTCCGAGCGGTCGATACGAAGGCTCTTCAGGTCGTCGTGTTTAGTGTCAATCGGCATAACGAAGTGTGTCGCAAAGCTTAGATTTATCTGATATCAATCGCGCAACGCGGCCAGGATTTCACGGCGGGACGCATGCCAGGCCGGGAAAATTCCGCCAAAGAGTCCCATGATCAAGGCAAAAAGGATCGCATACAGCACCACGCTCGGAGTCATCTGCAAGCCGAAAACCACCTCACTGAAGGTCGTCTGGTTTTGTGTTCCGGTGGTCATGCCGTTGAAGGGCAGCATCAGCACAATCCCTGCAACAGCGCCGAGCAGCGAGAGCAGTATGGCTTCCAGCACGAAGGAAGTCAGAATGCTGGGGCGGGAAAATCCGATTACCCGCAGAGTCGCGATCTCGCGCGAGCGATACGCTACTGCTGCGTACATGGTATTCATTGCGGCGAAGCTCGAGCCAATCGCCATGATCACGGCCACGATCCATCCGATGAGCCTGATTACAGCCCCGGAACTGGTTTGCTTGGCGTAATACTCGGTCTCCAGCATGCTGTCCAGCTTAAGCCGTTGATCGTCAGTCACACGATTCTTCAGCGCTTCTGCAGCAACCGGGTCTGTAGCGCGCAAATAGGCGGAGCTATACACGCCCTGGCGGTCGAAATCCGAGGTCATCTGGTTGACGTCGCCCCAGATTTCGGATTCATAAGCGGTGCCGCCGGCGTCGAAGACACCGACAATCTGCCATTGGCCTTTACCGAACTCTATCGAGTCGCCCACGTTGGCATGTGTAAAACGCCTATGAATACTGCTGCTGACCACCACTTCGCGCTGCCCTGGGGTAAACCAGCGGCCCTGCGCCAGCTTCACGGTTGGACGCAATTCCAGGCCATCCTGCATCATGCCGCGGACGGTGACGTTTACTTCGCCGGAACCATCTTTGCGGGGCAGCACGATCACAACTGTGATTTCGCCAGAGACGAGCGGTTCGCCGTGACGGTCGTTGGCGATGCCGGGAAGAGTCTTCAAAACCTGAAAATTATCCGATGGAAAGGGGCCGGTTAGCTCGCTGGTAGAGCCTTTGCGCAACACGAGCACGTTCAGGGGATTACCGCTGGTCACGAACGCCTTTTGCAATCCCGCGAGCAGGGCCATGATGAAGATGGCAGTCGTCACTGTGAGAGCGATGCCAAGGGCCGTCATGATGGTCAGACCCTTGCGCAGTTTCATGTTGCGGACGTTGTAGCTGATAGGAATGGCCATATTTTTCGGTCAGCCGATGTGGCGCAGGCCCTCCACAATTTTCAAGCGAGAAGCGTTGTAGGCGGGAATGATGGCGCTGATGAACCCGACGATCGCCGCCGCGGTCCAGGCCACGAGCATAGTCGGTATAGTGACTTTTAATGCGCCGATGAAACCGCCGATCTTGCTCGCGCCTACTCCCAGAACGTAGGCAACCAGGGAACCCAGAATCCCGCCCACCAAGGCCAGAACGACCGCTTCGCTGACAAATAGGCCGAGAACGGTGCGGCGCGTGAAGCCCAGGGTCTTAAGCAGCGCAACTTCGCGGGTGCGCTCTCGGATTGACATAGCCATGGTATTGGCGGAAACGAGGAGAATGGCGAATACCACGGCGCCACAAATACTAAGAATGAACGCTTTCACATTTCCCAGCATGGCCAGGAACCCAAGCTCGAATGCTCGTTCGGTTTCGGTCCGGCTGGGCTGCGGCGAGTTGCGGAACGTGGCATCGATCGCCGCGCCGATCTTGGGGACGGATTCTGGCGAGTCCGCCAGGATCGTGTAGAAGCCCTGCTTTCCCTTCATGTAGGGCACAGCCTCTTCCACATATTTCTGATTGAAGTAGAGAGAATTGGTGGGCTGAGGGGCATTGAAGATGCCGCGAATAGTGAGTTCGAGATTCGTCGGGAAGATCGTGCCAGTAATAATGACTTTCTGTCCGACTTTCCAGCCATAATCCTGCGCCTTCTTCTCATCTACGATGGCTCCGGCGCGGTCGTGCTGCCAGGCTTTGATCTGGTCGGCAGGAATCTGCCACTCTTTGTAGACCTCGAAAAACTCGTCAGGATCCGTTCCGAACTGCGCAAAGAAGTTGCCGGACTTATCATCCTTGTAAATTCCGCCGAACCAGTTCTGGGGAAGCACGTGCGCCACACCGGGTATGGCGCGAATTTTCTCCCGGTAATAGCTCGGCATCGAAAAGGTTAACGACACCTTGTGGCGCGTAACCAGGCGCAACGCGGATTCCTCAGTGCCTTTGGCAAGGTAGAAGTTACGCCAGATGGCCATCATCAACGTGAGCAACAGCAATGAAAAGCCGATGCTGAGAACAGTGAGAATGCTGCGCCGCAGGTTGCGGAACGCGTTTTTGCGGACAAAGCCGGTCAGGGTCATGATCGAACTCCGGGAATCAGGGCAAGACGGGCGGTGGTCGGCCAGATCCCAAACGTATTCTTAGAATAAAGCATTGGCACGAGTCGAACAACAATACGCGCTCTCCATTAACACTGGGCGAAACCGCTGAATTGTTAAGACGAAACTTTTCGCAGATCGTTATCGTGAAGCGCGAACCTGTTCAGTCCGCGAGTACTTCTACCATATATAACGGCTTTGCCCGGATAAAGGTTCCGGTCCGGAGATTCGGAAACCACTCTGGACAGATTGCGCGAACAATTATCCGTTGCGGTAAACGCAAAGACAAGGTAAAGTCTGCCGAATCAATTTTTTGAGAGTTCTCGGTGCAGTTGGCTGCGGAGTTGCGCCTGCTCAAAATTGATGACCCAAGGAGCGATATGAATCAAGCGACCGCCAACCTCGCGGGAATCGACATCGCCATCATTGTCGCCTACTTTCTGCTGATCTTCTGCATTGGCTTCTACTTTGCTCGCCGCGGACGTACGTCCACCGATTATTTTCTAGCCAGCCGCAACGTAGGGTGGTTTGCCATTGGCGCTTCGCTCTTCGTCTCCAATATTTCGACCGAACACTTCATCGGACTCTCCGGCTCAGGGGCGAGCACCGGCCTGGCAGTTGGGCACTTCGAATGGTGGGCATGTCTAATACTGCTCATCCTGGGATGGGTGTTCGTGCCGTTTTACCTTCGTTCCAACGTGTTCACCATGCCGGAGTTCCTGGAACGCCGTTTCAGCCGGTCGTGCGCCGTGTATCTGGCCAGCATTTCGATCATCGCCTATATCTTCACGAAAATTTCGGTGCAACTGTATGCCGCCAGTGTCGTGCTGGAGCGGGTGGCTGGGTGGCCACTGTGGAAGACAGCCATTGTGTTGGTGATTGCAACTGGCGTTTACACGATTGCCGGCGGGCTGGCCGCGGTTATCTACACTGATATGGTGCAGACCATGATCCTGATTACCGGCGCGGTCATTCTCACCATTATTGGTCTCCACCGGGTGGGCGGCTTTGAGGCTTTGCGCGCGGCAGTGCCGCCAGACTATTTCCACATGATCAAGCCGCCAAGTGATGCAGCGTTTCCATGGACTGGTATCTTCTTTGGAGCACCCATCCTGGGCATCTGGTATTGGTGTACCGACCAGGTGATCGTACAGCGAGTCCTCTCCGCACGAGATGAAGGACACGCCAAGGCAGGCACTATCTTTGCCGGTTTTCTAAAGATCCTTCCCGTATTCATACTGGTGTTGCCGGGAATTATTGCGATCGCATTATTCCGCGATCTTTTCAACCTCGGCCCCAATGGCGAGGTTCTCAACCCGGACGCCGCTTATCCCACACTGATCCTCAACTTGTTGCCTGCTGGCTTGGTAGGCCTGGTGCTTGCGGCCTTGCTGGCTGCTGTAATGGGCGCAATGGCCTCGGTCTTCAACTCAGCCTCGACCCTGGTTACGCTGGACTTTTACAAAAAGATTAGGCCGGATGCGAGCGAGGCCAGACTCGTGAACATGGGCCGAATCGCAACCGCGGTGATGGTACTTCTTGGTTTATTGTGGGTACCCTTCATTCATCTCATCAGCAGTCAGCTATACATCTATCTACAGAGCGTGCAGGCCTACATCAGCCCTCCTATTGCCGCCTGTTTTGTCTTCGGAATTCTATGGCCCAGGCTGAATGCCCAAGGCGCGATCACCTCTCTGCTGACCGGCTTTGTGTTGGGCGCAACGCGCTTTGTTCTTGAGCTGCGCGCTAAAGGTGGTAATCCCCCAAGTCCTACTCTGGCCTGGTTGGTCGACATGAATTTCCTGCACTATGCCATTTTCATGTTCGTGGTCTGCTCGCTCGTGCTTATCGTCGTAAGCCTGATGACGCTCGCTCCCGAAAGGAAGAAATTGGCAGGCCTCACTTTTGCAACCGTGGACGAGAAGATGGACTTCGTACCCATCACACCAAGTGCCCAGTACAAGCCAGCAGCGGAGACTGCGCGTGAACACAGACTGAACGTGGTGTTTAGCTGGGCGCTGCTTTTGACTGTGATCGGGCTGTGGATTTACTTCCGGTAATCCCGGATGGCTCGAATCCGCAGCTTGAGACCAAATGTAACTCGCGAGGCGGCGCTAGGAGAGTTTTCGCGAGGTACATTCAGCGCACTACAAACCGCGCTTTTCGGACCACTGCGTTCAATCGCCGACTTCTACATTCCCTTTCGGCTCTTTCAGGTAGAGATATTGAATCGCGGAAATCGCGACCAGCGTATTTTCGGGCTGGACGCAGTCATCGGCGTTCTCGAGCTTTATCATTTCGAGCAGCTGCCAAGCGAGCGCGACGTAGTCTACTGCGAATCGCGTAACTGCGCGGAGACACTGTTGGAAGAGCCCCGAGCCAAAGAACTGTTAATAATGAAGGTTCGGCGCCTCGTCTTCAGCGCCGGGTTTTTCCGGATAAGAAATCTCAGCATCAGCGCTCAGCCAATCGCGGGCGAGATCCATGTTCCTTATTGGGTAGGTTTCCGGGGAAGAGGTGCGCACGCCCACGCGCAGCTGATGGACGCAGTAAGGCGTCGAGTGGAAGGTGCGAAGGTCCGTCATCTGCTGAAAGCCTGGCTGACGGAAACGCATTGATGTTGGGACTTCGGTCAAGTCTTGTGTTTCACCCAGGACCGGCCCCAAATCACGTTCGACATCCGGTCGTGCACCCTTTCTTTTCAGTACTTTGGTAACTCCCAACCAATCTCGTGTCGGGCTATTCTTACCCTGATTCTCCCCCAATAGAGCGCGCTCGGCTGCCTACAGGGGCGAGGCTATTAGAACAATGTCCAACAAAATCGGTCGATTCGAGATTCTTAGCGAAATCACACGTTCCGAGACTGGGGCCGTCTACAAGGTGTCCGATCCGGAGAGCGGCCAGACCGTGGCTCTCAAAACTTTGCAGTTGCCCCTGCTCGGCGATCAGGCCGGAGTGCTGGTGCAACGCATTCTGCAGGAGGCCGCCGGCATCAGGGTGCTAGGCAGCCACAACATTGCTCAACTTTTCGGCGCCGAAGAAATCGATGGCCAATTTTGTGCTGCCATGGAGTACGTGCAGGGAAACAGCATTGCCACCATGCTGGCGCGAAGAGAAGGCTTCTCGATCTGGGATTTGCAGGACATCACTCGCCAGGCTTGCCAGGGGCTGGATCATGCCCACTCTCACAACGTGGCGCATTACAGCCTTGAGCCAGCGAAGATCATGGTTGCCTGGGACGGCACCGTAAAGCTTCTCAGCTTCGGGATCTCAAGCATGGGAGCGTTTGGCTGGCACGCCGCAGGAAAGCCGATTGAAGTCCTCTATTACATGTCGCCGGAGCAAATACGAGGAGAGCCTGTCGACGCTCGGTCCAATCTTTTCAGCTTGGCCGCGATCCTCTATGAAATGGTCACCGACCAGAAGGCATTTCCCGGGGAGGATGCCGATCGCGTTAGTCAACAGATACTGAAGCAGATGCCGCCACCGCCCGACCAGCTAAATCGGAAGCTCCAACCGGCGTTGAGCCAGGTGATCATGAAAGCCCTGGCGAAGGCGCCGGAAGCGCGTTACCAGAACGGCCAGGAGTTGGTCAACGGCCTCGAGAACTGCAAGTCGGGAGCGGCGACCAAGTCCCCGGCAAAGAAATCTTCCGAACCTGGGTCACAAGGCGCCGCAGCTGAGCATGCAGACACATTGCCGGTGAAGAAGTCGGCTGCAGCAGCAGTTGGGACGGCGAGCGCAAATGCGACGTCAGCGCATTCAACTGGAGCGCCGAAACGTCAGTCGGAGCCACCCCCGGCGCCAGCAGCACATCTCTCGGCCACCGTGGTTGAACCTGAAAAAGCGGTTCCAAGCTTCCGGGTCGATCCGACTATGGTTCAGGGCAGCAAAGTTGCCGGTAAAAATGTGAGTTTTTCGGACGTGACTGAGTTGCCTCCATTGAAAGAAGAGTATGTGGCCCCACCCCCGCTGGCCCACGAACCGGTTGATCCCACACCGGTGGCTCCGTTGCGGCAGATTGAGCCAGCAAAACCTAAACTTCCTCCTCGGCAGGTTGCAAGAAAAGCAGTTTCCGAGATTAAGAAGACACCGCCGAAGCTTTTTATCTATTCAATCGGAGGCGCAGCTGCCTTGATCCTGCTGGTGATTACCATCATCGCCCTCCGCATTCATTCCGACAGCTCTGGCGAGGAAGGCTCGTCAGCAGTTCCAACCACAAGCAAGGCCCCCGACTCCGCGGCAACCGTTGAGCCAGCAGCATCAAATACGCCAAAGGGGACCGCTGCCCTTCGTGCCGCCGCGCCGGAACATATTGTTGCTGGTGACGCACGTCAGATTTCTGTCAGGCCTAAATACAAACTACGCAAGGCCGCGGTTGCGGCCGCTCCTGTGGTTGTGCCCGGTCAGCTGACTGTGAACTCCACCCCAGAGGGCGCAGAGATCCATGTTGACGACCAAACCGACGCCAGCTGGGTGACCCCGTTCAACATGACCGGCCTGATGCCTGGCGCCCACACCGTCCGGGTCAGCAAGCCAGGCTATTCGTCCGAAACTCGAACCATCGAAGTAGCTTCGAACAGCAAATCATTTCTAGTCGTGCAATTGGCACAAGTCAGCGCCACGGCGCTTGTGTCCAGCGAACCGGCAGGTGCGAGCCTTTTCATGGACGGCAAAGACACCGGGCGGGTTACTCCGGTCCAGCTCTCCGTGGACAAGCCCGGCACTCACACGTTCACGCTGAAAAAGCAGGGATATCTCGAGGAGAACACAACGGCAACGCTGCAATCAGCGCAGACATTCCACTTCTCGCCGACATTGAAAGCTCTTGGCACAACTGACGATATCAAGATTGGCGGCAAATTTAAGAAGTTGTTCGGCGGTGGAGACACAAGCGGCATGGTCGCCGTCAGCGTCAAGACTCAACCCAAGGGCGCTCAGATCGCGGTTAACAACCGCATCGTCGACAAACCTTCGCCGGTTGAGTTCTATCTCAATCCGGGCACATACGTGGTCGACATCACTATGTCTGGATATCGGAAGGTCCATCGCGTCATCGAAGTTCAAAAGGGGGCCAAAATCGCGATGGACGAAACCATGGTGCGGGAATAGGGCAGCATTACTTGCAGAAAAATCGGCCCGCCTCCAATCGGAAACGGGGCCCGACTGCTTTCATACCATTCTACTTTTCGTGTTTCTTTTTCTTCACGATCTCCCACAGAATATTTTTTCCATGTTGCTGCGTGAGAAAAGCGCGGGGCCGATTTAGATCGGCCAACGTCCCAGCTATCTGGGACGCGAGCGTGCCTCCTGCTGAGACGTGCAGCCCCGTAGGCTCATTGTCGCCTTCATTCTGAAACCCAGGAGTTCCGGCGAGCGACACGTCAAGTTCCGACAGCTTGTCGCGACCGAGGGCTATGAAGCGAGAGGCGGGCGAGCCGTCCACTCGAAGAACCCAAACTGAATCCAATCTGTCGAGTTGACTGTGCAGGGTGTCTCCGCGGTCTTCCGCAACCAGCAATGTGTTCGCGTCTGCGAAGGTTACGTTGTCAAATGAGGAGTGGATGGCATCCCCCAGGACGAAGATCGAGATCGTCCCGGCTTCGCGGTCGGAGTTGAGCTCTACCCGGAAGATCGATCCCCACGAACCGCGAGCGGCTAGATCAGGTGTGCCAGCATTGGCGCTAGTATCACCAGTCGGGTCGAAGAAGAAGGTCTGGAAGTTCGAGCCAGGCAGGAACTGCGCATTCTCCGGACGCTTGAATGGACTCGCCCCGGCGCTCTTCGCGGCAGCATTGGCGTCGAAGGAATCGGTGCCGTCGACAGCCGTGTCATGCACTGTGATCCACTGCACCGGATACGAAGTGCCGGGCGTGTGCAACTGCAGTTGCGCCAGAGAGAAAATGTCGCCATTCGGATCATCCGCGTGGAAGGTGATCGGTACGCCATCAATCGACACTTGGAGCGCTTGCAGCTTGCCGCCTTTGGAAAAATCCGTCTTGTCGTATGGCACGAGCCGGTAGACAAAGGAATTAGGTTGGCGCGCATTTTTCGGACTGTTAGGATCAGCCGGATCGACCGGCACGGAAACACCGCCTGCATCTTCAATAATCAGGATGTTCCCCTGATCGTCCGGATGAACTCCTTCATAACCAGCCTTGCCGAAGACTCCGTCCAGCGTCGTTACCACTGGAGGCCAACCTGGGGTCACCTGAATGACACCGCCATTTGACCCTGCTTCCTGAGTGAAAAGCAGCGTTTTACTGAAAGGGTCGTAAGTCGAGCCGTCGATGGAGTTGAAGTGTGTAAGGCCATCTTCGCCCAGAGGAGTCAGCAGCGTAATTCTGTGCGCTGGGTCGGTCACGTCCAGATTGACGCGAGTGATATAGGCCAGATCGCCACCGTTTTCATGTCCCTGGAAGATGAAATGCCGCCCATAATCGTAGCCCGATGCAGGGCCGCCGGGATTGCTGTCAAAGATCAAATAGAGGTTTTGGTCGGGCTCCGTCTTGGTGCGCTCGACCGGTTCCGGAACGGGGAAATCATTCAAGAACCCGTAATTCGTGATGACCCCGGACGGATTCTCCAATGAGTCGGAACCCTGCACCACTTCTCGCAGACGGAATTGCGGCGCCACCAGCGTAGGTGGATGCGCAATGCGCTTTCTGGCGCGGGGAACTCTAGATGTGATTGGACCAATACCGCTTTGCCCAAAAACCAATGTCACGGTCAGCACGAAAACCATGCTGAAAAAAAGATGTCGAACAGTGCGCATGCAAACTCCTTTCATCTTGTGTTTAAGGTTGGGGGACGGGTTAGGGTTGAGGGTAGCTGGTGCTGAAGAGACGCTAAGTTGGCTTGGTTTCAGTGATGTTTCAGAGTGGTTAAAATCTCGTGAATTCGGGCCTGGCCAGTGGAGATGTTAAGAGAAAAAGTTTGCAGCGGAAAAGAACTTGCGCGCGAAGAGCCTCGCGGTTAAAAAAAGCCGCCGGAGCAACCGGCGGCCCATATCCAAATCAAGTCTTGATATTAGAAGCCCCATCCGCGATATCCGCCGCGGAAATTGGATTCATATCCAGAGCGGTAGCCGCTGGTGTACTGCGACCGATAGGCATTGATATCGCCATATCCCGAGTACCCATGGGTCCCGCGACTGTCGCCGCGCGGGTAGGGGTTAAACGGCTTATGCTCGGCCATGTCCTTGCGGGCCTGGTAGACACCATCCTGGTATCCGATGCTGTAGCCATTATTTCCGTGGTAACCGCCGCTTGGATATCCATAGCCGCCGTAGCCGCCACTAGGGTATCCGTAGCCGCCGTAACTGCCGCTGGGATAACCGTACCAGCCACCGGGGTAACCTGACCCGCCGCGATTGTAGTAGCCGTGGTCGCGATCACGCCAACGCCAATCGTCGCGATCATGATCCCTGTGCCACCAGCCATGGTGCTCACGTTCCCACTGCTCGTGGCGTTCGTGATCCCGCCGGCGATCATGGTCCCTGTCCTTATCGTGATCGTGGTGACGGTCGCGACGCCAATGATCATCGTCATCGTGGTCACGAGCCATCCCCAAGCTGCTGAAAGCCAGCGTCATGATCACCACCAGTGCTGCCATTCTCATAGTTCGCATGATTTTTCCTCCACCGGGTATCATGGTTAGCCCTCTGACGGTCGCTTATTGCGCCCGTCTGCTGTCGCTGACTTTCCCGGTTGCTGTGAAGTGGGATGCATTGTTACGGTTAGTTTGCTGCTTGGCGCGCTCATATTTTGTGAAGCTTAAGCCAAGCTTAAATATCTAGCTAAGAATAAGTTGCGGGCATTGTGGCTTTCAGTTTTGCCTCCCGGAGAAAGCGTATGAAAATCGAAAGTGTCGGA
Organism: Acidobacteriota bacterium; assembly: GCA_003224905.1. Taxonomy (GTDB): domain Bacteria; phylum Acidobacteriota; class Terriglobia; order Terriglobales; family Acidobacteriaceae; genus QIAA01. The sequence continues at coordinate 20,809 of QIAA01000111.1, forward strand.
GTACTAGGCGCAGGGACGATGGGTAACGGGATAGCCCACGTCTTCGCCCGTAGCGGCTTCAAAGTGATGCTATGCGACGTGGGGCAGCGATTCCTCGATCGGGCACTTCACACCATGGACAGCAACCTTGAGCGCGAGGTTGCGAAGAACAAAATCACTGCCGCCGACAAAGCCGCAGCACTCGAGAGAATCGTGCCCACGTTGGACCGCTCAAAATTGGCGGAATGCGATTTCCTTATCGAGGCGGCGACAGAAAAATTCGAAATCAAATCCGAGCTTTTCCGGGATCTCGATCGCATCTGCCGCCCAGAGGTAATTCTGGCATCAAATACATCCTCGATTTCAATAACAAAGCTGGCAGCAATGACTAAGCGGCCGGAACAAGTCATCGGCATGCACTTTTTCAATCCCGTACCTGTAATGAAGCTGGTCGAGGTGATTCGCGGACTGGCAACATCAGATGAGACCCTCACTTCCGTTCGCGACCTGGCGGTGCAGTTAGGAAAGGCTCCGGTCGAGGTGAATGACGCACCAGGCTTCGTCTCCAATCGCGTGCTCATGCCATTGCTGAACGAGGCTATATACGCCGTAATGGAAGGAGTCGCCACGCCCGATGCCGTCGACGAAGTCTTCAAGCTCGGGATGGCGCATCCCATGGGTCCGCTCACGCTGGCAGACTTCATCGGCCTCGATGTGTGCCTCGACATCATGCGCGTCCTGCAGGAAGGTCTGGGCGATCCCAAGTATCGGCCCTGTCCACTGCTGGTCAAGATGGTGGACGCCGGCTGGCTGGGGAAGAAGGCTGGCCGAGGATTCTACAAGTACTGAGGCGCTGTTTGGACGAGCCTCACTGGCAAGCTCGCGCTACTACGCCCCGCCAGCAAGTCCGGGGCGGCGAATGAAGTAGTCGGTCAGACTCAGTCCCAGCAGAATGAGCAGCCAGAACAATGCGGAAATGATGACTACCCGGGTCAGCTTCTCGCTGGTGTACTTCACGTGCATGAAGATGAGCACGACCAGCAGCGCCTTGCCGCTGGCGATCAGCAGGGCGACGACCGTGTTCAGGGGGCCGAGGTCTACAGTCGAGACCCACGCCGTAATGCCGGTGAGGCAGATCAGGACCGCCCAGATCGTCCAGTAGAGCTTGCTCGAGAGTATGTGTTCTGACATTTTGCTATCCGTGCGGCCTGCGATCGATCAGGTAAAGAAGCGGAAAAAGATAAATCCACACGATATCCACGAAGTGCCAATACAAACCGGCGATTTCCACTGGAGTGTGATATTCAGGAGTGAAGCGGCCGCGCCAGGCCATCCAGGTGATCACGCCAAAAATCCCGACGCCGATGATCATGTGCAGCGCGTGCATACCGGTCATCGCGAAGTAGAGAGAAAAGAAAATTTGTGCGCGGCCCTGATCAACTGGCTTCTCAGTGCTCTCCTGCTTGAAGTGAAATGAATATCCAGGTACGTGGTGCTCTGTGAATTTCTCATTCCACTCGTAAGCCTTGACTCCGAGAAAAACGAGTCCAAACAGGATCGTAAGCACGAGCAGAGTCACTAGCAGCATGCGTTTTCCAAGCTGCGCCGCACGGACCGAGAGCGCGACAGTGAGGCTGCTGCAGATGAGCACAGCTGTATTTACTGCGCCGATGGGAAGATTCAAGGTGCGACTTCCGGCGGCGAATTCGTTGAAATACCACATGCGATACACGAGATAGGCGAGGAACATGCCGCCGAAGAACATGATCTCGGTGCCCAGAAAAATCCACATCCCCAGAGATGAAGCATTCCTCTGCTGCTCCATGTCGGCGAAGTGATGCTGCAGGCCGGGAGTGTGCTCGAGAGCCAACGGAGCCGGGCTATCGCTCAACGCGGACCTCCTCGAGAGCGGGCAGTTCGTTGTAGTTATAGGCTTCCCAGGTCACGACGGGAGTTTCTTCGAAATTGAAAGTCGGCGGCGGGGAAGTCGTCTTCCATTCAAGGCCGGCGGCGTTCCAGGGGTTGTCATCCGCCAGTTTGCCGTACCGCATCGACCACAAAAAATAGACCATGGGCAGCAGATATCCAACAGCGAGGATGGTAGAGCCTGCGGTTGAAAGCACGTTGAGCACCTGGAACTCAGGCGGATACTGCCAGTACCGGCGCGGCATGCCCAGATAACCGAGAATGAATTGCGGGAAGAACGTGAGATTGAAGCCGAGAAAAACAATCAGCGCCGCCAAACGTCCCCAGGATTCCGGATATAAGCGGCCGGAGATCTTCGGCCACCAGTAGTGCATGCCGCCAAGATATCCCATCACCGTACCGCCCACCATGATGTAGTGAAAGTGAGCGACCACGAAGTACGTGTCAGTGACGTGAACATCGATTCCCAGAGCTGCGAGAAACAGGCCGGTCAATCCTCCCATAGTGAAGAGGCCTATGAAGCCGAAGGCGTACAGCATGGGCGTGGAAAATGAAACGGAGCCTTTGTAAAGTGTGGCCGTCCAATTAAAAACCTTGATCGCCGAAGGTACGGCAACCAGGTAACTGAGAATGGAAAAAATCAGGGCCGCATACAGCGACATGCCGGCCACGAACATGTGGTGAGCCCAGACGAAAAAGCCGATGACTGCGATCCCGATGCTGGCCATGGCGACGAAGTAATAGCCGAAAACTCGCTTGCGCGAAAAGCAGGTCACAATCTCGCTCACTACTCCCATCGAGGGCAGAATCATGATGTAGACCGCGGGATGCGAGTAGAACCAGAACAGGTGCTGAAACAGCAACGGATCGCCGCCGCGCGTGGGATCGAAAATTCCCAGATGGAAGGCGCGCTCCAGAACCACCAGCACCAGCGTGATCGCGATGACCGGAGTTCCCAGCAGCATGATGACGCTGGTGGCATAGTGTGACCACAAGAACAACGGGAGGCGCGACCAGGTGAGTCCGGGTGCGCGCATGCGATGAATGGTCACAATAAAATTCAGGCCGGTAAGAATGGACGAGAATCCGTTGATAAAAACCCCCAGCCCTGCTTCCACTACGGCGGTATTGCTGAAAGCCGTGCTGAATGGCGTGTAGAAGGTCCAGCCGGTATCCAGGCCGCCGGTCAACATCGCGTGCAGCACGAGAATGCCGCCGGCAATATAGCAGTACCAGCTCAGCAGATTGATTTTCGGGAAGGCCAGATCCCGTGCCCCAATCATCAGTGGGACCAGAAAATTTCCCAGCACAGCCGGCACGGCGGGAATCAGGAAGAAGAAGACCATGATCACGCCATGCATGGTGAACAGCTTGTTATAGGTATCGGCCTGAACCAGATCACCGGCAGGAGTCAGCAGTTCCAACCGGATGAGCAGGGCAAAAAATCCTCCAATAAAGAAAAAGAACGTAATCGAGGCGAGGTACAGCAGGGCGATACGCTTGTGATCGGTGGTGAGCAGCCACGAACGTATGCCGTACTCTTTATTCAGATAATGCTCGCGTTCAGCGGCTATCGAAACTGCGGTTGCCATGCTATTCCTTCGGCTCCTGCGGCTGCTTGCCGGGAGAAATGAGACTGGGACTTCCCGCGGCTCCCGATGCCTGCGGCGTAAGCGACTTCACGTAAGCGACGAGCGCGGTTAGCTGCTCTTCGCTCACTAACCCTTGAAACACCGGCATGATGGGCTTGAATCCGCTGACGAGTTTCGCGCTGGGATTCAGGATCGATTCGCGAATGTAATTTTCATCCGCTGCGATCGTGCGCCCATCCTCAAGTTGCACTTTATTGCCAAACAAGCCGACCAGGTCCGGGCCGCGCCCTTGAGTATCGAAACGATGGCAGGTGTTGCAGCCGAGCTGCAGGAACATGCTCTGGCCGTTCGCTGCCATCGAACCGGAAGCGGCGCCGCCGGTGAGCCAGGCCTGATATTGCGCCGGTTCCATCACCACCACCTGCCCGATCATCCCGGAGTGCTGCGTTCCGCAATACTCGGCACAGAACAGGTGATACGTGCCGGGCCGCGTGGCGCGAAACCAGGCTGTGGTGTAGCGGCCGGGAATGACATCCTGCTTGATGCGGAATGCGGGTACGTAGAAGCTGTGAATCACATCCTGCGAGGTCATGATCATTCTCACGTCGCGCCCGACTGGCACGTGCAGTTCGTTGATCTCGCGCTGGCCCTCTTCGTGCTGCAGCTTCCACATCCATTGCTTTGCCACCACATAAATCTCTGCTGCGCCTCGAGGCGGCGTACGCTCCAGAAAAAAGATGCGTGCCCCCCAGACAAAAATCACCATGAAGATGGCGAGCGGAACGATCGACCAGGTAAATTCCAGCACATTCGAGCCGTCGATCTGCTCTGCCTCGCGCCCGGCGCGCCGCCGGTAGCGCAGGGCGAAGATCGTGATCATGATGAAAATAGCGACGCTCATGAACGCCGACAACAGCACCAGAAAGATGTAGAGCGCGTCTACGCTTCCGGCTGTGGTCGATGCCCTTACGGGCCAGAGTGGAAAGTTGTCGAACATGCTAGTCGCTAGCTCTTAGCTGTTAGCTCCTCAATGTTTCATGTTGTTGTTCGCCTGCGACTCAGTGCGACGAACATCACGCCTAACGTGAGAATGGTCGCAATCGCCGAAAGGCGAACGATCCTCGTGATGATCGCGCTGTATTTCCCGGTTGCGGGATCGTAGTGGTAGCAATACAGCAGCACCTGATCCACAAGCGTTCCGATCTTATTGTCCGAGGCCTGAACTAATCCGAGGCGCAGGTCCTTCGGCGCGAACTCCACGCCGTAGTAGTACTGAGAAATGCGTCCGTCCGGAGTCAGAATCATGATGGCAGTGGCGTGGGCGAACTGGCCTGTTTTCTCGATGTACTCGTATTGAAATCCTGCGGCCTTGGTAAGCGCAGCAATCGATTCCTGCGGCCCTGTAAGGAAGTGCCAGCCCTGCTCCGCTCTGGGACGTTTGTAACGCTTCAGGAACTCGGCTTTTTTGGCGCTGGCCATTTCCGGAGTTTCTCGCGGGTCAAAGCTGATGGTGAGCACATCAAACTCTTCGCCAATATCAAATTTCAGCACGCGCAGCGCGCTTTCGAGTCCGCTGAGCACTTCCCCGCACAACATCGGACACTGGTAGTAGACCAGGTTGAGGATCATCGGCCTTTTTCCGAAATAATCTTCCAGTCGGACCGTCTTCCCTGTTTCATCGCGAAAGACCAGTTGCGGTGGGATCTGTTCGTTCAGGCGTTGTTCGATCGCGACGTTCTTCAGGCCCGGTGGGCGCACGTTTGCAGGTGGGGACATGATGCCCTTGGACATGGCTTGAGAGAGGGCGCAGATGGATGTGCAACAAAGAATGAGGGCGATGGCGAGAACGTGGTCGAGAATTGCGAATCTCTTGCGGGCATGCGAGGTGTGGAAGGGACAGGAGGCGCCTCGGACAGACGCGCCGCCCATGCGGGGCGTAGTTCGGGTCTGCGCTGACCCAGGGCTTACGCGCTGGGCTGTCCTATCTCGCCCCTTCGGGGCTGGTTCGGAGGAGCTTCCTTCAAAGTGCTCGCCCTGAGTCCTGGGACAACATTCCATCATTCGACGACTTGCTCCATTTTTCATTTTGTGTACGGCGGACGAGGGCGTCCGCCCCTGCGTATTCATTGCTTCTTCTGTCTTTGGCTCGTATCCGAGCGCTGCGCCGCCTGACGGCCCAGGTTCACGGGAGAAGGCGGAACACTTCCCGCCTGCGGACGGGTCGGCAATCCGCGGTGCGCGATCAACTGCATCGCGCGATCGATTGGAATGCGCACTACCCCACGTTGTTGATCCACGTAGCCATAACTGTTCAGTAGTTTGTCTTCATTGAGCCGGAAGGAATTGATCTCAATTCGTTCATTTCCTTCCAGCCGTGGCTCAGGAAATTGATTGATGTCCTGCGGCTTCACCGAGCGCGTATCCGGCTGAGCCGGACGCAGCGAAGGCATCGTTGGTCCCAGCCGCGTTTGCCGCATCTGCTCCGTGCGATCCATGTAGCGCAGCATGCCTGCAATCACGAAGTGCACCAGCACGCCGAACACAGCCAGCCCGATCAGAAAGGCGATGATCGCACCCGGGCTCAAGTCGCTGCGCTCGAACTCCTGCTCCTTGTGCTGTTCGTGCATGTTTATCTCGTCAGGCATATCTCACTCGTGCACCGGTTCCAGCACCTCGGTCGCAAACACGTCATACGCGGGCACTAGCGGAATCGAGCTGAGGTTGCGGCAGAAGTACGCCAGCCACAAACCTCCCATGGCAAGCGGAACCGATACATCCGCCCAAGTGACCGTAAAGTTCGCAGAAAAATTCGGCTCAACGATCCAGAACAGGTCGACGTAATGCATGATCAGGAGCCACACCGCAAGCCAGACGAGCCGCGTGACGTCACGCTTAAACGGTCGCGACAGCAAGAGCACAAAGGGAACCGTGAAATGGAATAGCACGAGCGCAAGCCCGACGAATCCCCAGCCGCCATTCAGTCGCTTCATGTACCAGGTGATCTCTTCCGGCAAATTCCCCGCCCAGATGATCAGCCATTGTGAAAACGAGAAATAAGCCCACACCATGATGAAGGTGAGCATAAATTTGCCGTGGTCATGAACGTATTCCGGCTTGAGCAGCTCTGACATCGGCTTGTAGTCTGCCAGAATTCGCTCGACGAGCACTGCGAAGCACAGCGCTGACAACAGCTCGCCAATGAGAATGATCAGCGGGTAGATGGTCGAAATCCAACTGGGATCGAGGGACATCGTCCAGTCGATCGCGGCGAACGAAATAGTGAATGCGTAGAGAATGATGCCGGGCCCGCTCAGGACTTTGAAGCGTGAGCTGTTGTCACGGAGCGGTGGGCGATCCTGCTCGTACGACCATTTGGTGAGCAGAAAAACCAGCGCGCCCCACACTGCGAAGTAGAGCACAGCGCGGAGGATGAATCCGTGCAGCGAAAGATACGAGCGTGTGATATCGCGCAAGTGCTCCTGAAGATGGTTGTCTGCGATCGATTCCAGGGGCCGCGCCCACGGATACAGCCTCGGCAGCGCAAACAGGATGGGGATGAACAGAAGCGCCAAAAGCGGCAAAGTCCGCATCGCCGCACCCAGAATGCGGCGGATGATCATGCCCCAACCGCCCTTGGTGAGATGACGAAGCATCAGGATCGCCATCGACCCGAGGCAGATCCCCAGCCAGTCCATGAAATTGATGAGGTAGGCGCGGAAGAAAACTGCCGGTTGTATGAATGCGCCGACGATCACGATGACGCTCGCAACCCCACCCAGGATCACCATGCGTCGCTGGATAACTTTGACGACCGGCGGCGCCATCAAGTCGAGATTATTTACCCGCGCAGCGCTCATCGCTGCTCTCCGTCAATCGTGGGTGTAGGAGTTGCGCCTGAGCCAGGCTCGCCAAAAACCGGGGGCTCTGAAGGAACCTTCTGTCCGGGCGGAACATCAGCGGCCGTCGCGCCCTGACTTAACTGCAGAGCGCGAATATACGCAACGATGCACCAGCGGTCGCGAACCGGAATCTGCGAGGCGTAGTCAGGCATGGCGCCGAAGCCGTTGGTCATCACGTCGAAGAAATATCCCAGCGGAGCTTTGCGCAGGCGTTCGTCGTGGTACGAGGGCGGATGACGGAAGCCGCGCTGCGGGATCATGCCGTTGCCATCGCCGAGGCGCGAATGGCAGGGAGCGCAGTAGATGTTGAAACGTTGTTGCCCGCGCGCGAGCACTTCTTCAGTCACCGGGAACGGCATGTAGTCGCCCGGATTGTTGCCGAGCTTGCCGGTGTAAAAGTACGAGTCCTCGTGCAGCTGTCCGCGAGCTACGGTGCCTTGCACGGGAAGGCGTGCGGAGCGGAGATCGGCGAAGAAATCGCTCTGCCGCAGCGGCTTGAAACGGGGTTGGTCGTGCATGTCCTGGCGGCAGGCGGCGAGAAGCACGACTGGGACGAGCAGGCAGATTGCAAACGGGTGTAGAACATATGCGCGAGTGGTGCCCGTCTTTGTACACAGGTGCGTGGCGCCCATGCGGGGCGGAGTCATCATGCTCGCTGACCCAGGGCTGACGCCCTGGGCTAATGTATTCCGCTCCTGCGGAGCTGGTTTTGGGATTATTCCCGCAGCCTGCAGACCCAAAAATTCAAGTGTGGTTCTCGCCTTAACTGGGCACCTCCGCGATGGAACGTGGGGCCAGGCTTTCCAGAAAACGGCGGGTGCTCGCCGCGTCGTACTTGGGATCAGAAGAAAAAATAATCAGAAAGAATCGATCTTTGCTGGCGAAGGCGAATCGCGGCACGTTGAACACCGGGTGATACGGCATCGGCAGCCCATTCAGCGCCAGCATCCCAAGCACAGCGAAAATACCGGCAAAAAGAATCGTCATTTCGAACGTGACCACGATGAACGCAGGCCAGGAATTCAGCGGCCGTCCGCCCACATTGATCGGATAGTTGATGACGTGAATCCAATACTGCAATCCGAACCCGGAGCAGCCGCCGAGAATTCCTCCGATGAGCACCACCAGCGGAACGCTGTTGCGATGAAAACCGATCGCCTCGCTGAGTTCTTCAATTGGAAATGGCGTGTAGGCGTCGATCTTCTTGTAGCCCGCTTCGTAAGTACGGCGCGCGGCGCTGACCAGGTCGCCAGGCGTATCAAACTCGGCCATCATGCCGTAAATCGAGGTGCGCTTCACTCGGCCTTCACCTCCGCTTCAGGCAAGAGCGTGCGCATCTCGAAAATCGAGATCATCGGCAGCAGCCGCAGGAACAGGAACATGCAGGCAAGGAAAAAGCCGATGGTTCCCACGTACGTCATCCAGTCCCAGCGCGTCGGGTAGTACATCCCCCACGACGACGTGAGGAAGTCGCGATGCAGGCTGACCACAACGATGATGAATCGCTCCAGCCACATGCCGACGAGAATCACGCCCGAGATGAGGAACAGCCAAAACGGGCTGGTACGCAGTTTCCGTATCCACAACACCTGGGGAATCGCCAGATTAGAAATCAACAGCAGGTAGTAGAAGAACGCATAAGGCCCGTGCAGCCGGTTCCACAGCAGGAATGAATCGTAGCGGTTCCCGCTGTACCAGCCCATGAATGCTTCCATGCCATAGCCGTAGGCGACGATCAACCCAGTGGCGAGCATTACCTTGGCCGAGTTGTTGAGATGCCGGTCGGTGATGAAGTCTTCCAGGCCATAAAATTTCCGGATGGGGATTGCCAGCATCAACACCATCGCGAAGCCGGAATAAATAGCACCCGCCACGAAATACGGGGGAAAGATGGTCGTATGCCAGCCGGGCAGAATGGAGATCGCAAAATCGAAGCTCACCACCGTATGCACCGAGAGCACCAGCGGTGTTGCCAGTCCTGCCAGCAATAAGTAAGCGGTTTCGTAGCGTGCCCAGTGCCGCGCCGATCCGCGCCATCCCATCGCCAGCATGCCATAGATGATTTGCGCGCCGCGGTTTTCCGAGCGGTCACGCAGCGTTGCCAGATCGGGGATCAGGCCTACATACCAGAACAGCAGTGAGATGGTGCCGTAGGTCGACACCGCAAACACGTCCCACACCAGCGGGCTGCGGAACTGTGGCCAGACCCGCATCGTGTTGGGATAAGGAAACAACCAGTACGCGAGCCACGGCCGGCCAAGATGAAGAATGGGAAACATCCCGGCGCAGGCCACGGCAAATAATGTCATCGCCTCCGCAAAGCGGTTGATCGAGTTGCGCCATGACTGCCGCAGCAGAAGCAGAATGGCGGAGATCAGAGTTCCCGCGTGTCCGATTCCAATCCACCAGACGAAATTGACAATGGCAAATCCCCAGCCAACGGGAATGTTCACGCCCCAGATGCCGACGCCCCGCAGAAACAGGTAGCCGACGGCATAGAGCAGGCCCATGCTGACAAGAAACGCGACCCCAAACCCCAGCAGCCAGCCATTCGACGTCGGCCGTGTCAGCACAATCGAGCTGATCTTGTCCGTGACTGTGCCGAATGTGTACCCAGGTTCGATTACGGGAGCTGGTGTGGTTGGCTCGTCCATGACTTAGCTTGAAATGCATAGATCCTTCGCGGACTGGAAGTCCGCTCAGGATGATAAGACTACGGAGTAAAGAAGACTTCAGCCCTCCAATTCTGGATTCGGATTACGAATTTCTGCCAGGTATGTAGTCCGCGGCCTCGTATTCAGATCTGCCAGCAATCCGTAGTTGCGGGATTTGGCTTTGAGCTGTGAAACCGCGCTCTTCGGATCGTTGATGTTGCCGAAAATGATCGCGTTGGCCGGGCACGACTGCTGGCAGGCAGTCTGCAGTTCGCCATCGCGGATCAGCCGGTTCTCGCGCTCGGCGTCGATGCGGTGCTCGTTGATGCGCTGCACGCAGTAAGTGCACTTCTCCATCACCCCGCGGCTGCGCACGCTCACGTCGGGGTTGCGCATCATCTTGTATTGCGGAGTGTCCCAGTCCTGAAACAGCAGGAAATTGAAGCGGCGCACCTTATACGGACAGTTATTCGAGCAGTAGCGAGTGCCCACGCACCGGTTGTAAACCATGTCATTCAGGCCCTCGGTGCTGTGCACGGTCGCACCCACGGGGCACACAAGTTCACACGGCGCATTCTCGCAGTGCATGCAGGGCACGGGCTGGAAGTACGCTCTGGGATTGGCGCGGTCGCCCTGGTAGTAAGCATCCACGCGCAGCCAGTGCATGTGCCGTCCAAGATTCACCTGCTCTTTGCCGACGATCGGAATGTTGTTCTCCGACTGGCACGCGATGATGCAGTTGTTGCAGCCTACGCACCGGTTCATGTCGATCGCCATGCCCCAGGCGTAGGTCTGCCGTTGATAGTCGTAACCGGGGTAAAGCGTTAACTCTTTCGGTGGCTGCTCTTCCTGCGCGAAATTCGGTTCGTTGCGGTAATCATCCAGAGTGGCCGAACGTACCAAGGGACGCTGCTCGTGGTTCGGCGTTTCCATCGTCTGGTTGCCTTGCGTCGAGGCAAGCAGGTAACTGCCGCCGGTCTTGTGGATCTGCACAGCCGAGGCAATCCAGGGCATCGCGTTGTAGCGCAACTGGTACATGTCGAAGCCGGCTCCGGTGCCGGCACGACCGGCGCGGCGGCGGCCATAACCGAGGTAAACCGTGATGGAATTATCAGGCTGGCCCGCCTGCGGCCAGACAGCCCCCTCCACGCGCTTGCCATTCAGCTCCAGTTCCACTCTGTCCAACTTCGAAAGCTGCAGGCGCTCGGCCGTTGCCGGGCTGATGAGCACAGGATTGTCCCAGGTGATCTTCGTCATCGGTTTGGGGAGTTCCTGCAGCCAGCCGTTGTTGGCGAAGCGCCCGTCATAAATAGATGGATCACGGCGGAAGTTCAGCTCGAGGGCGTTTTGATCAATCGCGGGAGAAGATGGGAAATTCGCGCCTTTGATGGAAACCTGTTTTGGTTCGAATGTCGTCCTTTCAATCCAGCCGTCGTGCAGCGACTTGCGCCAGAAAGTGTCGAAGTCGGAGCCAGCATGCTGTTTCTTCCAATAGCCCTGGACGATTTCGTAGCCACTCGCCTCCGATTGCCCGGCCAGCAAAGCGAGCAGTTCGTGAGCGCTCTTGCCTCCGTAGAGCGGCGCAATCAGCGGCTGCACGATGCTCGCAGTCCCGTCATAAGCGCGAGCGTCACTCCACTCTTCGAGATAGTGCGTCTGATTCACATGCCACTGGCACAGGTCGGCAGTTTCGTCCTGATCCAGCCCCAGATGAACCCGCAGCGGAATGTTTGTGTTCTTGAGGGCGTCCGCAAAACCGAAATCAGCAGGCGCATCGTACGCTGGATTTCCGCCGGCGATCAGCAGGACATCGACTTTGCCCGCGCGCATGTCAGCGACGAGTTCTCTCAGCGATTCGGTTTGATCGACCGGATTCGCGTTGACCGGATCGGTGTAGAAGACGGTCTTGCCGACGTTGCCTAACGTTTGATTGATCGCGTGGGCAAGCGCATGCACGGCTGGAGATTGGTGTTCGCCGGCAATCACCGCGCTCGAACCCCGATGTTCGAGCAGATCCCTTCCAACCGCCGCCGCGAACCTGATCTGCTCGGGACCCAACGTCGTGAGCGCAGGGGAAACTCCGGCCGGCTGTGACGCCATAAGCAGCCGCGCAAGATCCTCGATTTGACCTGCCCGCATCGGCAGCCGATGATCCGCCTTCGCTCCAGTCGACGTCATCGTGCTCTCGACCACGTACAATCGGCTCATCTTCCCCGAATCGGGATCGCGCCGTTTCGCAAAATCACGTGCGTAGCGCGTGAAGCCAGGAAATCCCGCGTAAAGAAAATCAGCGTCCAGCGAGAGGATCACGTCTGCGGCGTCGAAGTTGTAGATCGACTCGACTGGCTGGCCGAAAGCCATCTGCGCGCCCGCGTACACGTTGTCGCGATTGACCGGCTCATACACATGCCACTTGGCTTGCTGATAGAGCTGAAGAATCGACCGCAACTGATCGTTCAACGTTGGCGAGGAAACTGTCTGCGTGAGTATGCGAATTCCTGCACCCTGCAATCCTTTTTGAATGTTCAGCGGCCCGCGAACCGCATTCAGAAAGTCACCCCAGGTTCGCACGTCGCCGAGATAGGTCATGGTCTGCGACCGATCAGGATCGTAGAGCCCGAGAATCGAAGCCTGCGCGAAGACATCAGTGCCGCCGAGACTTGCAGGATGTTCGGGATTCCCTTCGATCTTTGTCGGTCGATAAAGATGACTCTCAACCAGCAGCGGGCTCGCATATCCGCTCAAGCTGAAAGCTGTGGCAAAAAATAACGGACGCCCAGGAATCACCTCTTCCGGCTGGCGCACGTACGGAACGATCGGTTCGAGCGGCTGCTTGGTGCAGGCGCTCATGCCCGCGAGCGCCAGCGAAGCCCCCATCAGCCTCAGGAATCCACGCCGCGAGACAGAATCCAGCCACTCAGAAGCGCCTCTTGGAAATTCGCGGTGCATCATTTCGCGAAATTCCTCGCTGCCCGCCAGTTCTTCCAGGCTACGCCAGTATTCGGGGCCTTTAGTAGCTTCGATGCGCCCGCGGGCACACGAGAGATCGAGCTTGCTTTTTTTGCCGGGGCAAACCTGCTCGTGCGAAACGTGTTGTCCGTCTTTACTCATTCTGCGTTGTTCCGGCGCTCACGTGCCGCTTCCGTACTTCGGAGCACTTCCCCTAACGATGACACGTCGAGCAGCTAGTGATATCAGCTACGCTGCGCAAGTTATATTTGTGCACTAGATCGGTTCCTAACGAAAGCTGATCCGTGTACTGTTTGCCGTCAAGCGTCGCAGGCTTGTCACTCGAAGGCTGCTCATAACGCATATTGAAAACCTGCTCGCGCGGGCGCAGATACTTCTCCGGGGCACGATGGCAATCCAGGCACCACTCCATCTGCAGCGAAGCGTAGTTGAACATCAGTGGCATACGGTCAACCGGACCGTGGCACGTGTCACACCCCACTCCTTTATTGATGTGAATACTGTGGTTGAAATAAACGAAATCCGGCAGATCGTTCACCCGGTTCCATACCAGAGACTTGCCACTGCGGAAACTCTCGCGAACCGGCTCCAACATTGGGGCTCCACTCCAGATTTGCGAATGGCAGTTCATGCAGGTCTTGGTCGGCGGAATCCCTGCGAAGCTGGAGGTCTCAACCGAAGTGTGGCAATAGCGACAGTCGATTCCCAACCCCGCCACGTGGTGCTGATGGCTGAACGGCACCGGTTGTGGTCTGGCCACCTTGGCATAAGTGACATAGGGAGAACGCTGCCACTGAATTGAGCCCCAGAGCAGGATCGCAATAATAAAGACTGCTCCAAAAATAGTTGCCCGGGAAATTGTGTTCGTACTGCGATGAAAGATCTGCATCGCGCGAGAACGTTTCAGAGCAGCGGGAACCGGTTCAACGAAATTAACAGCGTGAAACCTGGTTCTCAGTTCGTGCAGCGTTGATTAAGAGATTACAAAGAGAGCTATGGCATCGATCCGAAAAACAGTCGATTATAGCAGTCTGAATGGTCGCACATCGCTCAGAACCACCGATTTGCGACTAGTCAATTTCGAGTCAGGTTGTCCAACCTCGCACCATGAACTCCTTCCTGCTCTGCGCTCACTAACATTGATTCCTGTGTGGAATGCTTGGATAACCGCCGAGTTGAGCGGTCGCTTCCCCGCCACACTCCAGAACCGTGGCCTGAGCCACCTCGGTATTCTCCTGCTAAAATCCCTGCGTGCTTCGACTCAGGCTTGCGATCTTAATCGCCTCGGCTGCTTTCGCGCATGGGCAACAAGAACAGGCGAACCAGCCGAAGGTGAAGGTCAATGTAATCAATGTTTGCACGCCCGCTCAGCAGGAGAAGCAGGAGATCGCCAGTGCCCTCGCGCGAGTTCCAAAGGAGCCACTCTTCCGCGCTGATTTCGAAGTGGACCGGGGCCGAACGACGCTTGAACAGAGTCCCAACTTTCTTGAACCGGGCAGCGGCCTGAAAAAGTCTGGTGGGACGGAAACAGCGGACTGGGTGCGCATCCGGCGGGAATTTTCGTTGCAGGCCCTGTTCTCCACCGTGCAGTACTCATTCAGCGTTGATGCCAAGAACATGGTCGAGACCCTCGTTTTTCGGGTGCGCGATCCGAAGGATCTGATGCAGGTTTCAATCGAAGATAGCGCATCAGCCGTGACGACGGCTTCGGCCATGCTGGGCACAAGCACTCCGGCCAGCCGCATCAAACTCGAAAGGTTTGGAAAATCGTCAGTAGTGCTGGCTCGTTGCTCGGCGACAGAAGCGGGTCCGCCACCCGACCAGAGTGCGTACGAGCCTCTGTTTCAAAGCGCGTCGGCAGTGGTGACGAAATACCGCAGCCTTCTTGGCGCAAAGGCTATTGTGCCGGAGGAACTGACACGCCTCCGCAGTGCGCCCACGGCTAAACCTAAGACTGAGCCGACTGCCAAGAGGCGCGAGCACGAGTGGAAATGACGCTCAGCCTGAAACTTATTCATCTGGCACTAAATCTAAACTCATAAATATGGATGACATTCGCAACGTTGTGATCATTGGTTCGGGGTGCGCAGGTCACACAGCCGCGCTTTACACCGCGCGCGCCAACCTAAAGCCACTGGTGCTCGAGGGCCATGAGCCTGGGGGCCAGCTGTCGCTCACGACTCTGGTCGAGAATTTTCCTGGCTTTCCTGAGGGAATTCAGGGGCCCGAGCTCATTGAGAATATGCGTAAGCAGGCCGGCCGCTTCGGCGCGCAATATCAGCTTGGCCATGTGGATCGTGTTGATCTCAGCGTTCGACCGTTCAGGGTGCATGTAGGCAAAGACACAATTCACACCCGAACGCTCATCATTGCCAGTGGCGCTTCGGCACGTTGGCTAGGGCTTGCAAGCGAACAGGCACTCATCGGGCGCGGCGTTTCTTCATGCGCCACCTGCGACGGCTTTTTCTTTTCGGGCAAGGAAATCACGGTCATTGGCGGCGGGGATTCCGCTATGGAAGAAGCTCTATTCCTCACGCGCTTTGCTACCAAGGTGACGTTGATCCACCGTCGCGACGAGTTCCGGGCTTCAAAAATCATGCTGGACCGCGCTCGGAAGCATGGAAAGATCGCATTCCTCACCGATACGGTTGTTGAAGACGTTTATGATCCGGCAAAGCAGGAGGTGACCGGACTTAAGCTGCGCAATACGAAGACTGAGAAGGTGTGGGACTTTCCCACGAGCGCGATGTTTCTGGGTATTGGGCACATTCCCAATGCCCGAATGTTCGAGGGCCAACTCGACACGGACGACGATGGCTACCTTGTCACTACAAACTATGTATTGACGCGCGTACCCGGCGTCTACGCCTGCGGCGATGTCCAAGATCGGCGCTATCGTCAGGCGATTACTGCCGCCGGCACAGGCTGCATGGCAGCTTTGGAAGCTGAAAAATTTCTGGAAGGTCCCGAGCGGTGATTTCGTCAATCAACTTTTCCTGCGCTGCCTGCCACATCAGCAAAACTGCTGGCGGGCGAGGGCGCCCGCCCCACACAGTCTCAATTGTTGATCACCTTCAGCGCTCCCGCTACTCTGGTCAGTATTCATGTGCGGAATTTTCGGCGTTGTAGCGCGGAACGCGTCTCTTCCATCCGGACTGCTCGAAAGCGCTACAAGTACGCTCGCGCATCGCGGACCGGATGATTCCGGCACGGTGATCCTTCGCGAGACTGCCCCGGAGCCTCTCGAAATCGGCCTCGGCAACCGCCGGCTCGCCATTCTTGATCTTTCGCCGCTTGGCCATCAGCCGATGCAGGATCGTGAGACCGGCAACTGGATTGCCTACAACGGCGAGATATACAACTTCCACGAAATTCGCGAAAGACTGGAACGAAAGGGCATGCGGTTCTGCAGCCATTCAGATACAGAAGTGCTGCTGAAAGCTTATGCCTGCTGGGGCGAACGCTGTCTAGAAGAACTACGCGGGATGTTTGCCTTCGGAATCTGGGATGCGCAACGCCATCGGCTGTTTCTTGCCCGCGACCCGATGGGCATCAAGCCAATGTATTACTGCGCGAGCGGTGAATACTTTCTGTTTGCTTCTGAGATACGAACTCTGCTCGGCACAGGCCTGGTTCCGCGCCGGCTCGATCCCATCGGACTTATTAATTACTTGTCGTTTGGATCGCTGTGTGACCCAGGCACGATGATCGAAGGAATCTCGGCGTTAAGGGCCGGGCACTACCTGACGTGGCAAACGGAGGGTGTGCAGGGAACGTGTTACTGGGACTTAGTTGATCCGACATCTGCCGACTCACATCCCGCAGGTGAGATTGACGCCCGGCAGAATTTTCAAGAAGAAGTAAGCTCGCTGCTGGACGAAGCAGTTCGCATGCAGATGGTCAGCGACGTACCAGTGGGGGTGTTTCTTTCCGGTGGAATCGACTCGAGCAGCATCGTCGGGATACTCGCGCGCAATGGAATCCGCCCAAAGACTTTTTCAATCGTATTTCGCGAAGCTGACTACAGCGAGGCTGAGTACTCCCGCGCGGTCGCACATGCTTTTGGAACCGAGCACCAGGAAATACTGGTCTCACAACATGACGTTCTGGAGGCCGTTCTCCCTGCGCTGCACGCGATGGATCAGCCCACAATCGATGGCATCAATACCTATCTGATTTCCAGACAAACGCGCGCTGCAGGGATCAAGGTCGCGCTATCTGGCCTGGGAGGTGACGAAGTGTTCGCCGGGTACGCGACTTTTAAGAGCGTTCCCCGCATGGAACGCTTTGCTCGGGTTTGGGGACGTGTGCCATCGGCGTTGCGGGGACCGCTGGCGGCGGGTTTCGCCATGTTCTTATCGGAGACGGACCAGGGCCGGAAGCTTACCGAGCTCGTGCGAGACGGCAACCTGCTCCATCCATATTTTCTTTCGCGGATGCTGTTTACACGCAAGCAGGTCGAAGCACTGATGATGGCGATTGAGGAGGGAAGAATTGGACAGGCGAATCGTCCGTTGCGGGAGAGCCTTGATCGAACACGGACTCTCGATCCCGTGAATCGAGTTTCTTATCTGGAATCGCGATGCTACATGCTGAACACCCTGCTGCGGGACTCGGATGTGATGAGCATGGCCCACGGGCTCGAGTTACGAGTTCCACTCATCGATCATCGGCTTGCAGAGCGGCTGCTCGCCGTGCCCGGCGCATGGAAGCTGGATGACAACACTCCCAAGCCGCTGCTGGTGGGATCCCTGAGCGGCGCCTTGCCAGACCGAATTGTGCGTCGCCGGAAGCGCGGATTTACTCTTCCCTTCGAGCACTGGCTGCGAGGCGAGCTGCAGGCCGAAGTCGAGCAGTCGCTGCGGAGAGTGGCAGACGGCCCACTGGCGTCGGTGTTGAGGCCTGAAGTTGTTATGCAGGTCTGGGGAGACTTCCAGCAGAGACGGACCTCATGGTCACGGGTGTGGTCGCTTTATGTGTTGCAGCGCTGGTGTGAGGAGAATGCCCTCAGGGCATAATAGCGTAAAGAAGGGGCATGGGTTTCCTGGCAGAGATCAGCAGAAACAATCCCCAGCGTCGGGCAAGTTTTCTAATCAAGAATCGCGGATAGAGTTTCCAGCCTAGGCGATAGGGCCATGATTGGAATCGGTAGGACGGCAGGTTGAGCAGCAGGTCTCCGGGACTGAAGACTTGCTTGATTCGGATATCCTCGAAACCAGCCATCATCGTGCGCACTTCTGCTTTTGTGTAACTCTTGGTTCCGGGGCTTTCCAGGTGGTCGTAGACTGCCCTCCTCAGCGATTTGCCGCCGAGCACTCCGTAGCGTAACCATAGCATGGCACCGGTCAGCGAGGGATGGTGGTACAACATGATCCGCGCAGTTCCTCCGGGCTTGAGCAAACGATATGCCTCGCTCAGGCACTGTTGCGTCTCCGGACTGTGGTGCATCACGCCGTAGGAGTACACAATATCGAAGGTGTTGGCCGGGAACGGTAAGTGCTCCGCGTCGGCAAGGCGCAGATCCGGGTGAAAACCCGCCCGTTCACATCGGCGACGAGCCTTCGCCAAAGATGCGGGGGATATATCCACGCCCGTGGCTAGTGCTCCCGCTTTCAGCCATTCGAGATAGTCGGCTCCCATTCCAACGCCGATCTCCAGCACTCTGAGGCCGGCCGCGGAAGCGAACTGCGCGAACTCCGGAATGTGAGGCTCAAGGTCATTGCGTGCGCGGGCGTGAGCTTCGAATTCATTCTCTCCTTCCAGATAGCGGGTACCGCAGGGATCAGAATTCCAGAATTGCCGCACCTCATCTTTCAAGCTCGGAATGGAGCGCGTGGCCATATAAGGACGGAAACTCGCCGGATACTAACACGCTTTGTCGCCAACAAAGTTACTGCCTGTTGCACAGGCATGGACGTTAGTATTTCTCAGCGATCTCCATAACTTGATGCAAGTCCTTGAAGAACTCCGGCAGTCGCGGCCGAGACCAGCAGCCGTGTACCTGCCGGTGACTGTCATTATTCCCACGCGTAACGAAGCCAGAAATCTTCCCCGCTGCCTGGAATCGCTGCGTGGAGCCGGTGAAGTGTACGTGGTCGACTCCAACAGCACGGACGAGACGCCAGAAATCGCCCGAACCTTCGGGGCCAAAGTCGTGCAATTCCATTATCACGGGGGCTGGCCGAAGAAGCGGCAGTGGGCTTTGGATACGCTGCCGATTGCCTATGATTGGGTCCTTCTTTTGGACGCCGACGAGGCGCTCACCCCTAGACTGGCAGAGGAAATTCGCGAAGCGATCAAAGACTCTCGCTATCAAGGCTTCTACGTCCGATTGCACGTGGTTTTTTTGGGAAGGCCTCTCCGGCATAGCGGCGCAAGATTTCATAAACTCTCGCTCTTCCGCCGTGGCAAAGGACATTTTGAATGTCGATTGAGAGAGCAGCATGAATCGATGTGCGACATGGAGGTCCACGAGCACGTGATTGTGGACGGCCCGACGGCCAAGCTAAAAAACCCTTTGCTGCACTGCAATGCTGATTCTCTATTCCAGTACATCGCCAAACACAACGAGTACTCTAATTGGGAAGCACGCGTGTGGCTGAAGGAAAAGGGCAACGCCACTGAGCTTCCGCCTGCGCTGTTGAGAACTCAGGCCCAGCGGCGCCGCTGGCTTAGAAGGAATTGTTTTGGCCTTCCTGGTTCTCCGGTCTTGTTCTTCCTGTACAAGTATTTCTTTCGTTTGGGATTCTTGGACGGCATTCCCGGATTGATCTATTGCGGTTTGCAGGGCATTCAGTTCTTTCACATCAAAGCCAAGATTCACGAATTGGCAAAGGGCTGACGATCAGCAATGTGCGGAATCAGCGGTGTCGTCAACTGTGGTGATTGTGAGACGTTACGGCGCATGAACTCGATTCAGGCGCATCGCGGCCCTGATGATTCCGGCACCTGGCAGCAGAATTTCCCGAACGGAACCCGAGTCGGCCTAGGCAATCGCCGGCTCGCAATCGTCGATCTGTCCCCCAGCGGTCACATGCCCATGTGCAACGAGGACCGCACGATCTGGATTACTTTTAACGGCGAGATTTACAACTTTGCCGAGTTGAGATCCAGATTGCAGTCCAGAGGACATCGATTCAAGTCCGAGACTGACACCGAGGTTGTACTTCACTCCTATGAAGAGAGCGGCCCGGAGTGCGTCAAGCAGCTGAATGGGATGTTCGCATTCGCAATCTGCGATCTTCGGACTACTACTCCAACGTTGTTTCTGGCACGTGATCACTTTGGCATAAAGCCCTTCTACTACTTTCATCAGGGGGCCCGGTTTGCATTCGCCTCCGAGATCAAGGCCCTGCTCGAGATTCCGGAAATTCGAGCAGAAATGGATCCCGAATCCTTGCAGCAGTACCTGACGTTCCTCTGGGTGCCCGATCCGAAAACGATGTTTCGGGGGATTCTCAAGCTTCCCGCGGGGCACCACGCGATCTTCCGGGACGGCTGGCTCACGATCACAAAGTACTGGAACCTCACGTTTCCTCATGTGGGCGCCGAGTACCGCATGTCCGAGGGCGAGCTCACGGAGGAAATTCACGAGCGCTTCCGTCGCGCGGTTCGAGCGCAGATGGTGAGCGATGTCCCGATCGGCGCTTTCCTCAGCTCCGGCCTGGATTCGTCCAGCATCGTGGCCATGATGGCGCAGGCGACGCCGCAGCCCCGAACTTATACGATCACGTTCCCGCGCAAATACCGCGTCGGGGAGACTACGCTCGACGATCCCAAAGTCGCAGATCGTCTGGCAAGGAGATTGGGCTGTGAGCATCATTGCATCGTGGTTGAACCTGACGTCGCTGATCTCTTGCCCAAACTCACCTGGCACATGGATGAGCCGACGGCAGACCCGGCCATCATTACGGCGTACCTGGTCTGTCGCGAGGCGCGAAAGCAGGCAACGGTTCTGCTTTCGGGCGTGGGCGGCGATGAACTTTTCGCCGGTTACCGGAAATACGTTGCTCACTACTGGGCACAGCGTTATCTCCGCACTCCCCAAGCGCTGCGTCGTTTCCTGGAAGGAATCGTGGGGGGCATGCCAGCGCTGCGTGGAACGGCACTGAAAGGAACAATTCGTCTGGCGAAGAAGATGGCCCGCAGTGCCTCGTTGAGTGCCCGCGACCGCTTCATTATGAACTGTACTTATCTGGACGCACAACAGAAACAGGACTTATGTGCGCCGGAGTGGGACCTCGCTCTTGATCCTGCATCGTCTCATCGGGCCGCGTTCGGTGAAGTGCAGCATGCAGACTTCCTCAACCAGATGCTTTATCTCGACGCCAAGATTTTTATGGCGAGCCTCAATCTCACTTACAACGACAAGATGAGCATGGCTTCGTCTGTAGAGGTGCGGGTGCCTTTTCTGGATCGTGAGCTCGCTGAGTTTGTGGCGTGGAATGTACCGCCTGGCCTGAAGCTGAAAGGATGGTTTCGGCCTGCGACAAAGTACATTTTCCGAAAGGCGATGCGGGAAGTGCTTCCGCGAGAAGTGCTGGCGCAGCCGAAAGCTGCGTTTGCCGCGCCGATCGATTATTGGCTGGCCAATGAACTCAGGGAGATGACGGACGATCTGCTTAGCGAATCGCGTCTGCGCCAGCGAGGCATCTTCCGTGCTGAAGCCGTTCGCAATTTTGTGAACGAGCACCGTCATGGGAAGCAGGACTGGTCAATGCAGATCTGGCAATTCCTCACGCTGGAGCTGTGGATGCAGCAGTTCCTGGATGGCCGAGCCAAATTGAGTTTTGCGGAAATTCCCGCGCAGGCGGCTACCGCGTGAAACAAGTTCTGCAAAATGTGCGCAGTGGCAAGGTCGCGGTGGTCGAAGTGCCTTCGCCTAAGGTGGCGCCGGGTTGCGTTCTTGTACGGATGGGTGCCTCGCTGGTTTCGCCCGGCACCGAACGCGCAGCGTCGGAGTTCGCAAGCAAAAGCTTGCTGCAGAAGGCGCGGGCTCGTCCTGACCTGGTGCGAGATGTCATCGAAAAGATTCGGCGCGATGGTGTGGTTTCTGCTGCCAATGTGATCCGCACGCGCCTGGATCAACCGCTGGCTCTGGGATACAGCAGCGCAGGCACAGTGATTGGGGTTGGAGATGGCATTACCAGTATCCGGCTCGGCGACCGCGTTGCCTGTGCCGGGGTTGGGTACGCCGTCCATGCAGAAGTGGCAAGTGTGCCGCGCCTACTGGTTGCGCGGATTCCTGCGAGTTCTGACATTTCATTCGAGGAGGCGGCTTTTACCACGGTGGGAGCAGTTGCGCTGCACGGGATTCGCACTGCCGATGTGAAGCTGGGGGACGTTGTAGCCGTCATCGGGCTCGGACTGCTTGGCCAACTCACCGTGCAAGTTCTCAAGGCCGCGGGCTGTCGCGTCATCGGCATGGATCTGAATGCGAAACGCGCGGAACTCGCTCAACGCTTGGGCGCAAACCAGGCATGCCATTCAAGCACCGAATTTGTTGATCTGTGCATGTCTGAGTCGCACCACCAGGGCACGGATGCCGTTCTGGTGACGGCCGCTACCCCGAGCAGCGATCCCGTGAATCTGGCCGCAACAGTAGCGCGGGATCGCGGAGTGGTGGTCGCAGTAGGAACTGTCGGCATGGATATTCAGCGTCGAAATTATTACGAAAAAGAGCTTGAGTTCCGCGTCTCACGTTCTTACGGCCCGGGCCGTTACGACACCGCGTACGAACAGAAGGGACGAGATTATCCGATCGGCTATGTCCGGTGGACCGAAACCCGCAACATGGAAGCCTTCCTGCAATTGCTGGCAGAACGCAAGGTGGAGGTGAAATCTCTTATCACGCACCGGTTTCCTATTGAGCGCGCGGAGGAGAGCTACGAAATCATTCAGGGGAGATCAACGGAGGATTTCTTAGGACTCGTGATCACGTATTCCGAGAAGGCAGAATCGCCTGTTCTGCGATTGGCGACGAGACAAAATGTTCGTCCATCCGAGAAATCAATCAGAATCGGACTTCTGGGCGCAGGCAACTTTGCCATGAGCACCTTGCTTCCCGCCGTAAAGCGAGCTTCTCAGGCCGATCTGGTCGGGGTGTGCGCCGCCAGCGGCTCTCATGCCCGTCATGCCGCCGACAAGTTTGGCTTTCGATATTGCACGACAGACGAAGAAGAAATCTTGCATGACTCGGTAGTGAATACCGTCGTAATTGCAACTCGTCACCATCTTCATGCGGCGCAGGTGATAAAAGCGCTCACCACGGGCAAACACGTCTTTTGCGAAAAGCCGCTTTGCCTGACGGAAGATGAACTCGCACAAATCATCTCGGTCCACGAGAAGCCGCCTTCAGAAGGAAAGCCTTTGGCGATGCTCGGATTCAATCGCCGCTTTGCTCCACTGGCAATCGAGCTGAAATCCTTTCTCGTCCGAATGCACGAGCCCCTGGCGATGCACTATCGCATCAATGCAGGCTGTTTTCCGCCCAACCATTGGGTGAATGATCCAGAACAGGGTGGTGGCCGGATTCTGGGTGAGATATGCCATTTTGTAGATTTCATGAGCTACCTTGCCGACGCTCCCGCCGTCGAGATTTCTACTCACGCGTTAGACAACGGCGCCGGATATTCGGGCGAAAACGTCGTGCTGTTGATTCGATTTGCTGACGGATCACACGGCAACATTACATACCTGGCGAATGGCGATCGCGCATTCTCAAAAGAACGAATCGAGATTTTCGGCGGAGGCGCCGTGGCCATGCTCGATGACTTCCGGCGACTCGAGTTGGTGCGCAACGGGAGGAGGCGAGTGGTCCGCTCGTGGTTCCGCCAGGATAAGGGGCACCGCGCGGAATGGGAGGCCTTCGCAGGTGCTATCGAAAATGGGAGTGCCGCTCCCATTCCATTTCGTGATCTCGTAGCGAGCACTCTGGCAACGTTGAGAATCTTGCAATCACAGGCCGCGGGAGTGCCCGCGCACCTCAATGTTGACCAGTTCATCGATTCCTGCCTGCAACCAGCGCTGACAGCCGAGTGCGCTCAAATGGCAGAAGCACACACCTTATGCTGATACTTGGTTTAAACATGTTTCACGCGGATGCCTCTGCCGCAATTGTGCAAGACGGAAGGGTTGTCTTCGCGATCGCGGAAGAACGTTTGAACCGTGTGAAGCACTACGCGGGTTTCCCGTCGCTTGCGATTAAGGCTTGCCTTGACGCAGTGGGAGCGAAGATCGCCGACGTGGGTCATGTGGCTATAGGCCAGGACACTGACGCAAACCTGGCGAAGAAAGTTCGATACGCGCTCGCCAATCCTGCCAAGCTCTTAAATTTCATCCGCCTGCGACAGCGGAAGCAGGCGATGCGCGACCTGCGCGCGTTGATCGCTCAGGCGCTCGATGTCGACCGTAAGCAGTTGCGATTTCAGGAGCATCATCTCGAGCACCACATCGCGCACATTGCCAGCGCTTATTACTGTTCACTCTGGGAGCGGGCTGCTGGTTTCAGTTATGACGGTTCCGGTGATTTCGTTTCCACCATGATGGCCC
>QIAA01000090.1 GCA_003224905.1 Acidobacteriota bacterium
CTGAAATGCCTCCAGGTGCCCAGCGCGGTTCCAGTCGCGAATGTAATTCTTGCTTCTTTCGACCACGGCGCTGGCATCAACCGCGGAGGTGTCCGCCAGGATAATGAGGAATTCGTCTCCTCCGTAGCGAACCACTGCATCCGAACCGCGAACTGAGGTCTTCAGCAAAGCAGCGATTTCCGCCAGCACGAAATCGCCCGTCAGATGTCCAAAGCGCGTGTTTACCTCTTTGAATCTATCCACGTCTACCAGCAAAAAAGTAAGAGGCCGCTTTGAACGCTTCGCATGACTGATGTAGCGGGAAGCCATATCTTCCAGCGAGCGCCGGTTGTAGATCTCCGTTAACGGATCAGTAAACGATTGCAGCCGCACCAGTTCATTCTGAATCGTGCTCGAGATCAATCTCTCGCGTAGTTTCCGCAGTTCCAGACGTCGGGTGACCACGTAAGTGTTCGTGAGGGTCAGCATCGCTATGAGTCCGAAAACCAGTGGCTTGGAAACGCTAATTTCAAAGTGGAAGCTGCCCTGCTTTAGAAACGCGGCGGGAAACAGAAGCGCCAGAAAACCGATTCCCACGAGAACACCCGTAAACGAGACAATCAGCCACAGTTCCCAATCGCGCTTTTCCAGGTGGGAAAGCTCCCGGCTGACGTGTGATAGCACACTTTCGCGCTTCGCCTGATCCATAGGTTCGGTTGAGGAGAGTTCTTTGCATAAAGTGTAATCCCTTGTCCCCAATGCACTTACAAACCAAAGTAATGTCGGCTTTCCGACCGAAAATATTGGCGTTTTTGCCGCTTGAAATCGCCGCCATTCTAGGGTTACCAAGAAGGTATATACTTCAACGCCAGTTTTCCTCTCGTCCCGCGCTGCTTTCGTGTCTTAAAGGAGCTCGCGATGAAATCCCTGCTGGCCCGAATCTGCGTCACATTACTTTTTTCCCTTTCGATCATTTGCCCTGATTTGACATTCGGTGCCGGCCCTTCCTTCCAGCCGCAGACCAGGGTCGGGCCAACGACTGGCGACCAGTGGGAGCCATCCATCGCAGCAGACGCCTTCGGTCACACGTACATACTGATCCCGCAATATGGGGCTCTCTCGATCTGTCCGGCATGTCCAACTCCGACCATGTATCTCGTCAGCAGCAGTGACAATGGCGCTACATGGTCCGAACCACGCCTGATCGCCGATCCTGGTTCAGGTCAAATCGACGTGCAGATCAAGGTAGATCCGGTTGATGGCCGCACTGTTTACGCTTCCTGGTTGCAGAACAACAAGAGCGTGATCGCTGTCGCGAGATCGGCAGATTTCGGCCAGACCTGGAAGACGGTGGTTGCCAATCGCACCAAGGCAGGCACCGACAAAGACATCCTTGTAGTTAAAGGCAACGACGTGTACGTCGCATACGACCACTCACAGACAGTATGGGCATCTTCTTCGCATGACTACGGCCAGACCTTTACATCGGTGAAGGTCAATCCCAACGCGCAGTTTGGCTGGTCTCTGAGTGGGGGAGGCGCGATCGATACCCACGGGAATATCTACTTTTCGTGGGAAGGCTACGAACAAAACGGGCAGGCCAAAGGACCCGTAAACATCTATGTGACAAAGTCCACCGATGGCGGCTTTACCTGGACGCAGACTCTCTTGGACGTCTCCGGATCGCCACCGGATTGTTCAGCATTTTCTTGCGGCTGGGCCTTCTTGGGCCCGGGTACGGCCATGGCGGCAGACAACGCAGGCCAGCTTTACGTCTTATGGAACGCGGGCACGGTCGATAAAGGACCGGAGCGGATGTGGTTTTCGACTTCGAAGGATCACGGTCACACATGGTCTCCGAAGAAAGATGTGTCGCTTGCGCCGGCAGGCGTCGACAATTCTTTCCCGGCTATCATCGCGGGCGCAGCCGGAGACGTCCGCATTGCGTGGATGGACCAGCGCAACACGCCGCACTGGAATGTTTATTACCGAACGTCTAAAGACGGAGGCAGCACGTGGTCGGCGGAAACCAAGCTTTCAACTAACGTTGCGGGCTACAGTTATGCCTTCGCCGATGGCTTCAGGTTTCCGTTTGGCGACTATTTCGATTTGACAATCGATTACCTCGGGCGCACGCAGGCTTGCTGGGGCGAAGGTTACGACTATCTGACTCCGGGCAACGTGTGGTATACACGCCAGCTGAGATAGACGCCTTTGCAACAGTGTTTTTCTATGCGAACTTTGCAATCCTTTGCGACCTTTGCGATTTGAGCTTTTAACTTCCCTTGTCGCCAGAGTTCTCAAGAGGATCCCAGCAAGCCACAAACCAGAATCACCAGCACGACTGAGGCGAAGCCAACGTATAGATAATCCTTCTCTGCCGCAAACCCAAAAATGGAAAAGATTACGCGCGCCACAGGCGTCGCTATCAGCAACAGCAGCCCCAATTGGATAATGCCGCGGCCTCGCAGCGAAATTGCCTCGTGCACAATTCCCCTGATCTGTCGTAGCTCGCTGGGCTCACCGCGAAAAACACGGTAATCGGTTGGAGATTCGCCGTGGCGCGCCAGGTAGAGGGCGCCCCCTAAAAACACTATTGCCGCAGAAAGAAGTACGCCCGTGCGCAACAGGGTTCCGATACCTTCTTCCACTTTCCGGTCGCTCCACGTTGGCACACCCAACATTCAGATTTTCCCCGCCATGCCTTTATAGAGCATCTGCGCGCCCAGCAAGAGAATGATCGCACTGAATACGAGCCGCAGGGACTTCGTTTCCGCTTTGAACAGCATCCGGCTTCCCAGAAATGACCCGGTCAGGACTCCGAGCATCACCGGCATCGAGAGCCCAGGATCGATGTATCCGCGGCTGAGATACACACCGGCGCTTGCCGCCGCGGTGACTCCAATCATGAAGTTACTGGTCGTGGTGGAGACTTTGAACGGAATTCTCATGGCCTGATCCATGGCTAGAACCTTCACGGCGCCCGAGCCGATGCCGAGCAGTCCCGAAAGTGCGCCCGCGCCGAACATCAGACTGAACCCTGCCGGAACTCTGCGAACGCAGTAATGTCGCATCCCTTCTGGCGTAGGAAAGCTTCCATTCAAACGTAACCGCGTGGCCAGGGGATCAGGAACATCGTCGAGCGGGTCCTTCGTGCGTGGCTGTCCAGCCACATATGCCGAGTAGAGCAGCACTGCGCCGAAAACTATGGCGATGGTTCCAGTCGAAATCCGTACTGCCAGGAACGCTCCCAGCACCGCGCCCAACGTAGTCGCAATCTCCAGAAACATACCGATTCGGATGTTTGAGATTCCTTCCTTTACGTAGGCTGCGGCCGCACCTGAAGAAGTTGCGATTACAGAAACCAGCGAGGCGCCCACGGCGTAGCGGATATCCACTTTAAAGAACAGCGTGAGCAGAGGAACCAGAACGACTCCTCCGCCGAGGCCCGTAAGCGAGCCTAGAAAGCCGGCAATTACTGATCCGAGCCAGACCAAGGCGGTGAATTCGAGAACGTTCATTCCTGCTCCTGAAACAGTGTGCCATACGGAAGCAGCAGAAATACCATGTCATGAATCGTGCGTGCCCTGTGGTAGAAGTCCAACGCCCGGCGATCCGCAGCGTTTCCCGTCGCGAGGAGTTGTATGCGGGCGCTTACGTCAAATATTCACCGATGTGCTGGTGAATTTTGATCCCGGATTTCGTGTGTCGTGGCAATCGGCTCTGGGCGGATTTGCTGGTTCGCTGTTGCAGAACAATATGCGGCGCTGGAGCGGAGACCATATTGTGGATCCCGAATCTGTACCTGGCATTCTGTTTGTTAATCGCATGTTGCGTCACAATCAAGCCCGCATCATTGATATTGCGCCCACGATTCTGAAGCATCTTAATGTGCCTGCGCCTTCTGGCATGGAAGGCGCTTCGCTACTTGACGGCTGACCGTTCCCCTTTCTGACCGATCGGATGATATCCTCCCTAAACTGCGGAGGAGGATTATGACAATCAGCCAAATGCTTCTGCCCGAGTTCGATCAGGAAATGGCAAATACGCGAAAGCTTCTGGAGCGCGTTCCAGAAGACAAGTGGGATTACAAGCCCCACACGAAATCAATGCCGCTTGGCCGGCTCGCCGCTCACGTAGCTGAGTTGCCCTTCTGGGCCAAGCACACGCTATCGGTTGAAAGTCTGGATATCAAGCCAGGCGAACAGCCGTTCACGGTCACTTCAAAGCGAGAGTTGCTCGAGGCATTCGACAAGAACGCGACTGAGGCGCGGGAAGCGCTCGCAAAAGCCAGCGACGCGGATATGGCGAAAACCTGGACCTTGAGTTTCTCGGGCAAGCCAGTCTTTTCGATGCCGCGATCGGCCGTGTTGCGTGGCAGCGTCATGAATCACCTGATTCATCATCGCGCGCAGTTGGGGGTCTATTTGCGGCTGAACGACGTTGCCATTCCCGGCATGTACGGGCCATCCGCCGACGAGGCGAAGTTCTGGGAAGCGGGCGCGAGTGCCGAGAATGAGAAAAAAAAGCTCGTCCGGGACCGATTGGCAGGCTTGGGATACGCTTGACACGAGGTCAATGACTCGAAAGTGGGGCCGATTTAGACCTCCTTAGCTCATCTCATAAATGGAGCAACATTGCGATGCTGGTGTAATGGCGATATTACAACACCTGTATTGACTGGCGAGTCGTCGCCTTGATAGATCATCCTGCACACAAGGACTGCATAGTAGCGGTCGAGAAGGTCGATGCCGGAACTGGGACATGGATTTATGACCGTGCCCAGCAAGCTGGTGGTCTTGCAACTGCCGTTCTCCTATTTTCTTGGAGAGAGCCTTTCCTGGGCGTGAGCTGTAATCCCTTGTTGGGGTGCTCAATGAGGGGCGCGTTCTCGTACCACTTCTTTGCTGCCACGGAACGATGTTGGCATTCAAGGATGTCTATTACGAAGAATCTGCATAGTAAAGCTCCTGCAAGGCACACTAAGTGATGTACATCCCACACTCAGGAAAACTGCGCGCAGGATGCCATTAGCGTACGCAAGCAAGCGATCGATTGTTCTTAGCCTGGCTCCGCTTCTCTGGGCCCTTTCCGCGTTTCCCCAGGCCGACGTTGCTTCCGTTAGTCGTAGTAACCAACTAGGCGAAGACGCTATTCGACGGATGCCCGAAAAGCAGATTTTCGCCGTGGCAACCTTCAACATTTCCGAATACTCTGCCGACGGTCCTGCGACTTCGGCAGAGGGAGTGGGCGAGCGCCAGATGTTTGATTTGGATGCCCAGGAATCACCGGCAATGCTGGAGAACAAGCCTGGAGGGGGGGCAAATATCCAACCGTTGGTTGAAACATCACGGGTCTCCAAACCGGCTGACTTCAACCAAGACATCTATTACAGAAACAAGCTCGAATTCTCCTTAGAAGGGGGATGGCTTCCCATTAATATCCCTTTTCCCCTTGACGTTTTCGTAGGCGATGTCTACAACACGTATCCGCTTAAGTACACTCTCGTACCCATCATTGCTTCTCTCCGCTGGCAGATAGACAGCGTAGGAAGCCCTTGGATTCTGCGCGGCAATTGGGATCTCACGTTCAGCGGTTCGGTTACCGCGATTCCGAGGGGACCTGAGACCCGGTATTTTTCTTACGACATGGGCATTCGACGCAATTTTGTCCAGCGTAATTGTAGGGTCGCACCTTACTTTGATATACGCCTCGGCGTCGGGAGCATTGACGCAAAGGGACCCCAACGGGTGCTATATGCGCAGGGACAGGACCTCACGTTTACTGTAAACATGGGCAGTGGAGTGCGATATAACTTCAATCCTCGTTACGCAATTTCAGCCGGTCTGAATTTCATGCATATATCGAATCTTGATTTATCAGAAGGCAACGGTAAGCCGAACTGGGGCGTTCGGAACTATGGCATTAATGTTTACGGGCCGATGGTTGGGATCGACATCCAGTTGCGCAGGCATCAACGGAACTCTGCGCAGTAAACTGCAGAACCTTCAGAACAGCACCTTGCAGTATGGGTACTCCAAAGCACGTGCAAGACGCGGCGGACCGCCGGACTAAGAGCGTCACCAAGCGCCCACTCCTCCCCATCTCTAAACGACAGCCCACAAGAGGCACAACGGGATAGTTGATGTTAACAGATGGGATGAGAAGGCCGGTCTCCGACGGGGATGCTGTACGCTCCCAAGTTATCGACGTGCTCTAAGCACAAGAGATAAAGGAGACCGGCAATGAAGAAGGTTAGCACCGTAGGAGCGAATCAGATCAGGAATGTTTCCCAGCAGAACCTGACGATCAGTTTGGATCTGGGAGATCGATCAAGTTGGTATTGCGTGTTAGACGAAGCAGGTACCGTGGTCCTGGAACAGAAGCTGAGCACGACTCCGAAGGCCATGAAGGAAGTATTCGGGGGGATGCCACGCAGCCGGATCGCTCATCAAAGAGTGCGGATGGAAGGGTAGCGACAGTGGTGGCGACTCGGCGCGAGAAAAAACCTTGTCCCACGAAAAAAACAAAGGAACCACTTGACTCCGACCGGCCTTCTCATGGAAGGCGATTTCACTCAGAATCCCATGGTAGCTGCCACCAGCAAAACGTAGATCCCTGCCATAAACATGCTGACGACTCGCCAGCATGCTCTTCACCTCGGCACTTTGCGAAATTCATTCACCGCGAGCACCTCGCTGGTGTGATCGGGATGTTCTCGCTTGACACGGTCTTGGAGAATCGCCACGTAGTCGGCAAGACTCGCGGGCCTGCAGCCGTACATTTCATAAGTACAGTCGCAACCAGGTACCGGACACCGCACCCTCTCTGGCTTGAGAGCATTCCTGCGCTGCTGGATTTCCTCTTGAAACTTCTTTTTGCCGAGCACATCGGTTCTGTAAGACTTTGCCATCTGTCCAGCTTGCCACAATTATCGGTCCCGGCAAAATCTTCTCTCAGCTCATCGCAGGGGCGGGTAGTTCGAAAAAGGGCAATGTTTGCAATCAGGCGATAACACCGCTTTGAGATGTAGCTGGTGAAATGGCGATAATGAGATGGTCCGCTGCCTAGTAAGCCAACAAGAGTAATGATGGTGTTGGCAAAAAGCCAGACGGAGGATCATCACCATGCAAATTAAGTCGCAGATAAAATCACAGATTAAGTCCATCGGTATCGAC
>QIAA01000112.1 GCA_003224905.1 Acidobacteriota bacterium
CCACGCTGTCGGCCCGGTTTTCAGGCTTGGCACACCTCTCTCGAGGGCCAACTGCGATTTCGTGAGTCCGTCCGCGTTGCTCGAACCTAGCTTGGCCTTATCCCTGGTGCCCGGGACCGGAATCGAACCGGTACGTCCCTCTCGGGACCCGGGATTTTAAGTCCCGTGCGTCTGCCAGTTTCGCCACCCGGGCATAGTCTTGCCTCCAAGAGTTTACTGGATTGTGTCTCCAGCCGCTGATCTGACCTCTAGGGCAAGGCAGTTTGATGTGCACGCGGTTTCAGAATACCGCGCTGACTCTGCTGCTGGAAAAATCCGAAAGCCGGCTGGCGAGATGGGTTGCATACAAACCTGTAACCACTCCTGTGAAAACGTCCACCGTGTAATGTGCGCGAAGCACCAGCACCGTCGCGATCTCGAAGATTACGATCAGGAACCCCAGTCCGGTGAGCCAACCGCGGCGTAGGCGGGCAATTTCGCTTGCTCCTAGAACGGCAATTGCAGTGTGCCCTGAGAAGAAATAGTCGTTGGATACGCCGTACGTCACCAGCAAAGAGGGGAATCCAGGATAATGCCAGATGGCATTGGACGGCGCAGGCAGCGCGACTAACGCCTGCATAATTTGCCGCAGCCCCAGAACAATCACGAGCGCGACAAACGGCCGGGGGGAAGCTCCGAATATCCAGAGGCAGAGAAGAAAAATCCCCAGCAAATCAATAATCGCGGAGCTGACGATGAGGAGCGCATTGGCCGCAGCTGGGCGAGCATGCAAGTAGCCGTTTAATGAGCTGGTAGCTTCATGAACGCTGTCCGCTATGCCGGCGCTCGGTTGGCTGCGTGCACCGATCAGGGACTGAGTCCAGAACCAGATCATGAGCGCGGCAGCCGTTACGCTGAGACGAATCGCTAACGCTTTCCAGTTCCGCGCGCGGAGGGCGTTTTTCTCTAACGAAGTCTGAGTGGTGGCTCCGCTCAAGCCGAGGCTCCGGCCGCGATTTCTTTCAAGCGGCGCAAATCGAGCTTACCTGTGCCGAGATACGGCAATGATTCGACGTGCACGAATTGATCGGGGCGCGGCTTCCAGAGGGGTGGTAAATCTGATTTCGCCAGTTGCGTAAGGCACTCCTGGAGTTTGTCTTGGGATAACGTGTGCAGCACGATAAGGCGCTCACCCTTTTTCTCGTCAGGAACGGCTGTAACTGCAAAGATTTGCTCGGTCGCTCCGCTGATCTCCTGAAGTTGGTCTTCGACCTTGATGTGTGGAACCATTTCTCCGCCGATCTTGCTGAACCGGCTTAACCGATCGGTGATGCGGATGAAACCGTCCTCATCCGTGGCCGCAATATCTCCCGTGTTGTACCAGCCGTCGCGCAACACTTCAGCGGTTTTTTCCGGACGATTCAAGTATCCCTGCATCACATTGGGGCCGCGCACCAGCAGCAACCCACTCTGGCCCTGCGGAACTGGATCAAGCGTTACCGGGTCGGCGATTCTTACGCTGATTCCAGGCAAGGGATGGCCGATCCTGGCGCGTTTGGCGCCGACCTGGCGGAATTGCGCCGCGCGGAAATCACGCGTGTTCACAGTGACCGCCGGAGAACATTCCGTGCAGCCATAGCCTTCCAGCGGACGGATTCCGAAGTGATCTTCAAACGCCAGCGCAACCCGCTCGGGAAGTTTCTCGGCCCCTGCCATTACATACTGCAAACTGCCAAAGTCTTCAGGCGAGCAGCGCCGCAAATAAGTCTTCAGAAATGTTGGCGTTGCAAGAAGGAATGTAACCGCGTACTGACCGACCAGGGCCCCGATGGCACGCGCGTCCAGTGGGCTTGGATGGCCCAACGGGCGCGCAGGGACAGGCGTTTCCTGATTATCGTGCCAGCACTGCGTTGCTTTTGTTCTACTGGCTCACGTTCCGCATTTCGTACGTCGTGCGGAAGGTCAGGTCTTCTTCCGATGAGCACATCTCCACAGCGGCAGCGTTACTCAATACGCTGCTGCTGCTGGGGACGATGAAGTTTCAGTCCGTGCAGCCGAAGCTGGCTTTCTACGCCTTATTGATCATTGGCGCAATTGAGTTCGGTTTCGGACAGCTACCCATCACTAGGCGGCGGCGTGAGCCGCTCGTTGTGCTGAGTGTTCTCGGAGCGGCGTTGATGATCACCGCTGTTCCGTTCCGTTATTCCGGGAACAACGTGGCAATTCTCTGGCTAACGGGCGCCGAGGCGCTTCTCATTGCCGGCGCAATCGTGGGTGAAGTGGTTTTCCGCCGTCTCGGTTTGTTGGCCGGGTTATTGGTTGGAGCGCATTTAGTCGGCATCGACTTTAGGCAGCTGATGGGCGCGCGCCAGACTAGTGAGGATCTTGTTCTCACTGCAGGGATGATGTTTGCGCTCTGCACTGTGGTCTTTTACCTGAACACACTTTTTATCGCGCAGCATTGGCGCTTCTTCGGCAACTGGCCCGACGCTCATCTCATTTGCGTTCATTCCTACGTAGGCGGATTCGCTGCCGCGTCAGCCGCGTGGGCCTTGTGCTCCAACGACTGGACCGCGGTCGCTTTCGCCGGAATCACGCTCATCCTGGCATGGTTCGGCCAAGCGCTGAAGTCATCGCAATTCCGACAGCGGCATCTGCAAGTGCAGTACGGGCTCATTGGAGCTTTGGCTGTTTATCGAACCATCGTAGTCAATTTGCACAACGAAATTTCGCAATACACGCACGTTCGGATGCGGCTGATTACATTGCCCATTCTTGCAGCGATGTTCTATTTCACCGCAAAATGGGCGGCTCTGAATGAAAGTAATGATCAGCGGACGTTCCGTGGTCTATTTGCGTTCGCGGGTACTGCTCTTGTCACCGCCCTCATCTATTTCGAAGTGCCGGAATTCTGGCAGCCTTTGGCGGCGATTGCCTTTGCAGTCATCTTGATGGAAATCGGCCGGCTCCGTTACCGCGCGCTCGCCTGGCACGCTCACGTTTTGAGCCTTCTTGCTGTCCTGGCCGCCGTCACTACCGATCCTTCCAGTATCCAACGCTGGCACGCAGTTCCAGTACACGCCTTTGTGGCACTGCCAGTTGTTGCAGGCGCGTATTGGATTTCAAAACGAAGCACCACGGGTGCAGGAGGGGTGGCACTCGGGCGTGCGGTTTACAGCTGGGCCGGTACTGGATTGATGGCATGGGTGCTGTACGAAGCAGTGTCAGCGCCGTGGATTGCCGTGGCCTGGATCGGTTTCGCGATTGCCCTCGCTCTGGTCGTGCGCTGGATCTCCTACAGTCAGCTCGGCTGGCAAGCGAATGTGATAGCCGCTTGCGCGCTGGTTCGCACGTGCACGTTTAATTACGGATTGCAGCAAACAACCTGGCAGGGAATCTCATTACGGTTGATTACGGTATCGGTCGTGGCTGCTGGTCTATATTTTCTCTCGCGCGCGGCAACTGTGCGCGGCAGCGAGTCGGCACGCGCAATTACCAGTCTGCAAAACTTTTCTGCAACGGCTTTGCTCGCACTCCTTGCTTGGTACGAAGTTCCGGGCGGGTGGGTAGCTGCCGTTTGGGCAATCTTCAGCCTGGTTCTTGCGATTGTGGATCGCCGGTTTGAGCTCCAGGATCTTGGGTGGCAGGCACATGCGCTCGCCGCAATCACCATGTTGCGTAGCGTTACCGTGAACCTGCATGTCACCGACACTTGGCACGGCTTCAGCGTGCGGTTGCTGTCCCTCGCGATCGTGACTGTCGTTTTCTACACCTTATCAAGATTGATTCGGATGCCGGACGTCTGGCGCGCGCGGGAATTCCACCATGTCTATTCATGGGCAGCATCGGCGCTGGTCTCACTGCTGATGTGGTATGAGTTGAAGCCGCTCACCGTTGCCGTTGGATGGGCGGTGTTCGGGCTTGTTCTTTTTGAATATGGTCTCTTGCGCAACGTAAGGCCGTTTCGGCTTCAGTCGTATGTGGCTTTGAGTGCTGCTTTCGGCCGTATCTTTTCCGCAAATCTCACAGCGGGGATTGCAGGCGACCTCTGGGGACCGCGGGTCTATACCGTCTTGCCAATCGCTCTCATCTTCTTTTTTGTCTACTCGCAGCTGGAACCCGGCCACAAGAATGTTCAGGATGATCTCCGCTTGCGCTTCGATGTGCTCCTGGCCTATTTGGGCACCGGTTCTGTCGTTGCCTTGTTGTACTTTCAATTTGCAAACGACTGGCTGGTCACAGCATGGGCTGTTGTCGTTCTTGTGTTGTTTGCGCTAGCTCTCGGGCTGGGGCGTTCAATTTTCCTGCACCAGGCGTTGCTCTTGACAGTCGGCGTGTGTACCCGGGGCATCATGCACAACCTTTTTGGCGCTAGCTACTTTAATGACGGCAATTGGACGGGGCGGTTCCTCGTCCTGGGCTCGGCAATTGTTATTCTGCTTGCATGCCTGCCATTCGCTTTCCGCCTGCGCGAGCAGAGTAGTGCTTCAGGCCGATCCAAAGGGTGGATGAAAGGGGCTGTCCTGCACCCGGAGCAGTTCATGTTCTTTGCGCCCGTACTCTTGCTTACGCTCATGCTTGCCCTGAAAATGCGCGCTGGAATGGTCACGGTTTCCTGGGGACTCGAAGGCGTCCTGATCGTGCTTCTCGCGCTCGCCGTCAATGAACGCAGCTTTCGACTCACCGGGTTGGCTCTCTTGTTGCTTTGCGTAGGCAAGGTGCTGGCAATGGATGCATGGGGCCTGGCCCCCAGAGACCGTTACCTCACATTGATTATTCTGGGTGCAGCTTTGTTGCTGGTCTCCTTTCTCTACAGCAAATACCGTGATGCGATTCGGCAGTTCCTATGAAGCGTGCGATTGCTTTCCTGATAGTTCTGCTCGTAGGCCTGGCTGCGCTCTACTTCGGCGAACGCCGGCATGAGTCAACACGCGTTTCCGCAAACGCAGTGTTGGAAGTAGCCGCCGACGTCCAGCGCGACCTCACGCGCGCGCCCATGCGTCTGACCCGGCTTTCCGATGATCAGGAAATCAAGCTTGGCAATGAGCTTGCTGAACGCTACTCGGATGAGGCCCCGAACCTTACTCCCGAAGAGCAGGGCTTGGAAGCGTACCTTCGCAAGGTCGGCGCAAGCGTCTCCTTTCAGGCGCACCGGCGCTTGCCCTACTCGTTCCACCTGCTGCCGAATCGCTCCATGATCAATGCTTTCTCGCTTCCGGGAGGTCACGTCTATGTCGGCGAAGGCATCCTGGACTTGATGTCAAGTGAGGACCAATTAGCATTCATCCTTGGCCATGAGATCGAACACATCGATCACTATCATTGCGCCGAGCGCGTGCAAGTGGAAGCGCGATTGCGCGATCTGAAACTCGGAATCATCGGCGCGCTGGTACAGATTCCACTTGAAGTCTGGGAGGCGGGCTACAGCAAGGACGAGGAACTCGAAGCTGATCGCGAAGGCATGCGCATAGCGGTCTTAGGAGGTTACTCGCCATACGGCGCCGTTAGTCTGTTTGAAGAGTTCGAAAAATTAAATGCTGAATACGTTATTCGTGCGAAGAGCCCGGAACAGGAACTTTCTGAACTGGCTATTCAGAGTTTAGCGGGATACTTCCGCTCACACCCAGCCACCTCCGACCGGCTCTCCCAGGCCAAGAGCTTGATCGCGCAAGAGCAGTGGCAAGATCGCAGAACTCAGAAACGCTTCCGAGTCGAGTATGAAACGCGGAATGGAGAGTTCGTAAAGCAAGAACGATAGGCGGAGCTTGATCAACTTCACTGTGCAACGAGAGCTCGGGTAAGGATCGGGAAAGGACGCCGCACCCGCAACATTCGCAGGATCCAATATCCGGCTGCTGCAGCGGCGAGATGTTTCAGGGTGTGACCGCTCACCAGGTGCCCCGCCTGAAAGATCGGCATATCGAGAAGTTCCAAGGCCTTAGCCAAAACGTAGAATCCTACGATCACTCCCAAATGTGAACTTCGGCTGTACCGCGATGGAAAAAGCAACGCAATCAGCAAAATCAATGCCGAGTACACCTGCACCGCTGCGTAAAACCGCAGATCGCCTGCTCCGCGCAGTTCACTCGCATACCATTGCAGTACGCTCGCCATGCCGGTCAGCACCAGCAGCGGCAAAAGCCAGAGACCCACTCCTAAATGGATGCGCTCCACAATGACTGCCGCGACCATTGCCATGAACACCACCGTCATCGGCAACCTGTCCCACACCAGCCGCGCATTGTCGGGATGAAGGTGATAATACGACGAACCAAACGCAGTGAGCAGGACTCCGGCAAATACGATCACATAAGGCCAGCGTTCGCTCTGATGCACGAAGGAGAGTGTCTGCTGCCCACCTGCAGGCGTGAGCAGGAAGACAATTCCCCAAAGACCAATGATCGCAAACGGCAGGTTGGAGACGACATCCCCGAAATTAGGAATGCCGAGAAAACTTCGTTCATCGGCGAAATGATGGTAGCTCTGGGGCTGAGGTATCCGAGGCAACCGAAAGACTGCGATAACCAGGAGCACTGTAACTATTACGAGAACTCCTATAGCAGCTTTTTGGGAGATCAATTGTTGCCTTCCCGGATACAAAAAACTGCACACCAGGCCGCTTGCAAGCACAAAACGCTACTTTTTGCATCTGCAATTCTATCGTCCAAAGAAATTGGACGCGAATCTGTTGAACCCTCCGGAAGTGCCATCTGACTAGTAACGAAGGAGAGAATGAGGCTTACCGCCGAGTTGCCTTGGTTGTGATCAGGACTTTCATCTTTCCCTTGCCCGCATTCACCGCCGCTACCAATGTGTGTGACGTGGGGGTAAAGCTAAACGAGTCCCGCCAAGACGTTTTGTTTCCGTTAACGATCTCTTCGTAATCATTCACGAACGTCTCCCCGTCCCAGTGCGCGCTACCCCGCATCTTGCACGGGTGAGCAGGATTGTTGAAACACACAAACAAACGGTAGAGACTGGCGCCTTTATCCCACCAGATCACCAGCATGCCCTCGAGTTTGCCGGCAGGGCCATCAGAATGGACTTCGTAAAGCAGTGTCGTACCGCCAGCCGCAAGCCTGACATGTACCACACCGTGTCGCGAACCGCCATTGGGAAAGATTTCACTGCGCTCCATCGTCTCTGTCGTATTCCAATCGCCTACAAGGGCCTGAGCGAGCCTATCCATTTCGGGGACTGCGCTGCGCTCGCTTTGAATAGTTGTGGCTCTTGACCGCTGAACCTCAGCAAAAGCCACCAGGCGACTGGAAAACAGAAACATACAGAACAGCAACGCGAAGGCTCTTGAGTTCATTGGCTCTCACCAACCCTCAACGAGGAACCGGATTATTCCGCAGTGCTCAGAATCCCCGCTTCTGCTAACCAGCTTCATTTTTCCTGCCACTGTGGGACGCGGCCCGGAGTCCAGGGGGCCCCTGCGGCTTCCATGTCTTTCTCCAGTTTCGCTAAGTCCGTGTCGATGAGTACCCGCAAGGGGGAAAGCTGCTGCGAGAATTCATCTGCCGCAATCGCCAAAGCGTCCTGTTGTGTCTGAGTAGGCCGCGTAACCGCGAACCGCGAGCCTTCCATGATGTAAACCACGCGATCGTTGATTGAAGCGGGAACGTTCTCGTTTCGCGACGCAAGCGCAACATCCCCGCGCAGCGCCCGCAAGATTTCGTTGCTTCGCTTCTCGATAGCGTCAGCCTGCCCTGTCATGGGGTCAGCCCCGGGCGTGTCTTCGAGGGCTTTGCGGATCGCCTTCAGTTTTGATTGAACGTCTTTCGCGGAATTAATCGCTCCCGAGACCGCGCGGTAGAGGCGCGACACCTTGCGATTGAATTCCTCCTGGGCGGCGCGGTCGGCGGCAGCCAGGCCGGAGGTCCCATCGGCTACTATGTTGAAGCTCTGAGCTGCGCCCAGTTCGGTGGTCGTAGCATCCACCTTCTTAAAGAAGCGGACAGAATATTTGCCCGGCAACACCAGCGGGCCCTGGCCCCCAACCGGGCCAAAGCCGATCCCCTCCTGCTGCTCTTCGGTTTCCGAAGGCGCAAAGTAGCGCAGGTCCCAGGCCAGGCGATGGAAACCCTCTTCAACACTCGCGTTGACTCGCCTGATCGGCGTGCCCGATTCGTCGTAGAACACCGCGTAAGCCTCGGGCTTAGGCTCTTCGGCTTCGGCGCGTAGTTCGTTGTGGCTGGGGTAAGCAAGGGTTTGATTCTTCTTGGCGGCTTCTTTCTCGGCCTCCTGGCGCTGCTCTTTTTTGGTTTTGATTTTTTCTTTTAAGAAGTAGGTGAACGTCGCGCCATATGGAGGATTATCAGCCGTGTAGAAGGCATCGCCCTGAAAACCTTTATTCGGTTCTCCCAACGGATGCCGCTCGATGTACATCAGTGCATCCTTTACAGGAAATACAGCTACTGCTTGCTCCACCGTGTCCGGCTTGAGTTGCCGCAGGGGCGTGATGTTATCGAGCGCATAAAAACCGCGACCGAAAGTGGCTAGCACGAGATCGCCTTCGCGCTGCTGAATCACCATGTCGCGCACCGCAATGGTGGGCAGGCCGCCTTTTAGCTGCGTCCATTTCTTGCCGCCATCGATCGTGAAGAAAACACCAAACTCTGTGCCTGCGAACAGCAGGTTCGGATTCACCGGATCTTCGGCGAAGGCCAGCACCGGGCCGTTCTCCGGCAGGTCGCCCACAATTGATGTCCAGGTCTTGCCTTGATCAGTGGATTTCAGGAGGTAGGGCTTGAAATCTTCATTTTTGTGGTTGTCAAAGGCTGCATAAACAGTGTTGGCGTCTTGATGCGAAGCCGCTAGACGGCTGACATAAGTATTGTCAGGCACGCCGGGGAATTTCTCGTACTTCGTCCAGGCGCCGTTGCCGTTGGATGTCACCTGGATCAAACCGTCATCGGTGCCGACGTAAATAAGATTCTCCTGCTTGGGTGATTCCGCCAGCGAGACGATATTTCCATAGAACGATGTTGAAGTGTTCTTGGCCACAGCATCCGGCCCCCACACCTTGCCCATCACCGGAAGCTTGTTGCGATCGATCTGCCGGGTCAGGTCACCGCCAATTGCCTTCCAGGTGTTGCCGCGGTCATCGCTGCGGAATAATTTGTTGGCGGCAAAATATATGCGCGTGTGCGAGTGCGGGCTGATAATCAGCGGCGAGTCCCAGTTCCAGCGCAGCGGCGGTTCGCCTTTGCCCTGCTGCGGCTGAATCACCAGCTCTTCGCCGGTGCGCCGGTCGTAACGCACCAGCACTCCATACTGTGACTCCGAATACACCGTGTCCGGATCCTCGGGATCCACCTGGGAACGGAAGCCGTCGCCCCCGGTGGTCACATACCAATCCGAATTCATGATCCCGTTTACGTTTTTCGTACGCGACGGCCCGCACCAGGAGAAATTGTCCTGCGTGCCGCCGCACACGTTGTAGAAGGGAAGGGCGTTGTCGACCGCGACGTCGTAGAACTGCACGGTCGGCAGATTCGACTTAAAACGCCAGCTTTTGAAGTCGTCGTAGGTTTCTGCGACCCCGCCGTCGCTCCCGACCAGACAGTGCTTGGTGTTATCCGGATCAATCCAGATGGCGTGGTTGTCGATGTGATGATTCTTCTCATTGATCTTCCGCAGTGTCTTGCCGCCGTCATCCGAGACTTGCAGGAAGGTGTTCATCACAAAGATGCGGTCGACGTTCTTGGGATCGGCAATGACCTGCCCGTAGTACATCGCGCCCTGATCGAATTCATTTCGACGCTCCCAGTTCGCCCCCTTATCGGAAGAACGGAAAACTCCACCTTTGCCATTGGCGGCTTCTATGGTCGCATACAGGACGTTGGGATCGGCGGGGGAGACAGCGAGTCCGATGCGCCCCATATCTTCGGTGGGGAGTCCAGATTTCAGCTTGTTCCAGTTCGCCCCCGCGTCGGTGGATTTGTAGATCGCGCTCTCCGGGCCGCCATCGATCAAGGTGAAGACGTGACGGCGGCGTTGATATGCAGCCGCATAAAGGATGTCAGCATTCGAAGGATCCATGGCGATATCAACCACGCCCGTGTTTTCGCTGATAGTGAGCACCGCCTTCCAGGTCTTGCCGGCATCGGTCGTTTTATAGAGGCCGCGGTCGCCGCCGGGTCCCCAGAGCGGGCCTTCTGCCGCCACATACACCACTTTGCTATCGCGGGGATCAACCACAATCCTTCCGATGTGCTCGGATTTTTTCAGCCCCATATTCTTCCAGGTCTTGCCGCCGTCTTCCGAGCGATACACGCCGTCGCCGTAAGCAACGCTGCGCTGGCTGTTGCTCTCGCCGGCGCCCACCCATACGACGGAGGGGTCGTTGGGATCGAGTGTGACCCAGCCCATGGAGTACGAGCCTTCCCCGTCGAAAACAGGAGTCCAGGTGGTGCCGTCATTCACCGTCTTCCACACTCCGCCCGAGGCGACGCCCACGAAGTACTCGGCGTGATTCTTGGGATTCACCGCAAACGCGATGACCCGTCCTGAGGCGTTGGCCGGGCCGAGCAGCCGAAACTGGAGGCCTTTGAAAGTCTCGGGGGTCATTCCGCCTTTTTTCTCCTCGGACGCCGGTGTCTCGGGCTTCTTTTCGGTTTTTCCTTGCTTTTGTGAGGGTTTTTCTTTTCGGCTTTCCGGGGTTGAGGTCTGGGAAAAGAACGGTGTCGCGAGTGCAGTCACGAATGCGATCACAGTGAGGCGCTGGAATGAGTTCAAAAGGAAGCTCCTTGCAAGGCTCTTGCGATAAAGCTCGATATGTATACAGGATTTTGCCCCGGGAAAAAAGTCGCACATGAAAGGCTGCAGAGCCTGGAGTGCTGATGCAAGCTTTGCGTCCTTGGCGGGCCCTTTGCGAACTTTGCGGTTAAAGGCTTTACCGCGTGCGCGAAGGAGCCACAGACTCCCATCGCGACCAATGTGAGCACGATAGAATCTCTACTTCATGCCGAAACCATCCCACGGCCGCGGACACGACACGCGCTACGTCCGCCTGCAGAAAAACTACTGCTTTGCCTGCGGAAAAAATAACGCCGACGGCATGCGTTTGAAATTCGCTTACGACGAAGAACGAGACTGCTTCCTCTGCCGCTTTCGCCTTCGCAAGCGCTTCACCGGCCCTCCCGGCCACGCCCACGGAGGCATCATCGCCACCATCCTCGACGAAGCCATGGGCAAGTTGAACCGATTGCGCGAAGTAGTTGCGCTCACTTCGCAGATTACAGTGGATTATCTAAGGCCAGTCCCGCTGAACTGGCCTTTGCGAGTGGAATCGCGCGAAATAAGCGTTCGCGGACGGCGGCACATCCACAGGGCAGAAATCCTGAACGACAAGAATGAAGTGCTAGCCAGCAGCCGCGGCACCTTCATCGCCATCGATCCGCATCGGATGTTCAGCAGGTTTGTAAAGCGAGGATAAAGGCCTGCAAAGACGTATTCCGAATCGGGAAAATTTGGAAACATTTTGGTTTTGGGTGGCGCAGCGCTTCCAGCGCTGCGATAGAGTTCCAAGCCAGGGCGGCTTTAGCCGCTGAAGTGCTTTATGGCTGCTCCTCTGCGCGGGAATACCGGACACAGTTGCTACTTCGTCACCGCTTCCACATTCCAGAAACACAGCCTGTTTCAGTCGGAGAAGATGGCGCAGCTCTTTGTCGATGTCTTGTCACATTATCGGCGGCAGAAGAAATATCTGCTGCATGAATTTGTGCTGATGCCCGATCACTTTCATTTGCTGCTTACACCAACGGTGACTCTGGAGAGAGCGTTGCAGATGATCAAGGGCGGCTTCTCCTTTCGAGCGCGGAAAGAATTGGGGTTTGGTGGCGGAGTGTGGCAGAGCAGCTCTTATGATCGGCGGGTGCGGGATGCTGAAGAGTATTTTGCTTTCCGGGAATACATTCGGCGCAATCCGGTTAGAAGAGGCTTGGCTGTTGCGGCGGAGAAATATCCTTATAGCTCGGCTTGGCCTGGGCTTGTACTGGATGGGCTCCCTCAGCGGCTACAGCCGTTCTGTCTCACAGCTTGAATCGCAGCGCTGGAGGCGCTGCGCCCAACGAAACGACGATTACCGGATATCCTCTGGGTCTCTACTCCATATACAATCCCGCCGACGACCCCACCCACTCCATGTTCTGGTTGTGGTCCACGCCCATCATCAGTCCACGTCCCATGCGGATAATCGTCATCACCGGCGTCAGTTCCTCAAGCCAGATGTACATGGTTCGTACTTCGGCCTTCGTGCCCCCGAACGGTGTTTGAATCACCGACGCAAAATCCATGCGCTCCTGCAGGATGTACTGCGAGCGCTTCTCCGGCAGGATTCCGTTGATGTGTTCTCTGCTCACGTGCATAACCACGCCCAGTCCTGCAAATGAAAACAGAGGCTTCAGGATGTAATTCTGCAGATCCTCAGGGACCCGCTCGAGGCGATCCAGAAACCATGTTTTCGGAACACATTCATGCCGCAGGTACGGCAGCGAGAATTTGCTCATGCGAAAGAACCAGTTCGGATGCCCTGCCCATTCGACATCCAGATCATCGTTAAGCCGGAACGCGAGGCGGGGCTT
Source organism: Acidobacteriota bacterium (assembly GCA_003224905.1). Lineage (GTDB taxonomy): Bacteria > Acidobacteriota > Terriglobia > Terriglobales > Acidobacteriaceae > QIAA01. The sequence continues at coordinate 12,570 of QIAA01000112.1, forward strand.
TTTGCGCACCAGTTCATCCACAATAGCCCGGTTGTAGATGCGATCAATGCGAATGCGTCGCCCGGCATCTTCGTAGAACAGCCTGCGTCCTTCTTTCTTAATGTCCGTGATGGATACGGTTTTTATGCCGAGCAGCTTCTCTGTGAGCACAAAGTCAGGCAGCGTTTTTTGGCGCAGCGGATCGATTTCCATCAGAATCACGTTCTCAGAATCGTGATCTCCTATAATTGCCCGCTGCAGAAGGGCTTCATAACTTTGCGAGTCCAATCCGCTCAGCAGATATTTGAGATTCCCATCGAGCCCAAAGACCTCCAGATAGGCCTGCGAGAGCGCTGCCTGGTATGCGTACAGGGAAGGGAAGCCCTGCAACTCCACCAGCTTCGGTTGCAAGTTTCCGTCTGAATCCCGCACCAGCCCAAAGTCCACCTGGATGAACATCGGATGCGGCGCTTCATTGGGCACGTTGAACTCCGGCGGGATCGCTGGTGATGAATCTTCGTGGTACTCGGATGTTTCGAGCTGGTGGATCAGTTCGCTTCCGTACGCTGCCATTTTTTCCAGCAACGCTTTCGGGAAGAAACAAGGAGTTTCGCTTACCCGGAATTGCACGGGTGTACCGCAGCGCTTTTCCAGCGACTTCAGAAGGTGAGCGTACTTTTCTGCAGTGAAGTTCGCGTTGAACTGCTGGCGCAGGGCAGGAATCATGAACAGTGAATCATTGCTTCAGTGCACCCGCTCTCCCGTCAAGCGGTTACGCCCCGCCCAATAAGGACAATGCGGGCACGACTTTCCCTCCGGGTAATCGATACCCTCTTCGTGCGGACAGCCAATGACGCCGTCGCCCATGGAGAGGGACTTTGCGTGGTGCTTTTGCACAAACTGCAGAATTTTGTCCAGCAGCTCATCATTGTCGCGTACATCCCGGTCTTCTGAAAACCACCGCTCCAGAACATCGGGCTCGTCTTTTCCGCCGAGGAACAGGCTCATAGCTAACTTGGTCGCGCGGGAAGCGGTAGGCCCGTACATGGCGACGGTTATCAGGGGGAAGCCGCGAAAGCCACCCTGCATCTTCTTGGCAATGGCGTCTCGCGATTTGCGGAGATTATGCATGGGACGGTTCGCTCCCGGCAGAAATTGATTTTGGTTCCATGACGAACACGGCTATCTCACGCCTCGATAAGAAACTTTCCTGCCCGCATGATCTGCTCTTCATCCACCCAGATGTCGAACTTGCGCCCGACCACATCAATATGCGTTGAGGAGTACCACTGGGCTCCGGTATGTGCACCGTAAGGATTGCCAAACGCGATGTGAACGCCAGGGTACTTCTCATCCTGCAGGATTTGTCCGACTACGTCTTTCAATTCGATGTTGGTGCCGATGGCAAACTCACCCACGCGATCGCTGTTTTCGTCGGTGTGAGTGTAGCGCCAGAAAGCCTCTTGCAGCTCGCGATTGTCAGAACTTGCCTCGGTGACCCGATTGCCTTTTATCGTGATCGTCAGCGGATGTTCCCGCAGATCGCCGAACTTCGCACACAGCCAATCGCCGACCACTCCGTCGATAACGAATGCTCCATTTACTTCGCCCGGTGTGGTGAACACTTCTCCGCCCGGAAGGTTGCCCCATTTGTCCGGGCTGATAATGCCGCTGGTCTTGATCCATCGATAGGCGGGATTCAATTCCGCTGTTAAATCTGTTCCCGCCGGCGTCTTCGCGCGAATGTGCTTTGCCCTGCGGACCATTTCAATCACTTTCGTGCTGATGCGGTCAACCTTCAGAAAGTCCGCGCGCATTCCCTCCAGCATGATTTGCCGGTTGATGTTGACCATGTGCGCGTGGCGGATTCGGCGTCGGTTCACGATGTCGGTCATCTGCATGCGTGAACGGAGTTCGTTTGTCTGGGCCTGCACAGCAAAGATGCTCACCTGGCTGGTTTCGAGATCCTGCGCGATTTCCTGTGGCAGATCGGCGAGTGGCCTGGGCGCCAGATCCTCCACAAGCCACGCACGGTAAGGAGCGCCGATGCGCTCCAGTTCATGGACAATACTGGCTGCAATTTCCGCGGTTGCTTCATCGGTGATGACCGTGACTTTTTCGTGGGGCTGTACTCGCAGGCACACACTTACCGCGTTTCGTGCCCCGGGAGTGAGCTCAGGATCGAAGGATAAGCTTTTTAGGGTGGGAATATTCTCTCGATCTTCGGAAACTCTCATCAGCCTACTTTTCTGGCGGGAACTGAAGTCTGTTCAGCCAAGCCGAATTCCGTCTCGTCAATAATGTAATCGACCACTTTCTTCAGGTCACCAGTTTCGTTGTAGACGCGCAACTGGCGATCCGCGCCGCTGCCCGTCTCCAGAATTTCCCGAATGCAGTCCATCTCCTCGCGCGAGTCCAGTTCGTCTACCACATCATCCACGAAATCCAGGTATTCGTGAATCAAATCGCGCACCGGCACTTCCTTCTGCTTGCCAAAATCGATCAGCTTGCCTTCCAGACCATAGCGGGCCGCGCGCCACTTGTTCTCCATAATAAGGGCTCGGCGATAGAGGCGGAATCCCTGGTTGGCCGCGTAGAGCTTGTACAGCTTGGCCACGGTAGCCTGGATCAGCGCCGCCAGCGCAATCGTCTCATCCACTCGCATGGGGATATCACATACGCGGAACTCGAGCGTGTTAAAAAACGGGTGCGGGCGGATGTCCCACCATATTTTCTTGGCATTATCGATGCAGTTTGTCTTGATGAGCAGCTTGATGAAATTGTCGTATTCCCCCCAACTGGGGAAATAATCCGGAATATTGGTGCGGGGAAATTTGTCAAAGACTTTGCAACGATACGATTTCAATCCCGTGTTCATTCCCAGCCAGAAGGGAGAATTGGTCGAGAGTGCCAGAATATGCGGCAAGAAATAACGCGCATGATTCATCATGTGGATAGCGGTCTCGCGATCCTCTATCCCGATGTGCACGTGCAAGCCGAAAATCAGGTTAGCGCGCGCCACCAGCTGCATGTCCTCAACAATGTTCTTGTAGCGATCACCGGGAGTAATTTCCTGGGTGCGCCAATCGGCAAACGGATGGGTGGCCGCCGAAACCAGCCGCAGGCCGTTCTCTTTGGCCAGCGCGATCATGTCCCGGCGGAGCTTCCTGACCTCTGCTTTCGCATCCTTAATGTTGTTACAAACGGCAGTGCCCACCTCGACCACCGAGGCATGCATCTCCGCCTTCACTTTTTCCTGCAGGATCAGCTTGCCCTTTTCAATAATTTCGGCGTGAATGTGCGAGCGCAGATCGCGGCTCTCGGGATCCACGGTCTGGTATTCCTCTTCAATGCCGATGGTGAAGGTAGGGACCATGGCAGTGCGGTCTGCACGGGCCGTCTAGGGAGAGCGGCCGCTCTAGTATAACCCGCATTCTTGTCAGCATCAGCTAAGACTGGAGAAGAACCGGGGGAAGCAGTCCACCCGTGCTGCCGGGGCTGAGGCCCCTAGCAGACCTGGAAGGGCACGATTCCACTCGTCCTGCTGGGGCTGGGAGCCGTAGCAGACCGGAAGGGGCTGAGGTCGCTAACAAACCGGGAAGGGCACGAGTTCACTCGTGCCGCGGAAGCATCAAGCGATGGCGGCTTTAGCCGCTGAGGTCCACTCGTCTAACCGAAAGCCCGGGAACGCGGAGGAATAGCGATACTCGCCAGGCCTGGACACTAATCTTCGGGCAACAGGGTTGTTGTGAATATAATCGCGATGTCTGGCAAAGTCCTCAGCATCCCGAATCCGGTGATCGGTAAATCCTCGCTGCCAAACCTCCCCGCGTCGAAACTCGACACCGAACGCATGCGAATATCCGCCCTTAATAAACTGGATCGCTTGTTCCAAGGTGACATCGAGGCTTGGCGTAAGCAACAGATGCAAATGCTCAGGCATGAGGACAAACGCATGCACTTGGAATCGACCCTGCCTTCTGTAACCGTATAGCACTTTTAGGAAGAGTCTTGCGTACGAGTCCACAACGAAGAGTCGTCTGCATTGCCAAGTTGAGGACGTTACGAAATACGTGCCCGGTGGGCTCATCAAACGGGTAGGTTTCACGAGCGAACCCCCAGAGGCTGAAGCCGCAGCTCTGTCAAGCCTATATCGGCACGAGTGAACTCGTGCCCTTCCCGGTGAGAAAAATCCAGAGGGATTCTGTTTTGGGAATCGGAATCAACGATTACTGATCGAGAAGTCGAACCAACCATCGGCCGACTTGAATGGAGGCTAATTCATAGCGCGTTGGCCTTCTTTCTTTTGGCTGGTGCCCTCTTTGCGGATTTCCTCGGCACCTCTCCCGCCAGAAACCCCGCCCATCTCAATTCAGTTGCCGGATTCTCATCACTCAAAGCTTTCTTCACCGCCAGCTCCGCCACCGCATTCACGATCCACTCAAAGTTCTCCCGGCCAACTGAGTTCACATCTGCATCTGGAGCGGGATTGAGAAAATCAATCGCGTAAGGAACCCCGCCCTCCACGGCGAACTCTACGGTATTCAAGTCGTAGCCCAGCGCGCGGCACAGGGTCTGCGCATCTTTGACGATTCGTTCGTGCAGCTTCGAAGATGACGGCGGCGGATTTCCTCTGACATATCTTTCGTGAAACGGCGCTTTGGGGTCATATCGCATGACGTGAACGTTATCCTGTCCGACCACATAGCAGCGGTAGTATTCCTCAAATTCGACTCCGTGCTGCAGAGTCATGCACAGATCGCCGGTCTGGTTGTAGTAGTGAAAGAACTCCTCGGGTGAGTGGACCTTGTAAACGTGCTTCCATCCGCCGCCAGAATAGGGTTTCAGGAACGCGGGAAATCCAACGTACCCGAAAATTTCGTCCCAGTTCAGGGGATAGATCAGATTCCGCATGGACTGATCGGTGGTGCCCTCGGGATGTTTGTTGTGGGGCAGAATCACCGTTGACGGAATCGCCGCCCCGAGTTTTGATGCCAGCGCGTAATTGAAAAACTTGTCGTCGGCAGTCCACCAGAATGGATTGTTGATCACGATCGTGCCGTTCAGCGCCGCATTCTTCAGGTACGCGCGGTAGAACTGGATGTCCTGGGAGATGCGATCGATAATCACGCGATACCCGCTCGGCTCGGCCATCTTCACGCCGCCCAGTTTGACGAACTCAGCTGTTACGCCTTCCACGTTCATGCTGTTGATTTTGTCCACCACGGCTGGCGGGAACGTGTTCTCCATGCCGAAGATGATGCCGATTGTTTTCAAATTCGACTTAACTCCTACTTGGATTGCGATTGTCGTTCTGACCAAAGCCTATATTGTGTAATCACGTTCTGCATGGACTCCCCAGTTTCGACAATGGGTCCTGGTGCGTCGATAACATTTGCTGTGTGGTACTCGCAGTGACGACACCAGAGTCAGTCAGAACGTAAAAGGTTACATGCCTTTTATCCGGCAAAGGGTAACTTGCAGCAGGGCTCATCTTTGACTGGAATTCTCGAGCGGCATCAACTGCGTGCTGAGCAGCTTTTCGAATCGGTTCCTGGACTATACCACCTAAGTATCCGCCGCCACTGCTAAGGTATACACTCGCGCTGCCGTCGGACATAGCCACTGCCGTCGCAGTTCCGTTCGTGATGCCCCAATCCATGAGAACTCCCCACGCATCGTATGGCTTAGCGGTGGGAGCCAGTCCAAACTTTGCACGCGAGCCCTGTAACATCTGACTCCTAAGGCCTAGATAGATGTCCTTCGGTGGTTGATGCTCCTTTGTCACTGATTTGGAATCGGACGTTTGTACGCGCCGTTTTGCTACAAACCACGCCAGGGCGATTACGAAAACAACGATGATTGCGATGGCAACTTTCATGATGAACCCATCATGCGTCACTCAGAAGTATTTCTGCGCCATCTGCTGCCACCACGGCCAGTCGTGAGCGGTGTGGTCGCCCCAAACGTCCAGCCAATGCGGAATCCCCTTGGCATTCAGGATTGCCGAGAGCTTTACATTCGCGTCCAGGCATATGTCCCACTCGCCCGAGGCGAGCACGACTTTCATCTGCCGGTAGCGGCTCAGAAACCAGTCGTCATTCAGGTTGGACAGAAAATCCGGCGGGCAGTTGAAATAGCAATTGTCGTCATAGTAGCCATCCAGAAATTGATGGATATCGAAGGCTCCTCCCATGCTCACGCACTGAGTCGCGATATCCGGATGCTTGAAAGCAAAGTTCACGGCATGGTATCCGCCGAAGCTGCATCCGGCGACGGTCAACTGCGCACTCTGATTTTCCCATCGCAGAAAGGGAATCAGCTCATGCAGCAGGTAGCGTTCGTACTGCAGATGCCGCAACACCCGCAACCGGGGATGCACGCCTTTGTTGTACCAGCTCTCCACGTCTACGCTGTCGGCGCAAAAAATGTGCAGTTCGCCGTTCTCGATCTTTGGAGCCAGCGCCGCGATCATTCCGCGATCTTCACAATCAAAAAAGCGCCCACCAGAGGTAGGAAAAACTAATACCGGTGTGCCTGCATGGCCAAACACCAGCGCCTCCATGTCGCGTTGCAGTTCCTGGCTGTAGCCCTTGTGGTATTCGCGTTTCATGGCTGATCGACTGCATCTAATCTTCTTCGTCCTCGTCTTTATCTTTCTGCGGCTCCTCCACTTTTTCCTTAGCATCCTTCTCTTTTGCTTCCGCGCCGGGCATTACGCCTTTGAGCGGCGCAGTCCGCTGCTTCTCCAGTTCCGGGTGTGGCAAGGGTTTCCGCGGCAGCATCTGGTCGCGCACCGCAGTGTTATACACAAAAATGGTTTCTACCAGCGCCGCCTGCGCCAGATCTTCTGGCTGCAACCGTTCGTAAGTGTCCATGTTGGAATGGTGGGTGCGTGAGCCGTAGTCCAGTGAGTCCTGAATGAACTGGAAACCGGGTATGCCCACGGCGTTGAAGGCTTCGTGGTCAGTGCCTCCGGTATTACGCGCTGTGAGGGTGGTCACGCCTAAGTCTTTCAAGGGCTCCATCCATTGGGCGAAGATACCGGAAACGCCAGAGCTTTCCTGCAGGTACACGCCGCGTATCTTCCCGCTTCCGTTGTCCACATTGAAGTACCCCGAGATCTTCTGCTGATCCGGCTTCAGCTGCGGTGGTCCCGTGGCCTTGCGGTCATATTCGGTGAGCTTCATCTGATCCGGTTCCGTCGACCGCGGAATAAATCCGAAGTGCTCTTTCACATAACCGTATGACCCAAACTCTCCCTGTTCTTCTCCCGTCCAGAGTGCAACACGGATAGTGCGCCGCGGCTTTACCTGCAAAGTGTTCAAAATTCGCATGACCTCCATCGCCACCACCGATCCGGCTCCGTTATCCGTAGCGCCGGTTGCTGACGCCCACGAATCCAGATGTCCGCCGACCATCACCAGCTCATCCTTCAGCTTCGGATCCGTTCCGGGGATTTCGGCAACGGTGTCAAAGCCGTGCTCGTGGTCCCCGGTAAATTTCACATCGATGTTCATTTCCATATTCACCGGCACATTGGCCTTCAGCAGGCGGTACACCCGCCCAAAGTTCTCGATAGCGGTCACGGCAACCGGCAAAGGATTGGCATGTTCGCGCTGATAGGTAAACCATCCGAAGGTGGCGCCGCTGTCATCGAAAATCGTCCCGCCCGAGCCGCCGCCATTTCTCCCATCCCGGCTGGGAACAATCACCGCCAGCGCCTTCTCCGAAGCCAGGAATTTCCCGACCTTCTCCCGGAACTCAAGCTTCTTCAAATACTCAGCAAAGCGGTCCGGTGTGGGTTTCAGCGGAAACTCGGAGATTCTCTTAAGATCATTATCTTCGAGACGTACGAACAAAGCTTTATCCACTGGTTTAACCGGCCGCATCCCACCCAAAAAGACGATCTTGCCCGCCAGCTTGCCTTTGTATTTGTCGAAATCTTTCTCCTCCTTCATGTTCGCCCACACCGCCGGCGCAGTGATCGCGCCGTTCGTCGATGGTGACCAGGGCGCCGCTTCTGCGATGAAAACATACGTATCCGGCGCAGTCATGCGCACCCAGGTATTGAGCTGCTGCCACCCCATGCCAAACTGCCCCCAATCTTCGAGGTGCGCGTTGCTGCAACCCATCGCCGTGAACTGATCGCGCGTCCATTCATTCGCGCGTTGCAGGTTCGGCGAGCCGGTGAGCCGCGCCCCGATGCCATCCATCAGCCCGGAGGCATACTCCATTACGTGCGAGTGCGCCAGGGCCTCCTCCCGGATTCGCTGATACATCTGCAAGTCGAGTTTCTCTTTATCGGGTTGCGGCAAGTCGTAAGAGGGAGAAGCCGGCTCTTTAGGCGCGCTCTTGTTCTTGTCTGCTGCTTGCAGTGAACATGCGAAGCCAACCAACACTGCAACAAGGGATCTGAAGACCTTTTGCTGATGCATGAATCTCCTTCATGAGGAGGCTAGAAACAAGGGTGGAAAGCGTATCAGATGAAAAGCACGCCGCCAACACTGGACCCTGGGGAACCGCCCGCTACAATCTATCCATGCGCGCCATGGTCCTTCACAAACCTGGCCCGGTGAAAGAAGCTCCCTTGCGCCTCGAAGAAGTAACTCTTCCCGTACCGGGAACTTCGTGTGCAGGTCCGATGTTGCGGAATCTGCCACACTGATCTCCACATTGTTGAAGGCGACCTCTCGCTGCCGTGCTTGCCGATCATTCCCGGCCATCAAATTGTGGGATTTGTGGAAGCGCGCGGTTCACATGTGCGTACGCACAAAGAAGGCGACCGGGTCGGCATTCCCTGGCTGCACTCCACGGACGGCACCTGCTACTACTGCCGCCACGGCTCTGAAAATCTCTGCGACAACGCCCAGTTCACCGGATTCCACGTTGATGGTGGATACGCGGAGTTCGCGGTGGTCGGCGAAGATTTTGCTTATCGCATTCCAGACACTTTTTCTGACGAACACGCCGCCCCGTTGCTGTGCGCGGGCATCGTCGGTTATCGCTCCTATCGGATCAGCGGCGCGAGGGCCGGCGATCGGCTCGGCCTGTACGGGTTCGGCGCGTCAGCACATCTGGTATTGCAACTCGCTCGTTATCAGGGCTGCGAAGTATACGTCTTTACCCGCGCTGATACTCATCGCGAACTCGCAACCCGGCTCGGTGCCGCCTGGGCAGGCCGTGCAGAAGACAACCCGCCCGCCCCGCTGGATTGCGCAATCATCTTCGCCCCTGCGGGATCGCTGGTTCCCCTCGCATTGCGGACCTTACGTAAAGGCGGCACGCTCGCGCTCGCGGGAATCACGATGAGCCCGATTCCTGAGATTGACTACTCGCTGCTCTACCAGGAACGGGCGATTCGCAGCGTTGCCAACAGCACTCGTCAGGACTGCCGTGAGTTTCTCGAACTTGCAGGCCAGGCTTCTCTTCGCACTGAGATCCAGCTGTTTGATTTGGCCCACGCGAATCAGGCGCTGCAGGCGCTAAAGGCGAGTGAGATAGTAGGCGCAGGGGTGCTCCGCATCCCAGCCTAGTTCTTAGGGAAAACGATCAGGTTACCTGCGCCTCTGTGTCAGAAGACTCAAGAGCGTATGATGGAGCGATGGATCTCAACTACATCTCAGAACGCGTTAGTAACATGCGGCTGGAAATCAGCGAGCTACGCAACCTCAACGCAAAATACTGGGCCCACAATGAACATGCGCCTGTAGAAAAATCGGCTTATCAAAATCGCAAGCTTCGTCTTTCTCAGATCAAGCAGGAATTAGAGTTAATGTTGAAACATTGCGGATAAAGTACCCGCAAGTCTTCCGCCATTAACCTCCGCTAAATACGATGTCGCCGGTGATTTCGCAGTTGTGGCAAGCCCTAACTCGTGCTGCTGTCCTTCATTCACGCGCAACTAGCATCCATTCAGCATTGAACTATGTAGCGAACGAATCGCAGCGTGGGCGCTCTCTCTGTGTCTCCAGAAAAGGGAAGCTGCGAATGTGACCCGTATCGTGTCCTTAACAATTGTCACATTGCCTGCTTGGCCATAGGCCCGAGAACGCTGTCGGCAACTACTCCCCCGTCGCGCCGGCGAGGCTGCGTATGAAAGTATTGGTCCTAATTCACGCCTTGTAGCAGAACGTGCTCGCCCAAGAGTCCATCGCGCATAAAATAAAAAATGATCTGCAATCGGCATAGGGGGAGTGGTCACCCACTCTCCCCTGCCACACCACCGTACATGCGGGTCCGCATACGGCGGTTCAGTTCGGTTAAGCTAGAGGACGTCCAGCAACCGGGGAAGACCGCACGAGTCGAAGTAAGCAATCGGAAGGGCGGACTGCAAAGCCGGGCTGT
>QIAA01000113.1 GCA_003224905.1 Acidobacteriota bacterium
GGTTATGGGCTTCCATGCGCCTGGAAAGCCATTCTGAAAGTTCACTCCGTAAACTCGGGTCGAGAGAAAGGGTTTTCGAAAGTGCCGTTTCCGCCCACGCACGACTGGTGTAATCCTGAAGGAACTGGCAATCGGCTGCGCTCCAGGGTCATTTCGACCCTTAGCGGAACTAGAACGAGAAGCAATTCTCGAAGCTTTAGAGTTTTGCGGTCCAGAAGAGGCTGCGAAGCTGCTGGGCATCGGCACGAGCACGTTGTATCGAAAACTAATTCTTTATCATGCCTCCGTTCGCGGAGCCCAACCGCCTGAACCGCGAACCGCGATTGCCATTCCTGTTGAAAAAATGAGGGTATTGCTACACGAGGCTGACCGCGCTGCGAAGGCTCTGTTATTTTCTTAAAGAAGAAACCTTACTCCTAATCGCCCAAGCCCTCTCCAAGCAAGTTGAGAGCTTCTGCCAAGCAATTCCTCAATTGAAGACCTGGAACAAATAAGTTTGTCATCGCTCTCTAGATATTGTGCTTGGCGGGCGACAACAACCCCAGGAAAGAACAATCGTCCGATGTCGCCGCGCTGGTTACCGCCCTTGCGCCATCTTCTTACTGGTTGTTCCAGAGCATACGTGGCGGAGGTATTTCATTGGGAGAATTCCTTTCATTTCGATTCAATTTACCTGTCTGCGAGCGTGAATCCTACCAAAGTCGGATTAGGCTCGAGGTTTTTTAACTTTGTGAGTTTGCGAGTGTGTCAGAAGAGGTCGTGCTCGTGCTCACCTCTTCACAGGGTGGGGAGTGTAATCGAAGAACACGACAGCATCCTCCGAAGCTGTAAATCCAGGTTTGCCTCGCGGCCGATCAGCATCCTTAATATCTATTTGCTGTCGAGTTGTTGTCGAGCAATTTGATCAAGTGCGGAACGTATAATCCGACGATGTTGCTGACCATCACAACCACGCAGCCGCCCGCGACCGACTCAATACACATGGGGGAGAACCCGCCTGTTTGGACGCGCTATGATACCTCGAAACCCAGTATCCAGAGCGGGTTTTCGCGGAGTGGCCCTCTTGCACCGAAGCGTGAAGTGTGAGATAGTACCGGCCCCTCCCCCGCCACCTTGTGGCGGACATGAAGACCCTCCCCTGCCTCGTGCTCTTATTCGCCCTCGGCTGTGGCCCATCTAAGGAGGAAATAGCCGCTAGGTCGGAAAAGCTGCGTCAACAACAACAAGCTGAATGGGATCGGACGCAAAAAGCACGGCTGCTGGAATCGCAGATCAGATTCATACGGTTTCGCCAAGGGGAGCCCGCAGCCGCCAGGTACCGCCAGTGTCACACGTCTCCACCTATAACGAAGCAGGATCAGCTCGAATGCAAACGGCTAGATGAGCAAGTTGCACGATACGACGCACCCATCTTCCGGCAGTGAGCGGTGAGCATTGACGAAGTCGCTGCATACAGCCCATTACTTCAGCTTCTATTTCCTAACTAACCACGCCAAAGCTTCCTCAAGACTCGTAAAAATTGGCAGGTCGCGGCCCGGTGAACCCGACGGCTATACGTATCACGTACCTCAGAGACGTAAACCCGCGCCGGTCGTCATCGATGCAGAAATCTTGGATAACACCAACAAGCAAATAGAACTCAACCCATCCTAAAATCCATCGACAATCTTCAAGTTCTACCAGAACGTATACCTCACCGTATTTGTAGAACACATCGTGCCAGATCGAAGGTCGCGTGGTTCGATGCGTAAATTTCCATGTTCGCAGCAGCCCTCCCAGAGTGTCATTTGTTCTGATGACGGAAACTAGACCGGCTACAACGAACGGGGTAATTGCTAGGACAGCAACATGTCTGCGAAGGATCTGGGCAGGAAGGCCGAAAACCCGCCCGAAGATTGCATACGTACATTCATTATGGGAGGCGCGACCGGTTCAAGGCTCTCTCGTTCTGGGCCTCAGAATAGAATTGTTTCCAGATGACGGGGCGGAAAATCATCCACGTCGACATGGACGCCTTCTATGCGTCGGTCGAGCAGCGCGACAATTCCGGAACACGGACCGCCGTTCAAGTCTGGCCCTGATTAGTCCCATATACCACCCATTGCGTGCCGTAGTCGATTGATGGCTTCAAAAAGGCGAAGCAACCGCGCACATTCACACACTTCCACACATTTGGAGAAGTCCCATGAGGCTACCCCAATGAACGATGCCCCATCCATCAATCTCTGTTTTGCTGCGGCCGAGAAACCCTGCCACGTAAACCTCTGCAGATCCGTCCAGGAGTGCAGCGCATTGAAGATCCACATCACCCCAGAGGCTACCGCGAACTCAGATCACTTGCCGAGATGCGGAAACTGCTCAACCGGAAGATTGTGGAGCAGAACGGAATCTGCCCAATTTGCGAGGAGAAGTTCACGGACTACGCCGATGTTGTACCGGACCACAAACAATGCAAAGGAATGGGAGGAGCGTGGAGAGATGACCATCGGGACAACATTCAAGCAACGCACTGGTGTGCAATGGAGAGAAAGGATCAACCAGAATGCGATGATCGGCGCGTATTGGATACGCCGGTGGTTGTCCCGACGTATAGTGCAAGATTCAGTGCTCACGCAGGTCGCAAGCAATTGCCTTCATATCCGATTCACCATGGGGCAAAAGTATCACGAGAGGAAATGCCGGAAAATGCTGGAAATGCTCAGCCCAACGACGGCGGCGGTCTCGCAGCCAGCTCTGGACTTCATGTCTTGATTCTCGACGTTTTTCTTACTTTCCCAACAACTTGGATGATGTGGTAAGCATTGTGACGCAAGTTGATTTCCTGACTGTCAGAAATCAGTTGTCCGCCCTGCAGGGGTGGGTGGACAGGCATACTCGATAGTCTTGAACAAGCACCCGTTTTGAGGATGGGCTGAGTTCGCTGTGGCGCACCGTTGCCAGGGATGACCTTTAGATGAGACAAGCCCACTGCTCAAACGACCAGTTCATATTCCGGATCAATGTTCTGGAATTCCAGCAGTATTTCGTGGACATCGTAGGGATTCGTGGCACCCTTAAACACATTGCCAATGACTTGAAAAATGTGTTCTATACCCTGCGCATCGTCTATATCAGCATCGACAATAAACTCAAGCGTTTCGGGATTGCTGAAGAAAGTCAGTTGCAAGTTGCCATAGTGATCAAATGTTTTGTAGCTGCTCGCCGGAACAAAACCCGGTGGCGGTGTGTGCAACTCGCCGGAAACTTCGTGAAACAGGTTCTCGCTAATAGCATTAATTGTGATATCTCGCAGGTCTTTATCCACCGCGGCAAAGAACCGGTCACCACGAATACGCCGCAACGAGTTGGTGTAACTAAAGACCGTACGTTTATTATCGAAGGCGGTATGCTGCATCTTCGCGTGGATGTTCAGCAAACCTGCCTTCTGGATATTGCTCAGGACCGCATAAAGGTCTGCGCCGGTCTTGCCTTCAAGGCCTTCGACCTTCGGAGAATTATCAAGGAGCTCCTGAAGATTCCCAGGGAGATTTCCAAACTCCGGTGCGGCAATCCGTACGACCTTTCCTGAATCGATGGGTAAGACGAAGATCTTGCTCGTGGTCTTGCCTTCGTTGATGGTGACAAATTGGCTGACCGGCCGATGTCGGGCGGGAAAAATCAAAACGCTGTGAATACCGCCTTGCGTCGCGTCCAGGCCCGGAATTTCGAAAATTGCCGACGCATCTTGATCGCGTACCACCGCCTTTTCGGAGAGGACCGTATGACGCAAAGTGATATCCACCTTATCGTCGAGTGGATCATGATGAACGTCTACCAACGCGAGTTCAAGCTTGCCCTTTCCGTCCTCGTTCATAGCTACTGCTCCTTTCCGCACTCGCCGCCAAAAGTAGGCGCTATTTACATGCACACCGTCTTGTTACATTCCGACAATGATGCGATCAGCGATCCGTTCGGAAAACGCCGAAATTGTCAGGAAAGGGTTCACCCCCAGGGCGGTCCGCACAATGGATCCATCCGCCACATAAAGGCCCGCATGGACCTCGGCGCCGTTTCCTTGAAATACTCGCCCGAAGTGATCCACGGCACCATCCGATCCATCTTCCCCCATCGGGCATCCGCCCAGAGGATGCGCGGTGAGCAGCGTCTTCCACGGCGAGACGTGCCAGAGCGGGTTTTCAATGAAGGATGAGCCGAGTACCATGGCGTGCGCTAAACACTCCTGGTTGACTTGGTTGAAGATGGCCTCAGCGCCCGCGCCAGGCCAGTGAACCTGCAGATTGCCAAAGTCGTCGAGCGACAAAGTTCCGCCGGAGTCATCCTGGGCCATGCAGAGATAGAGCATGGAACTGTTCAGGGCACCTTGCGGGTCAGCACCTAAAAGATCGTTGTCGACGCGTTGTTCCGCCTGAAGTGGATCCTGGATTCCTGCTGGAGTTCCTTGCAACAGGCGAAATGCTGCGGCAGCCGCGTCCCGATAGGCTCGCGGGATCGAAAGGTCCTCGATCACGAACCGCTGGCTGGGCGCCGCCCTCTCGTTGTATCGCACCAGTCCGGCAATACTGGGACCAGCCCGCACGACTTTAGCGATCGGGTCTGCAGGATGATTTCCCCAGCCAAGAATGTCGGTAATCTGATTGGAGTTATATGCCAAACCGAAGAAGTCGCCGTTGCCGCTGAACCGACTGCCCAGCACGGTGGACGTTGCCAGACCCCGTTCGCGTGACTGTAACAAGACTTTGGGCGAGCCGAGGGCTCCGGCAGCCAAAATCACCAGCCTCGCGCTGAAAGTCTCTTCTTCGGAGAAGATCGCGTTATCGCGATGGGTGGCGTGGATGATCCAACGGCCATCAGTATCCTGGCTAATATAGTCGACTTCAGTCTGCGTAAAAATGTGTGCACCGCCCATTTTGGCGAGCGGTAGGTAGTTCATGTACAGCGTATTTTTCGCGCCTACGTTGCAGCCGGTTACGCAATCGCCGCAATCGATGCATTTGTGCTTGACGATTCGCTTGCCGTTGTTCTTGTAGACTTCCACCCCTTCTTTCCGAAAATTGACGGCGAGTGGAAGAGTCTCGACAGGCTGGCCGAGTTGGTCAGCGCGCTTCTTTAAGGCTTGGAACTTTTTCAGGCTGCTGCCGGTAGGGTGAGAAGATACGTCCAAAGTTTCTTCTGCGCGCTTGTAATAGTTCCACAAGGAATGGGGCTTGGTTTCCCCGATTTCCGCAGCCTGTCTTAGACCCGACGGCCATGTTTCAAACACGTCGGGCTCGGGACGAATAGCTACGTTGGCATTCACGAGGGACGTGCCGCCGAGGCCGCTTCCTTTTATTACCGCGATATCCGGAAACAGATCGAATTCATACAGGCCGAGCGGGTTTAGGACCGGGTTATAAGAGCTACCGAGGAGATCTCCGAGACTGTCCGGAAACTGGCCAACCGGCCATTCCTGCCCGCGCTCCAGAATGCAAACGGAAAGCTTTGGATTGACAGCCGCATTTGCCAGGCGTGCGGCGGTGATCGCTCCGCCATACCCCGAACCAACAACCACTACATCGTAGCCACCGGGCTTTTTGTCTTTCCACGAATTGGCCAGGATCGTATCCATCGGGTTGCATCCTTTTAGGAATGGTCGCTTCGCAACACTCGCATCGCAAATGCAGAAATAGTCTGCATCGCTGGTGACCGAAGGAACGCGTGTTTTTAGGTCGAAATTGAATTGCCCGGAGACCGGGGTTAGTGAAACTGTTTGGAGGGAAGCGCAGAGAATTGTGTTCCGAAGGGGTGCAGCAGTCAAGAGAAAAGTGATTCGTCGTTCATACCAAAATTATCGGGTACGGATCTTATCGGCTGTATGCGGCGTGTCCGCGTCTACTCCTTCTCTGGCGCAAACAGTTTGACGAGACGAGGTTCTCCCGCCCCATCATCCCACTTAAGAAGCTGATTCTCCTCCGAGCAAATGTTATCACCGGGGCAGCCCTATGCTCCGTGACGCAACGTCCAGAACCACGCAACAGTAAGAGCGACCATGACGACGGTTGTCGTCCAAGCTACGATGTTGTAAAAATGCGAGTTCACATAGTTGCCCATCAGTTCTTTGTTGTTCACCAGCAGCAGCATGAATACGAGCACAAATGGCAGGACCACCCCGTTCACAACTTGCGACAGAATGGAAATTTCCACGAGCGGCAGGTGCGGATAAAGGATCACACCTCCGCCGGCGACAATCAGGATGGTGTAGAGCCAGTAAAACACCGGGGCCTCTTTGAACCCCTTACCTATACCTGATTCAAAGCCCATGCCTTCGCAAACGCTTCATCTTCAGGCTCCCGTTGTCCCGCAGCCCCTGCACAAACACGAGTTCGCTCTCCTCGCGGACGAGTTTTTCTTTGTCGCTGAATAATCCGCCTGTAGAAATCTCGGCTTCCTGTACGTCACGTACTTCAACACCGGGACCTGGACAAAGGATCTCCGAAGCGCTGGAGTTTACTGCCAGCCTACGGTTTCAATTGAGCACCAGCACGTGGCGAAAAGGCATGTTCTGCGCGGTGTGGAATCGGGCAGCGCCGTTGCCGAACTTGGCGCATATTGCAGCTTCGTCGATGAGCACGGAAACGCGCTGTTATGGCTCCAACGAATCGACAGCATCGGAGTCAATGGAGTGCACGCGGTGGTCGTAGCTTCGGTGTTTGTGCGAGTACAAATGGTGCGGATACAACGAACCTACGATCTGCTGATAACGCGGCACAGTCTGTCAGCTACCGAGAACGGCAAAAGACCTCGGCTGGAAAGCTCGGTTATTTTTCACGGACGCCGCGGCAGTTTGGAGATGGATCTCTGGCACGAAGAGGCGAGATTTCGGGGCGCCGTTTGTCCCGTGTTCTTTAGCCGAAGCGGTGAGGTCATCGTCCTACCAGGCGAGTTTCCAAAACGCAGCCACACTCATCACGGCTGCGGTGTGCTGCATAAGCTGCCATCATTGCCATCTGTTGCATCCTGGATCGCCTGTGCCGGGTTGTAGCGGGACTGCGCGGAACAGGCCGGACTCGCAGAAAACCTAGCTATCGCCGTAGCGGGGGCATCGAACTCTCGGGGAGAGGCTCGGTGGTTAAGTAGCTGACAACTAAAGCACATGCAGGCGATTCCTTGCAGAGTGAGACAGGAGCTTTTGAAGAGAACAGTCTATTTTCGAATAGCCCAGGATCATGGCTATAATAGCCATGAGAGGATTAGTCTCATGCGAAGCGTCAATGTTGCGGAACTCAAGAACAAGCTGAGCAAGTATCTAACGTTTGCCAAAGGTGGGGAGGAAATTGTCATACGGGACAGAAACCTCCCGGTGGCAAAACTAGTTCCTTTCTCTACAGATGAGGGTAGCGAAGAAGAGCTACTGCTGGTGGCCGCCGGCAAGATGCGACTGCCCAAGACTGCGGTGAAGCTGGAGGAACTGGTAAGAATTCCGACCGGAACGGTTGCTGCGGGTGCGGCAATAGAGGCGCTGCTCGCAGATCGAGAAGAATCGCTATGAGTAAACAAGCAGCTTTTTGGGATGCGAGCGCGCTAGTTCCGTTGTGCGTTCAAGAGGCGAGCAGCCGACAGGCGCAATCTGTATTGCGTAAATTGATGCCCGTGGTCTGGTGGGGCAGCCCCGTCGAAATCCACAGTGCAATCGCACGACTGCATCGAGCGACGAAACTGACCGACGTTGAGAAGCAGGGAGCTATATCCCGCCTCGACTTACTGTGTCGCGGATGGAGAGAGATCCTTCCCGGTGACCATGTGCGCGATCTGGCCAGGCGCCTTTTGGACATTCACGAATTGCGAGCGGCTGACAGCCTCCAACTCGCCGCTGCCCTGACCTGGTGCCAACAGCGTCCGGCGAAGCGGGACTTTGTGTGTGCCGATCAGCGCCTTTCCAAAGCTGCAGCCACAGCTGGCTTCGCCGTCCTCGATCTTTCCTGAGCTGTTGCCTCTTCCTTGCATTTAATTCCTTCCAGCAAGATCCGCACCAGCTAGGATGGGCGATTTGGCGCGCCTTCCGGTCGACCGGCTTCCGCGACACCTCCCCCGACCCTCCCTTACCAAGTAGGACCGATTTGACATTCGGCCAAGAGATTTCTTTCTGACCACCTCGCGTAAATAGGAGGACGTTGATGAGTCCATCAAGCGGTAAAGCAAACGGATCGGCGGCAAACGAAGAGACCATGAATGCGGCAGCGGCCATCATCACCAGCGTGAACACCCAATCTCAGTTCACTCCCGAGCAGATCAAAGGTTTTGTGTCGCGGTTAGAGATGCCGTTTGACCCGTCTGTCGTGGAGTGGCGCGTCACCAACACGAGCAAGGGCGGGAAGCCACGCGGAGTGGTAATCCCATACGCCAACCAGCGAGCCTACACGGACCGTCTGAATGAATTGTTTAGTCCGGCGGGGTGGACTCGGCGATACACCGTGCACACAAGCGCCAACTTCCAGCGAGAAGACCAGAAGACGATTGCGAAGGTGTTTGTCACCTGTGAGCTCACAATTTTCGGCATCGGGTCGCATTCAGCAACGGGCGAGGAGTGCACTGATGACCAGAATGCAGGGACGTCGGCGGAGGCACAGGCTTTTAAGCGGGCCTCAGCATGTTTTAGCCTTGGTCGTTATCTTTACTACTTCGAGGGCGTTTGGGTAGATCTGGACGAACGCAAGCGACCAAAGACAATTCCACAACTGCCACTGTGGGCGACACCGACGGGCTGGAATCGCGGCCTGCGCCCAAATCTGGTAACCCGTAGTGATTCGGAAGCGGGTGATTCGCAAGCGACCGCATCTGCTTCACAGTCGGCTGCCGTACTTGCAGAAGTTGAGGCGCTGGCAGAACCTCTGGGTAGAGGATTATATCGAGGACTGTTGCGCGACTTGGCCAAGGTGTGGAACCCCCGCGAAATTCAGGATGTCGCGATACAGCAGAAAGTGCTGGAGCACATGCGGGCCGCGGAACGTGGCTTGCGACGCTTAGAAGCAGCTCTCGACCGGACGGGGCCCGAAGCCTTGATTCCGATCCTCCGATCCCTGGGACTCACTTCTCTTGAACGGGTCGACACTCTCGAGACTCTCAAGAGAATCGTCCTTGATGTGGAAGATGCGGCTTCGAGGACGAACGCCTAGCAGTTTGCTGAAAAAGGCATGGTTTGTATCAGGGCACCGCTTTAGCGTGTCGTAACTGCTCCGCATTTACTGCCCCTTTACGGGCTAAGGGCGCCCAACGTGGGTTTGCAGCAAACTGTTTAGGCGCCGGATTCTCATCGCTCGTAAACTAAAAAATCATCCGTGCGCCGACTCGCAGAATCAATAACAGGAACCAACTTCCCCTTCGAGGTGCTCGCATGCAACTCAAGCCCTTCCTGCTCGATGCCTGGCTCGACCAGTACGAACACGACATAGAATTCAACCTCGCTGCGAGCACCGGACCGACCTGGACCGTAAACGAAGTCCTCGCCCTCGCCGACGACGAAACGCGCCACCGCTTCCTGAACCACAACCTGGTCTACGGCCGCCCCGCCGGCGCCGACAGTCTGCGTGAGGCGATCGCCGAAATGCAGAGTGTCCCGGTAGAGGCCGTCCAAATCGTGACCGGCGCCTCCGAGGCGCTCGTGGCCCTGATGTGGCTGGCCGCCGAGCCCGGCGCGAACGTAATCATCCCGCAGCCTGGATTCACTACTTTCTCGGCGCTCCCGGAGTCTCTTGGCCTGGAAACCCGCTTCTATCGCGTGCGCCGCGAGAACGGCTTCCGCATCGACCCCGACGAGATCAAGCGGCTCGCCGACTCGAAGACCAAGCTCATCTTGGTCAACAGCCCGCACAACCCCACGGGCGCGACCATCGGCGACGGCGAAATGGAAGCCCTGCACGACTTCACCGCCGAGCGTGGAATCCAGCTGGTGAGTGACGAGGTCTACCACCCCATCTACCACGGAAGGCAAACGAAATCAGCGGCGCGCCTGCCGCACGCCACCGTGATCGCCGACCTGTCGAAGGCATTTTCGATTGCCGGGGTGCGTACGGGATGGATGATCGAGCACGACGCCCAGCGCCGCCAGCAATACTGGACTGCGCGCGCCTACTTCTCAATCTGCAACACCACCACCGGAGAAATTCTTTCAGAAATCGCTATCCGCAAACGTGACGTCGTGCTCGGCAAGACCCAGGAAGCCGCCACCCGAAACCTCAAGCTCCTCGAGCGCTTCATGGCGGACCATCGCGACGTACTCGGCTGGATTCCGCCGCAAGGCGGCATGACCGCGTTCCCCTGGCTGGTGAGTGGAGAGAACGACCGTTCGTTCTGCCAGGCCGCCACCGAGCGTGGAATCCTGCTGGCTCCCGGCGATTGCTTCGATGCGCCCTCGCATTTCCGCCTGGGCTTTGCAGCCGCCGGAGACAATGTCTCCAAGGCGCTCGACCGCTTCGGAGCATTCGTAAAGAGCTGGTCGGCGAAGATGGTTACAGCATGACGGGAACTTGCTGCGACGCGATCAACAGTATTCAGTTGTTGTCATTCCGACGCCGAGCGCAGGGGAGGCGGAGCAATCTGCTTCTCGGCTTATGCCTGGAAGTGTCGAACCCCCTAGGGAATCACGACGCAGAAACGGTTATCGGTTCACTTACAACGTTCTATCCGGGAACCGGCTTTCGACCTATTCCACGGTTCGCCTGCAACAGAACTTCGATTGCGTCGCGGAGATTGCCGCGGGCTTCGTGTAATGTTTCACCTTGGGAAATGGCTCCTGGCAATTCTTCCGTATAAGCGCCCTATCCGCCGCCTTCCAATTGCGGAACTTCTTCAAATACAGCAGTAAGTGTCAGGTCCATATAGATCTAGTCCGTGTGTAAATGTAAATAAGAACTCCAGTTGCGCCTGTCTTTATTTCTTTTGGGTGGTCGCAATCCCGACCACCCTCCGGATTTCCAGGAAGAGCTACTGTTTCGCGAACGTTTCCCGGCGCTCTTGCCATCCCGCACTCTATTGCAGATTAACGAGTTAAATTTCCTGTTCGGATGAGACATCCGCCGGCGGGCACGACTCAGGTTGCAGGTTCCTTTGTCGCTGTCTCTTTTGTGTGGTCGCACTCCCGACCATCCATCTCAAGCCATCCATTCCGCCCCAGATTCCAACCCCAACTATTGAGGTATTTCGCTATGACAACCGCATGCATACCAAGCACGCTGGTCGTCGCCCCTAATGTTCGTTCACCGGAACGTCCCACGCTGCTCAACCTGCTCATCGTGGACGATGACCGCTTTGTTCGAGAAGCCTGCCGAGAAGCCGCCGTCGCTCTAGGCTACTCGGGAAAGACGACGGAATCCATCGAGCAAGCAATGTTGATGGCTGAGTCGCAGAGCATAGATGTTGTGCTCCTTGGCGCGAAGCTAACCGATACCCCACAGCTAGAAATTCTGCAGCGCTTCAAGGAACGACACCCGAACGACACCCTAGCATCGAAGTCATCGTGATGACGAAATTTCTCGACGAAGTAGGCGAACTTCCTCTCGACCTTCAATCCAAATTGTTGTGGGCGCTTCAGGAACGGGAGATCCGGCCAGTCGGTAGCACGACAACGATACCTATAGATGTCCGTATTCTGGCTGCGACTAATCGTGATCTGGAACAAGCTGTGGCGCAAGGTACGTTCCGACGCGACCTGTACTTCAGGCTGAATGTCCTGAGCCTAAGAATTCCACCGTTGCGGGAGCGGCGCGAGGATATTCCGCTCTTGGTCACGAGCTTCCTGGAACGTTTGGCGCGAGATTCAGACAGGCTCATCGACGTGAGCGAAGACGTGATGAAAGCGCTGTTAGCGTACGACTGGCCCGGTAATGTCCGCGAACTTGAAAACTGCATTGAGAGATGCTGCGCCATGAATTCTGGGCCCCTGATTCATAACACGGATCTGCCAAGCTCGATCACAGGCGCTAGGGTGCGACTGAGCGACGGGTCGTCAGCGGCGAGGATCATGCGAATTGCGGACCTGGAGAAGCAAGCCATAGTGGGAGCGATTGAGAAACTCAACGGCGACAAGTTGATGGCGGCGAAGTTGCTCGGCATCGGCAAGACGACGCTCTACCGCAAGCTGAAAGAGTATGCGCACATTTCCTGACCTGCGATTCCCGGGCAACCCCTTGAATAGCACAATTGCTTATTAAAGGATAAACGACTATCATTTAATAACGGATTTACTTATTAAAGGATGATTTCCTGCTATGCCAGCAGCCAAATCGCAGAATCGATTGGGTACATATATAACCAGTTCCGTTTCTGGGGAGAGCGTCCGTGCATATATTCCGCCTCCCCTGCCACCCGTCCCGGCGTTGAAGCTGGAGGGATTATTTCAGCGCCTTGACCGCGCCAATCAAGGGCTCGGTCGCCTCAACGGAATGACCAAGCTACTCCCCGACATCCGCTTCCTCCTCTATCTATACGTTCGCAAGGAGGCGCTCGTATCCTCTCAAATAGAAGGCACCCAGTCGTCCTTCGCGGATCTACTCATGTTTGAGAATAAAGCGACACCGCATGTAGCTGTCGAGGATGTTGAAGAGGTTTCCAACTACGTCGCGGCCCTGCAACATGGGTTGAGACGTTTGACCGGCGGGTTCCCACTCTCTCTTCGTTTAATCCGTGAGATCCACGAAGTTTTGCTCACAGGAGGACGCGGCGCGAACAACATGCCGGGTGAATTTCGCCGCTCGCAAAACTGGATTGGAGGAACCCGACCGGGGAATGCTTCGTTTGTTCCTCCTCCCCCGGAGCGGTTGATGGGCTGTCTTGATGATTTTGAGAAGTTTCTCCATGACGACCAGCACAAACTCCCGGTACTCGTAGAGGCAGGTCTAGTGCATGTTCAGTTCGAGTCCATTCACCCATTCCTGGATGGTAATGGCAGGGTAGGGCGACTGCTCATAACTCTTTTGTTGTGCGCCAAAGGAGCGTTGAGCGAGCCTCTGCTCTATCCGAGCCTCTATCTCAAGACTAATCGCACTCAGTACTACGACCTGCTGCAGCGAGTTCGCAGCGAAGGTGCCTGGGAGGACTGGCTTGCATTCTTTCTCGAGGGAGTAGCGTCAGCCGCCCAGGAAGCTGCGGAGACAGCGGAACGGACATTGAAGCTTTTTGCCAGAGATCGCGGCAAGATAGAGAAATTGGGCCGGCCATCTGAGTCGGCATTACGAGTTCATGAGCTCATGCAAATGAATCCTTACATTCGAATTCGCACCGCGACCAAAGCGCTCAAACTTACCGTGCCAACCGTGACGAATGCACTGAGCCATCTTGTTCGACTGGGCATCGTCAAGGAAGTTTCTGGGAAGCAAAGAGACCGGCTATTTGCCTATTCGCGGTATGTCAGCATGGTGAGCGCAGGCACCGAACCTCTTTCTTAGCTTTCCAGCTGATTAGTGTCCAATTCACAACAAGAATCCCTTCCTTCTGGTTCCCTATAGCCAAAACGATTCGTAATCGCCAAAGCGGAGGTGCGTGTGAACACTTGCATCTCCGCAGTTCAACACTTGCGTCCACTCCGGGGCGGGGCGCAATCACACTTGTTACGGGCATCCGATGGAAATTGCTACGTCACCAAATTCCAGAACAATCCCCAACACATCCGTGTGCTTGCGAGCGAAATGCTGGCCACCCGACTGGGCGTTGCCCTTGGTTTGCCCATGCCGCAGGTTGAGGTCATTGAAGTATCTGAGTGGCTAATTGAGCACACAGGGGAATTGCGAATTCAGTTGGCGGGACATAGCATTCCGTGCCGCACTGGGGGGCATCTGGGGTCGTTGTGGCTAGGCTGTCCGGGTGCGACGGTGGATTATTTACCTCAGGAATTATTGGGGAAAGTCCGGAATGTTGCTGACTTCGCCCGAGTCCTCGTTCTCGACAAATGGACGTGCAATGCCGATGGACGGCTCTTCACCCGAAGAACACCACGAAGCCGACGATATGACGCCACTTTTATAGACCAGGGATATTGCTTCAATGCCAGCGAGTGGACGTTCCCTGACTATCCCCTGCGAGGAGTTTACGCGAACAACTTGTCATTGGACAAAATGCTGTGCGGCTCTGAAATCAACAAGTTGTGAAATTTCCGCAGCATGATCTTCTGCTATGAATTCGAGCCATGTTCGGCTTTGTGCGGCTTTGGGTTGGCATTCTTGTTCGGCTGTTTCGCGGCCGCCGGTGCTTATTGAAAATCTTGCCTTGCGTCAACAGCTGGCGGTGTTCAAGCGCCAGAACTCCCGCCCCAGACTGGCCGCCGCTGACAAAATCTTCTGGGTGCACCTGCGTCGGTCCTGGTCTCCCTGGAAGAATGCGCTGATTGTCGTATCGCCGCCCACTGTCGTGCGTTGGCATCGGGCTGGCTTTCGGATGTATTGGCGACTCATCTCTCGTGTGCGCAAGCCGGTCGGCAGAAGGCCAGTGACCACGGAGATCCGCGATTTGATTTTCAAAATCGCGACTGAGAATCCCAGCTGGCGTGCTCCGCGCATCCACGGCGAACTGGTCATGCTCGGCTTCCAGGTTTCTGAGCGCAGCGTTTCCCGCTGGATGGGTCGTGCTCCGCAAATTCCCGAGTCAGGGCAGCGCTGGCTCACCTTCTTGAGCAATCACCGCGAAGCCATCGCCGCCATGGACTTCTTCTCCGTGCCGACCGTCACCTTCGCGGTGCTTTACTGCTTCTTCATCATTGGCCATGATCGGCGGCGTATTCTTCACTTCCACGTCACCCGCCATCCCACCAGCGCGTGGATTGTGTAGCAGTTGCGCGAAGCCTTTCCTTACCAACCGCCAGTCAAGTTTCTTATCCTAGATCACGATTCCAAGTACGGCAGCGAAGTTCCCGCCGCGATTCGCTCGATGGGCATTGGGGCTATACGAACTGCAGTTGCTTGTCCTTGGCAGAACGGTGTCGCCGAACGCTGGGTCGGCAGCTGCCGCCGCGAACTGTTGGATTACGTGATCCCCATCAATGAGATGCATCTGAAGCGGCTACTCTCTGCCTACATCACGTACTATCATCAGGATCGCACTCACTGCGGGCTTGAGAAGCAGACTCCGGAAAAGCGAATGTGCTGCGCCGGCGAAGGGTAGGTCATCGCCTGGCCGCGTGTCGGTGGTCTTCATCATCGTTACGAACGCGCTGCGTGATTCGGCGTTGTCCTGCTTCGGCCTCTCTGATTTTGAACAACTGCGCGCACGATGGCGGTGGTCTGCCGTGCAGGCCTCGCCGCTACCTGACTAGCTTTTTCCTATTCTCTGGGGATGCAATCACCGGATCAACTGCAATGTTCTTGGCACGACTGGTGTGTGCAACGACCGTACAGGCATTTTGGCGAACGACAGCCGGCGAGATCGGACTCGTGTACAAGACCAGCAGGCTTGGCCGTTTTGTCGCGCTGAAGTTGGATCGAGGCTGCGCTCGCGCGCTAAAAGAAAAAAACGCGCGTTATCCGAGTGCATTCCGGGTATTGCTGCCTGTTTCGATATACCGCTTCTCGGACTAGGCACTAACTCGTACCGAAATTAGCTCCGGGCTGCACCGGGAATTGTGGATGGATTTGACAGCGTCTTCGGCCGTGAACTTTCCCATAACCAATGCCAACTTTCGGTGGGGTGTCATTTGGATGGGAGTCCGATCAATCCGCTGCACGTATTCAGGGCTGTGAGTATCGCCACGGTTCACTCTCACAACAAATTTTGTGGTTTTCATCAGTTTGTCACTACTTCCTGTCCCGCGCCGCGGAACGGTTGGTGATCGTTGAGCAACCAGTCCACTATCCTTCGAGAACAGGAGTCACCGCGGTGAAAGGGTTGCCACACTCCAAGCAACATGCTTTCAATCGAGATGTGATCAACCCGCAAGACGGGCACATCCTTTGTGATCCGACTCCTGCAATCCGTGGTTTCAGCCTGCGTATTCTGTAGAGCAGCAAGATCGTGAACAGCACAATAATCAGACTGAAACAAATACTACTTGCGCTCATGAAGGCGTTCCTTCTCGGCGATTTCCGCATCGAGTGCTCTGCTGCCGATGGTGATGGCGCGTTCGAGTTCATTGCCTTCCATATACTGATCGCCATTCAACCACCAGAGGTGTTCTCCTGAAGACCCGGTTTCAAAGCCGTTGCGGTAGTACTTAGTTTCACGTTTGTCAGGGCGGCCATACTTCGTGGCCAAGGCAAGCAAGTAGCTGTTGTAGGTGTTCCCTTGTGTGCGACTGTCGGTGGACACGTAGATCTGGGCTACCCTCCCATCCAACATCGTCATGTTCACGTACTCCCCGGTATCCAAAACGTCTGTGCAAGTTTCGATGCGACTGATGCCATCAGAACCGCACAACCCAGGTTTGGAGGAAAGCGAGGGTATTTTCAAGGCAAGAAACTTTCGCTCGGCTTCGTTCATTTCGTCCCCCATCCGAATCCCGCGAAACTCGAACGGTGGGTGCGGAATAAGAGGAAGCGGCACAGCCGTCAATGGAAAATTGGGAGCCTTGCGGCCTGAAAAGAAACCAGAGGCGTCCGGCGCAGCAGGAATCTGTGCGAACACTGACAATGATAGAACTAGAATAAAAACGCCCCGCAGGACTGCCTGTGGCGAATAAAGGATGGGTTCCATGAGTGAACCCCCATTTCTATCGGTTGCGCAAAGACCGTCGGGAAGGATTAGGTGCCCGGAAGTGCGACGGAGAGATGCGAAAGAGACTTCTTAAGGCTAGTCCTCCGCGTTAACAATAGCAATGGGTGCACGTCAGGAGAGTACGGGCTGTGCGTAAAGCGGTGCATGGAGGAGGGCAGGTACCCTACACTAGGAGTCCAAAACAACAGGCCCAAACCTGGTTGCAAAACCCGCGGCAATTTTTCTTCTCACGTCGAAGAGTCATGCAGTTCGCGGGCAATGCGCCGTCGTTCCTCGTCTTGGGTGTGCAGCAGTTGGCCAGAAAGCGTGCGCAACGCTTCTTCTGCACGTTTCCGCTGGCTAACGTCGCGGATGGCGCTTGTCACCACAATGCCGTCTTCAGTGTCTAAAGGACTGAGGCTTATTTCAATCGGGATTTCGTGTCCATCTTTGTGCCGACCATATAGTTCCAGACCGGCCCCCATGGCCCGCACGCGAGGTTCATGGAAGAAGCCCGTTCGATGTCCCAGATGTATGCCGCGAAAACGCTTCGGCATGAGCATCTCAATTTCGCGATCCAACAGCTCTTCCCGTCGATAACCGAACAACTTCTGTACCTGAGCATTGGCTAGCAGAATCTTGCCCTCACAATTGACCACGACCATGGCGTCTGGCGCCGACTCCATCAGTCCTTGGAACCTTGCTTCCGCCCGCTCAAGCTCGGCGGTACGTTGTTGGACACGCTCTTCTAGCGCTTCCTGAGCCGCATGCAATGATTCTTCGCTCTGCTGCAGTTTCTCGACGGCAATGTTCAGCTTGGCCTTCGACCTTCGGCTGACTTCACCGGCAGCCGATATCATTGTGCAAACCGATAGGTATGCCAAGGTTGCAACGAGGTGTGCCACACTCGAAAGCGCGAAAGTGCCACGGGGAGGTGTGAACCAGTACGCTGCTCCGATCAAGCCAAGACCGGTTGCCAGCATTGAGGGCCCAAAGCCCGCGTAGATGGCCGAGAACGCCACGGACGCGTACAACAAAATACAAGGAGTGTAGTTTCCAAGGAGTGGGTCCAGGAGCCAGCGGCCTAGCAACGCGACCGTGGTCGCCGCGACAGCCATCGCGTAACGACCGAAAGTACTCGCCGAGAGTCGTGCCCAGCGTGAATAAACCTCATTGACCATGGTTCTCCGACATCTCAATGGAGGAACCGAGAAAATCACCTCATCAGCTCAGAATAAGGGCGGGCCACTATGAACTAGAGCATCTCCGATTGTACAGCTACACTGCTTGGACTCTACGTTCGACACCGCACGGAGCCCTCGCCGGAAGGAGTTTGATTGGCCTTCGAACGGGCTCTAATCGCTTACCATGGCAGCCCGTGTCTCGAGCTGCTTAGATACAGCTCCGAGTTGGAGTTCTGCCTGCGGTCGTCGGGCAGCGTTGAATGCGCTCACGATGCGCGGTAAGGTGAAGGTTGAAAAGGACGGCTACATGCTACATGTACACAACCTTACGAGACTACCGTTTTGATAGGAATATTGATCACGTCCGTGGATCCGCTGTGTACGGCTCCGGCGATGAAAAAATCGGCAAGATTGCTGATATCGTCTTTGATTCAAACAATCGAGAAATCCGGTACCTCGTAATCGATACGGGCGGCTGGCTGCGCACGCGTAGGTTCTTGCTGCCGCCTGAGGAGCTAAGGCCCTCGGTTGATCATGAGAACGACTTCTCGGTTAATTTGACCAAGGCGCAGATTGAGTATGATGGAGCGCTTGAAAGAGCGCCCCTTTTCTAAGAATACGCGCCTAAGGATACTCGGATTAATGATTGTTCATCGGAGGCAAAAAGTATAGCGAGAGAAGAACACGAAAAGCGGGAAACGCAAGAGCGGCACTGGAGCAAGGATGGCAACTGAAGCTAGGTCGACTAGGGGAGTCGCCCCTGGGCACGGGCGAGGGCACCCTCGAGATAGATAGGCTCGAGCCCGTCGGCCCAATACTCGATTGCTGCACGGTTGGGCTGGGAGGTCTCCTGGTCCGTACGCAGGATCTTGACTCTTAAGTATTGCGACGGTCTTGCTCCTTTGCGGCCTGCGTACAGATTTCCTTTCTCCCCAATCACGTTTGCATCCGCAGAGTGACCACTCGGAACCACGCGGTTTCCAAATACCCTACCAGCGTGGACCCGCCCGTTCGTATTGGCACGTTCCTCGCGTGGTCAATATTGAACAGCTTCGCACGAACTTCTCAGGTAGTCTCCTCTTTGCCGGATACTGATTTCCCGAGGCACACATGCTTAAACCATACTCTAATCTAAGAGACACCTTCTGCTACAGCTGCCGGACAAATGTACCCGTAGTTAGAGACCTCTTGCCAGAGAATTGGCGTTGGGTTTTCTACGTCGTAGGTAGAACCAGGGATGGACAAGATGTTAAGGCCCACATCCCACTGTGCCCACAATGTCACAACAAGGGACTGTGGAGGGTGTAGAGGTCGCATTGACAACACGTTTGGCGGTGAACCTTCTTTCGGGTAAGAGGGGAGAAGCCAACAGATCGCTTAGAAACGGCGTTAAATAGCGGGGCGCTGTGAAGCCCTATCAGCTGAGTGCTCTCCAAGCTTGCTGTCATAAGAACTCTTCGCAACTCACTGAAGTGTCTTCCACCTCTTCCTTTGAGTACCCCGTGGCATCGTCTACGCTTGGGCTTTCGTTAGGACAGCCTTCGTCTCCCATTCGCTGTTCAGAATCGCTCATTGCAAAACAATCGGGAGAAATCTCCACATCCTGGCTGTTTTAAAATTCCGCGCGCGCTTCTCGACTGACCTTTGCCAAGCGACTACATGCCCTTGTAAGGCTCATATGGAGGCTCAGGCGGCGCTGACTTCTTGGCGTAAGGCTCATACGGGGGCTCGGGCAGCGCTGACTTCTTAGCATAAGGCTTATACGGAGGCCCAGGCAGCGGTGACTGCTTGGCGTAAGGCTTATATGGAGGCTCAGGCAGCGGTGGCTTCTGGGCGCGCTCCGCATCAGGCGTTGCTCCTGGATAGGGCAGTGGCGGTTCGAGAGATTTCTTTGCGTTGGTAGCCGAGTGGTTGAACATGATATGCCTCCCGGAAATGGGTCGACGGGGAGAGGCGGCCATCATCCGATGCCTAGTTTGGCCGCGACAACTTCCAGCCGAGATCCTTACCCTATCTACAGAGATGGTGCACCTTGCGGAGGATGGCGCGATGTTCAAAATTGCTCGGTTTGAAAAACAATTGAGGTACACTTCGGGGCCACAGCGAAATCCTCCGAATCACTAGCGCGTCGGCAGGAATTGACAATCCTAAATCAGAGGCGAAGTTGACGGGTCGCCAGAGCAATCAATTTTCCAGCGAACAGTAATCCTGCCAGCGCGAATAATAGCTATCAAACCGTCCCTGGTCTTCGGCGGACAATCGGCCTTCCCATCGACCGTAAGGAGTGCCATATCCCTGGTCATGACGCTCGCCATCATCCGAACGCTGGTTCTGCGCGACAGAAAGCAGCGGCAGGAGCAGACCAACCAGCACCGAGAAATTACCGAGAAGTTTTTTCATCGCATTCCTCCCGTAAGGTTTTGGGCTGGCCCTGACCAGGTGTCCTCACGGGGGAGGGCGACTCGGTTGGGGCTTTCGGCCGATAAACGTGACCGAAAATTGGACGCGAACCACATTGTCTGGGCAAGCCCCGCTCAAGAATGTGGGTAGGCCGTCTGGTTTGGCGGGTGACCGCTGTTCTTGGGCCATCAATAGATTGGCCCATTTCCTTTCAAAATGCTGTGCAGAATGGCTCACTTCGGAAGCCCGCTGCCGCAAGGGCAATATTGGCCGCACGAGGGCGTCACAATTTATGGGAAATTGACCACCTTTTTTGGACTAAGATTACAGTTGATGAGTTCTACTGCGGTAGCTAATAAGAAGAACCGCGGGTTCGACCCCCACACCTTCCTCGCGACCATTGGCGAGGGCAGGAAGATGTTGGCTGTTCCGAAACACCAAACTATATACACACAAGGGGATGAGGCGGACGCTGTCTTCTATGTCCAAAAGGGCAGAGTGAAGCTCACTGTTGTCTCCAAGATCGGCAAGGAAGCGACGATTGGCATACTGAGTGAGGGAAATTTTTTTGGTGAAGGCTCGCTTGCAGGTCAGGTTCTTCGTATGGGATCCGCAGCTGCAATGACGGATTGCGAGCTTCTGCGGGTTGAAAAGCAGGCGATGATGGATGCGCTTCACCGCGAACACACGTTTTCCGATATGTTCGTGGCGTATTTGCTGGCGCGCAATATCCGTTACGAAGAGGACTTAGTCGACCAACTGTTTAATTCCAGTGAAAAGAGACTGGCCCGTGTCCTTTTATTGCTCGCGCATTTTGGCAAGGAGGATATGCCAGAGACCGTGGTTCCCAAAATCAGTCAGGAGACCCTGGCCGAGATGATAGGCACGACTCGTTCGCGAGTCAGCTTCTTCATGAACCGGTTTAGGAAATTGGGGTTCATTCACTACAACGGTGGCCTGCAGGTCCACAGCTCGCTGCTCAATATAGTTCTGCACGACTAGCTGTTTTTCTCGGCGCCGTTCTCCAAAAACCAGCTTCCAACTGCTCGAGGAAACCGAGCGTGCGTCCTGCTGCAGGTGCACCCTGGAATGCCAGCGAGCAGGTCCCGCCGGCGAGCTTCTCTTGCCAATCAAGAATCGCGCTATCGGTACCCTGCGACGTTGCTGGGCATACCCACCGGCGTGGTAGTCGTAATCTGGTAGTCCTGGTAGTCAATTGTGAAATAGGCATGGCCTCCCAGTCGAATAGCGCTGCTGCTTCGATTGGAAATGGGAAGCCAGAAATCGCCCACCTTGGCATAGGCCTGTTCGATCCTGGTTTCTTTCGTCCAGAAGGAAGGGTTTTTCGCGGGTGCCGCCTCAATACGCACCACAGCAAAGTCCTCTGCATCCACCCAAATTCGGCCGCGGTAGAGGAGCTTGTTCTTGGTTAGGGGCTCGACGGAGAGAATGTAGCACGGACCAGTCGGCAGACTCTCGTATCCGGTCAGAGCGAAGCGGTAGTTATCATTGTTGAGGGCAGTGCGAGCCTGGTTCTCCTCGGTCAGTGCTTCCTTTTCGCTCTGCAGCAACTTGTGGAATACCTTCTCAATCAGCAAGTGGGAGCCTGTTTCAGAGCGGATGCTGAATTCCTTCGTTCCCGGAGAGCGGTACTCTACCGCCACGGTCATTTCCGCACTTCTGGAACCAGGGAAGCCTTTGTGTTCAAGCCGATAAATTCGAGTCCCCTGGTAAGCGGCCAACGCCTGAGCGCGTTCGCGGTTTCTCTGCACCAGCTTGTCCACCACCTCTTCTGAGGTCAGCGCAAGAGAAGGCTCAATCGCGGAGGTATTCGATGGTTGCGCCGTTGCCGGCCGCCAGGCGCCGAAGCACATTAGGAGCTGCACACTCAATAGGGCGATCTGGAGGTGGATTCTCATCGGATGCCTGCAGAATACCCCGCTCAGCTCTCTATTGAATGTTCACTTTTGAACAGACCTGGGTTGTCCTCGAACTTAAGAAAAGACGCTCGGAGAACTGGCCGCCAAGCTTCAAGACGCAGGGAGTCTTGGAACCCCTGCTGGTGCGTCCGCTCGAAGAAAGCACGTTCGAGGTCGTCATCGGAGCACGCAGGTTGAATTCGCGGATGTACCCACCCGAAATGGGGATAGACGACAAATTGGATAAGGTGCTGGAGAAGCTCTCGCAGGCATCGCTCGTCTGTGACGATTGTCATCTGGTGGGCGACGTGGACCGTCTTTGACGCGCTAAAAGATGTGTTAGTTGGTTAGTTGCATATCTCCGCGAAAAGAAAGTTGCCGAGCGTCATTCAAACTATTCTGCAATGGTGTCAAAAAGAGGCTGCTTTGTGGCGGGAAGGTGCTGAGCGCGAAAAGCAGAAGAAAATAGAGGTCCGCGGTATGTCTGCACGCAACTCGCAAGACGACCCCGCGAGAAGAGTCGCTAGCTTTTGATACTTCTCGCTTCTTCGCACCCGTTAATGTCTCTGGCGAAGGTATCTCGAATTGGCCCGATCGGCGAAACTTACGTCGATGTCTTGAGCAAGGTGTACGATCTACTTGAGTTTTTCTGCAGGATACAAACCCCATTTGGGAGGGTCCGGGCAGGTGCTACGCGCCTTTACCACAGTCCTGCTCCAGAGATCGTAATGTCCTGCCCGGAGACACCGAAGGTTTCGTCGAGGGCTAGAAACAAAGCCAGGTTTCCGACCTCTTCGGGGCTGATCAACCGCCGTTGCGGGTACGAATTTACGATTTCCTGAATCTTCGCGTCGGCGGACACAC
>QIAA01000039.1 GCA_003224905.1 Acidobacteriota bacterium
CACAACCAATGAAGCTCCGGTCATGAACGATGAATCATCCGACGCCAAAAACAGCGCCGCTTTGGCAATCTCATCGGCCGTTCCGATCCGGCCGAGCGGCCGATTGCCGCAACCCGCCAGGTAATCCTCCCACTTCTGCCCGCGCATGCGCGCGTCCTCCGGGAGCATGGGTGTGTCCACATCCCCCGGACAGATACAGTTCACCCGGATTCCCTGCCGGCCGTGATCGATCGCCATCGCTTTGGTCAAGAGCACCACACCACCTTTCGAGGCACAGTACGCCACCGCTGAATCACCGCCAACGATGCCCCATCCCGAGCTGTTATTAACGATCACACCGCTGCCGCGCTTGATCATGCCGGACAGCGCGTACTTCGACATCAGAAATATGCCCTTCAGGTTTGTGTCGATCTGCAAATCCCATTCTTCCTCGGTGCAATCGAGCGTGGTATGCGGATAAAAAACTCCTGCGTTGTTAAAGAGAATGTCGATGTGCCCGAAAGCGGCAGAAGTCTCGCCCACTGCCCGGCGACATTCCTCGGCATCACGGACGTCTGTGCGAATGAAAATAGCCCGGCCACCGCCGTTCACGATCCGCTGCGCGAGGCCATCACCACGCTCTTGATGGCGTCCCGTGATGGCGACCTTCGCGCCTTCTTTCGCAAACAGAACAGCCGTCGCCTCGCCGATGCCCGAGGTGCCGCCGGTGATCAGAGCAATTTTGTGTTTCAGGCGCATTCTGTTCTTACACCGATCCCGCTAGCCCGCCGCCATCTACAACCAGCGCCGCACCGGTTACGAACGAGGACACGTCACTCGCCAGGTATAGCGCCGCTTGCGCAATCTCTTCCGGTTTGCCCACCCGACCTAGTGGTCTATGCGCCGCCTCCAACAGAAAGCGATCACTCGGTTCGCCAAGCTGCTGGGCTTCGTTGCGGAGCATAGCCGTGTCGGTATCGCCGGGGCAGAGGCAGTTTACGCGAATCTTCTGGGTGCCGTGATCCACAGCCATTGCCTTAGTCAGCAGCACCACGGCGCCTTTAGAAGCACAATACACAGCCGCTCTGGCTCCGCCTGCCAGACCCCAGCCTGAAGCCATATTAATAATGGATCCGCCGCCGAGCTTCGCCATCACTGGGATAACCTCCTTGGACAGGAGGAAAATAGATTTTACGTTCACCGCCATGACCCGGTCCCAGTCTTCCTCACTGAGCTCTACAACGGAAGCGCGGCGAATGATGCCGGCATTGTTAAACAGAATGTGGATTGCGCCGAATTCGCGCGCGACTCGCTCGACAACGCGCTGACAGTCCGCCGCCCTACTCACATCTGCCCTTTCGAACATCGCATGGCCGCCAGTATTGACGATCTCCTGGACCACAGCCTGGCCCGCGTCCGGATTCAAATCTGCGATTGCTACCTTCGCCGCTTCGCGCGCAAACAGCAGCGCCGTGGCTCGCCCAATCCCCGACGCACCGCCGGTGATCAACGCAACCTTGTTATTAAGGCTTCTAGTCTCAATCGGGGAAGTCGTTGTCACGACCGCTTATGTTAGTTGAATTAGATTTCTTGGGTGTGGGCTCTTGCCTGTAATGACTTCTAGAACGCCGCCGGCGCTGGCTCAAGAGAGCGCACGCTGTCGGGCTTATCTTCGCTCAGGCAGTTTTGCCTTCCGGGTTCACTCCGGAATTCTGGGAGTCGCTTTCAGCTCGCATCCGAAAAGAGTGCTTTAGTAAATCGCACAGCTCGTGCTTGAGATGCAGCAGCCGGAGCTGCTGCAACTCGTAAGCTGACTGGTCGGCTTGGGTATGCTCAGTCTGGCTTCGATAGCGGGCGCTCAATCCTCGCAACTCCCGGATTTCCTGCCTCAAGCTGGTCAGGCGATCCGAAATGTAGTTCACATTCATCGGGCGCAATCATACCCCAACCTGATGTGAATGGACGCGCCTTTTTGTGCCGTCCGATTGGCTGTCCCCTGCAATCTTCGCTGGTAATATGTGACCTCTTCCGTCGGAACGACAACGGAAGAGCGATGTCATCAATCCTTCCTTTTCGAGCGGCGCGAATGTGAAACGAGGGCAGCTCATGAATAAGAACCACCCGAACGAAGAGCGTTGGCTCCTTGGAACCGTGCTGGGCGACATACATTTCTGGATTCCGTTGGCAGTTCTGCTGGGAGGGCTTGTTCTTCTCAAGTGGATTAGCCGATGACAGAGGCTCAGACACTCATCAATGAAGCCAGTCCACCCAGCATTACTCCCAAACGACTGAAGAGCTTGCAGAAGCTCGGCGTGCTGTGCGGCTTTGCCGCAGGTGCGTGGCTCGGGGCCGCCGAGGCGCCAACAAAGCTGGTATCGATCGGCGTCAGCCCGCTGGTGATCTCTTTCATGATGGTGCTGGGAGTGTTTCTCGCTCGCTGGAGTGTACCCGCATTGCTGCAAGGGATGTCTCAGGTGCGAGAGGATGTTCGCAAGGCTCCCCACCTGATGCTCTGGGGCATCCTCGCAGGATGCCTGTGGGCTGTCGCCAACACTTTGACGATCTTCGCAATTCGTAACATCGGATTGAGCATCGCCTTTCCGCTCTGGAATTCCAACAGCCTGCTGGGAATTTTGTGGGGATTCCTTTTGTTCAACGAATTGCGAAACGCGGGCCGTTTGCGATGGCTAGGAGTGCTTGGAGGAGCCACGCTCATGTTTGTGGGTGGGGTGCTGCTGGCGGCCGCATCCTCGGTTCAGGCGCAGGGACACGCTATGTTAGGGATCGCGGGCGCGCTGGGCGCGGGTGTGCTTTGGGGGACCATGTACATCCCCTACCGTAAGGCATATCTGACGGGCATGAGCCCGCTGTCATTTATAACCTTTTTCGCGATCGGTGAATTGGGAATGATCACCGCTCTCGCAATTGTGTACACCGGCGGTATTCACTCTCTGTGGCAACAGCTGGTGCTTAGTCAAGGAGTGCTGTTCTGGCTGGTCTTGGGCGGTGTGATGTGGGCCATAGGAGACATTTTCCAGCAGTATGCGGCCAAGTACATCGGCATAAGCCGGGGCATCCCACTGTCGAACACGAATCAGCTCTGGGGTCTTCTGTGGGGTATTTTGGTTTTCGCCGAACTGCGCGGCGCATCGCGGACGATTCACTTTGAAGTCATTGGCGGCTCGGTCCTAATGGCTTTGGGCGCCGGAGCCGTGGCCGCTTCCTCTGCCACTGAAAAGGAACACTCAAGATGGAAAGACGCCGCCCAGCGGGAAACTCTGCGCTACAACCTTGACCAGGATTATGTGCTTGCGCGCATGGCAGGGGAGGCGGGCGCGCGCCAGAAGCGCACTTTGCTTGATTGGCTGCTCGCCGGCGTCAGCACGGCAGTGATTCTGGCCTTTGCGCTCATGGCGGAGATTCCCAAGGCAGAACCTCACTGGGGCGCTATGGCAGCCCTGCTCGCTGCAATGTTCGTTTTGTTAGCGATCAGCGGTCTCGCGCTCTGGCGAGCGACCAGGTTCACCTGATTGAATTCGAAATAGAAGAGCTACCAGATCGTAGCTGAACGCGCTCCGATGCCCATCGTAAATCCTCTCCAGCGGCAAGGCTGATATCATAACCATTTTTGCTGGTTGCAGACTCGTAGCTGGAGGCGCCCCTGATTAGGCTGGCCTGTTATTTATCTCTATTACTTTCTGTTGGAATGGCGTTGCCTGCTGGCGCGCGGAAGACGAGAAAGCAGAAACCAATCCAGGCGCCAGGATTGACGGAACTGCAGAAGATGATCTCGCGTTTCACGCCGACA
This sequence comes from Acidobacteriota bacterium, assembly GCA_003224905.1. Lineage (GTDB taxonomy): Bacteria > Acidobacteriota > Terriglobia > Terriglobales > Acidobacteriaceae > QIAA01. The sequence goes on from QIAA01000039.1 coordinate 3,788, forward strand.
TCGCTGCGAGTTGATGTTTCGAGGCTTTCGGCAGGTGACCGGCAGGCGTTGGTAAAGCTTGTTCAGGCCAGCCGCATTCTGGACGACATCTTTCTGAACCAATATTGGAGTGGCAACCCGGCTCTTTATGCACGGCTCCAGAGGGACAGTTCGGCTCTGGGAAAAGCACGGCTGCATTATTTTTGGATCAATAAGAGCCCGTGGTCAGCTCTCGATGAATTCAAACCGTTCCTGCCCGGCGTTCCACCCCGCAAACCTGAGGGCGCAAATTTTTATCCGGAGGAGATCAGCAAGCAGCAGTTTGAGAGCTGGGCAGGATCGCTGCCGCAGAAAGAACAGGAGTCGGCAAAGGGCTTCTTTACCGTGATCCGCTGGAAAGATGATTCGCATCGGGAGCTGATGAGCGTTCCTTACAGCGAAGCCTACAAGGATGAACTTACCCGTGCAGCCGGCCTTCTGCGCGAAGCAGCTGAGCTGACCGACAATCCCACTCTGCAGAAATTCCTCAGGTCAAGAGCAGACGCGTTCTTATCAAACGACTACTACGAAAGCGACATCGCGTGGATGGATCTGAATGCGCCAGTCGATATCACCATCGGCCCATATGAAACCTACAACGACGAGTTGTTCGGCTACAAAGCGGCGTTCGAAGCTTACGTAAACCTCCGCGACGACGCGGAAACGGCGAAATTCTCGGTTCTCGCCACCCACCTGCAGGAGATCGAAGACAATCTGCCGATTGACTCCCCGTACCGCAATCCGAAACTGGGAGCAGCCGCGCCGACCGTCGTGGTCAATCAGATTTTCAGCGCCGGAGACGGCAATCATGACATCGCAACCGCCGCATACAATCTGCCCAATGATGAACGTGTAGTGAACCAGAAGGGCAGCAAGCGGGTGATGCTGAGAAACATTCAGGAAGCCAAGTTTCGTAGCGTACTGCTCCCGATCGCGCGCAGAATGCTCTCCCGGCAGGCGATGGTCGACGTAAATTTCGAATCTTTTTTCACTCACATCGTGGCCCACGAACTGATGCACGGTCTTGGACCGCATCAAATCAAAGTCCAGGGACGGGATACCACACCCCGAAATGAGTTGAAGGAACTATATAGCGCAATCGAAGAGGCGAAGGCTGACATCACGGGGCTGTTTGCGCTGCAGTACATGATGGATCACGATCGGGCAATGGGGCTGACGAATTTGCTGCCTTCCGATGATGCGGCACAGAGGCAGCTTTACACGACCTATCTGGCATCGATGTTCCGCACTCTGCGTTTCGGATTGAATGATGCTCACGGCAAAGGCATGGCGATCCAGTTCAATTACCTGATGGACAAGGGCGGCATCAGCGCCAACCAGGACCGCACCTATGCGCTGAATCTGGAAAAGTTCAAGCAAGGTGTGCGCGATTTGACGCACGATCTGCTCACTCTCGAAGCCGAGGGCGACTACGCAGGCGCAAAGAAGCTGCAGGATGAGCTGGGCGTCATCCGGCCGTCGCTCAAGAGTTCGTTCGAACGGCTGCAGGGCATTCCGACGGACATCGAGCCAATTTTTGTCACCGCTGACGAACTCGCTCTGCCAATGAAACCTGCGACAGCCAGCTCGAAGGTGAGAAGAAACCGGCATGCCCAGTGATCTTCCAGGTGCCCCTCTTGCATTTGTGTTGAAGAGCGGCAAAGCTTCATCAGGAACCAATCTATGAGCACTCAAGTTACAGCCGGTCCCAGTGAAGCCCCGAAGAAGCATCGGCCGTACGTCCCGGAAAACGTGGAAATGCGGGAGTTCACGCTGCGCGCTGTGCTGCTCGGGCTGGTAATGACGGTAGTTCTGGGAGCGGCCAACGCATATCTCGGCTTGCGCGCAGGGATCACGATTGCGGCAACCTATCCCGCGGCTGTGATCGCGATGGCGGTGCTGAGGGCGTGGAAAGGGTCGATACTCGAGGAAAACATTGCGCGTACCGCAGGCTCAATTGGTGAGTCTGTTGCGGCGGGAGCAATTTTCACTATCCCCGCATTCCTGCTCGCCAAGGCCTGGATGTCTTTCCGTCCGGCGGACGCGTACTGGAAATCGACGGCCTTAATCATGGTGGGCAGCATCCTCGGCGTCCTGTTTATTTCTTTAGTGCGACGGGTGATGGTGGAAGATCCGGAGCTCGTGTTTCCGGAGTCGGTGGCGGCTGCGGAGATTCACAAGGCAGGACAAAGGGGCGCACAAGCAGCCAAATATCTGTTCTGGAACATTGGGGTGGGCGGAGTGGTGTACCTGCTGGGAAAGTTCGGATTGTTCGCGTCGGATCGAGAGTTCCGGGTTGCGGTGGGGAATCTCGGCCATAGCCAGGTGCGACTTGGGCCGGCGGGAAACACGAACATCGTGGCAGCGGGCGGAACCAGCACGTTCGCGGCTCCAAGCGTGAGCCCGGCGTATCTAGGCGTTGGTTACATCATCGGACTTCGGCTTGCGTCTCTGCAGTTCGCAGGCGGCGTGCTCGCCTGGGGATTGATGGTTCCTTTCTTCATCTTTTTTCTTGGGCCGCATATTAAGCAATTTCTGCCTGCGGATACTCCCGGTGATTGGGCAGGCATGGCGGGAGCGGTGTGGAGGTTTGTGGTACGTCCCATAGCTGTGGGTGGCATGCTGGTTGGAGCAGCCTACACGCTGTTCAAAATGCGCGAGAGCTTGGTATCCGGTATCGGTAAGGCCTTCGCTGACCTGCGTCAAACCGCCGATCAGCGAATGAAGCTGGCGCGGACAGAGCGTTACATGAGCTTCAAGACCGTTTTCGCGCTGATTGGCTTGATGTTCATCCTGATGTGTTTTTTGTACATACACATCTCCGGATTGCGCGGACCAGCCATATTGGCTGCAGCGGTGATGATCATTGTCGGCTTCTTCTTCGCAACTGTATCGGGCAATCTCGTGGGGTTCATCGGGTCGTCCAATAATCCGATTTCCGGGTTGACGCTTTCGACCCTACTAATTGCGGCTCTCCTGATGGTTGCGCTTGGGGTCTCTGGGAGTTCGGGGGTGGCGGCAGTGTTGGGCGTGGCCGCGGTGGTTTGTGTTTCGTCAGCCGTGGCGGGCGAGTTGCTGCAGGATTTCAAAGTCGGGTACATCCTGGGAGGAACTCCGCAAAAAATTCAGCTAGCGGAGTTGATTGCAGTTATCGTCGCAAGTCTGGTGATGTACTGGCCGCTGATGTTGCTGCATGAAGCCAACATCCGGGCTGGCGGAATTGGGTT
>QIAA01000040.1 GCA_003224905.1 Acidobacteriota bacterium
TTCCTCGAGCGCCACCCGTGGGGAATACAGGATGGCCCCTAACCGAAAATCATTCCATGAATCCGCCTTGAACTGCTGCGAAACAACTCTGCACCTGTATTTGGTTCCAGGAGCGCCTTCCGTCATATCGACTTTTTCTATCTACCGCGAGATCGATTTCCCAACAGCGCTTGAACCAGTGGCGGCGGATTTAATTGCTCCAAAGCACGGCACGGCAGGTTCGGCGCAGATCCTCCTTACGATTCCTAGTGGTAATCATCACGGAAACGCTCATGGACAAGACATGGTTTCCAAGCCATTACAAAGTGAGACAGCCGAGATCCGACAGCTTCTGAAAAATGAGTTCAGGAGCACAGGGCGTGATTGAACCGCGAACAGGCCAATGCGATCTCGTCATCCGGTCAACCAAACATGAACTCTTTTTTCAGGGTCGGTGTGACCAAGCGTGTCCGCCGGAGGCATCCCAAAAACATCCGCACCGTTTGGATCCGATTATGCCGATCGCTTGCATTGTTGCCGTGACCGACACGGCAAACCGCGGCGCTGAACGGCACGGTCGCCAGCCGGTGGCCCAAATAAGCAAACTGCGCCTCGGCACGTGACGGGGTGTCGTTCAAAAGCAGTGTGCCAGTTGCCGCACCGGGGACCAGTGAGTATAGATCAGTTGCTTCGATTTGCTGACTTACCTCGTCGAATTTCGCGCCTTCACAAGAATTAAGAAATGGTCCGGTCCGATCCGCCAGGTCGTTCCTAATGATCAAACAGGAACCGCAGGAGCGATCGAACTGTTCCGTGCGCTGGATCAAATGGGGGAAGGTTGAACGCCAGACCCAGCCATGCTTGATGCGGTAGCCAGCTTCGTCTTCCGCCGAAACGAGCCACTCCACCAGGCGGGAACTCACCAGGTCATCCCAGTCAACCTTCATCACATATTGCGGATTCCATGTGCATTTCGCATAGTCCCAAGCTGCCGCCAATTTGATCATCTTGTCCTTAACTGCCGCAACCCAGTACCCGCCTTCTTGTGACGGCAAAGGATGATCGAGTGATAAAAATTTCAATCTTCGGTCTTGCGGCAGTGGAAAGTCCGGAGGCTCGTGGCCGACTACTACGACGCAATAGTTTCCGGCAGTTGAGTTAAATACGGAGGCCAATGTTTGTTTAAAATAGGCACAGGCAAGATGCCAGTCCCTCACTACACGGGCCGATGCCATTGGAATCAGAAAAACAACTCTTGGTCTCCGGCTCATCGCATGACAAGTTTCACGCACTATACGATTTGCAAGCAGCGCGTTGGAACCGGCGCTGGAATTTGCCGCTCAACACGCGCCGTTCCTCACTCAAGACTTCCAGCCAGGCGCCGAGTTCACCGTGCTGCCTTCGATGATGCTCCAGCCGTGCGATTGTGAATGGGCGCGAATAGCTACCGCGGTCAAACAGGAATGGTTTGCGTCCGCAAAAGTGCGCTACCCGCGGACGCCTGACTTTTTTGGGGAAATGCCAATTCCTATCCGCACAATCCTGTTTCAGTTCGCCTACGCCATGGTGCTCGCTTATGTGTTGTAGATCTGAGACGGCAAGTTTGAGTTCTCCGCGTTGCGTCATCGAGTGAACAAGATAATTCAGTAGCGGTTGCTCGTAGAAATCACCAAATAACCCCGGTGTTTCCCGCCCCCACAATTCCGCGTCGAGCCATTTGTCGAATGGGATAACGTCGCGCCTGCATGCGAACGCGCCGGAAGAAAAATAGGCGTGTCCACGCCATTCAAATTCGGAGTCAAAGCGCCTCAGCTTTTGCGGGTCAAAATAAAAATGCGGCAGCCACGGTGGAATTTCGGTGGCGTCTGCCGGGATGGAAATCTCGCTCCAGAAAATTTGAAAGTCGACGTCGGTGCGGACCTGTGGAGTAAAGTCGCCCCAAACAATTGCGTCCGAATCGAGCCAAACGTAAAATTCGAAGGGCCCCTCCCACATCGCCGCCAGTTTAGCGCGGCCGCTCCCACTAACCAGGTTGCGCATTGTCTCCGAGGACAGTTCTGAAACGCGTAAAACGATCAAATCGTATTCTCTCTCCAAATCAGATACACCAAAATCTCCATCCACCGTCAGGCAAATTGGCACGTCGGGGCAGTAGTGCCTCATGCTCGCCAGTGTGGCTTGAACCATGAACTTGTCACCGGCGTGGCAACCGGTCACAAAACCAAATGGAGCCTGTACCTTCACGTGAGGACTGGTTGTTTGCGCTTTGCGTCCTCACGCGACGAAACGCACTCCCGATAGAGCTGCGCGAATGCGTTGGCGAACGAACTCGCCGCATTGCGAGTGTGCGCCGTCTCATGGGCAAGATTCCCTAATCTCTGGCGGAGTTGCGGTGAATTCCGCAGCTTGGTAATCGCTTCGACCAGCCCCGTGCCATCTTGGGCGGCACATAAAATGGCGCCCTGCCCGTCAGGTGCAGCTTCAGGAATTCCACCCACTCGAAACGCCACAACCGGTGTTCCACAAGCCATCGCTTCCACAAGCGTAAGGCCGTAGGTCTCCATCAACGAAGCGCTGACAAAAACATCCGCAGCTGCAAGGAGCCGCGCCAGATCGCGCCGATCGCGAATGCCACCTGTAAATCGAACGTCGAGACCACTCGGAACCGGCACGGCGCCTTCGCCGAATGCCAAAATGATTATGCCATCAAGATCTGGCAACGCCGACAGTTGCTCGAGCAGCCATGGCACATTTTTGTTTTCATCGGTGAGCGACGCGCCACCTGTGACGATGACAAACGCGTCTTCGGGCAAGTCGCGATGTTTTCGGCACAGCGGCTTGTCCTGCGGTTTAAACACTGTCGTGTCGATACCAGGCGCAATTACTTCCACCCCGCCACAAGCTTTGGCTATTGGGCTTCGGCCGGCGATTTCGGCCAGCCAGTGACTGTTTGCGACCATCCGCGCTCCACAATTCCGGTATGCCCGCAACTTCCATGAATGCGCAGCCTTTGCCAGAAATCGGTTTACAGGCCATCTCAAGATCGGACATGGATCGCAAGGCTTTATCTGCTTGGCGTAACGATCGCAGCCACGATAAAGAAAGCAGCCTCCGGTCACGTGCCACATATCATGGATGCTGATAACGACGCTGATTGTGAGCGGCAGCGCCTCCAGCCACTTGGGAACGTCGAACCAATCGGCCATCGTGTGAAGATGCACCACATCCACTCCTTTCAGCTCCTCACATCCCGGCGGACACAACAGCCGCCGCGTTCCGTGCCACGGCTCAGTGGAAAAGGAAACATACGCTCGGCGAATAACACGATCTAACAAGACCCTACCCGTTTGTACTGACGGCGACTTTTTACAGAGCACACGGCTTTCAATCCCCTGCCCCGCTAATGAGGTAGAAAGAAGCGCCGCATATTCATAGCTACCGCCGGAAGGATGAGTGTTGAGATGCAATACTCTCATGAACCTAGTGCCTTGCGTCTAACGGCTTCATTATTTTGCTTTAGTGGCCGTTAATTCGCCTCTCCCTTCCCACGGGAGAGGGCAGAGTGAGGGTTGGCGGCGTTGACTTGTCTTCTGTTTGGAATCCCTCACCTCCCGCCTTCGCTGTGCTACGGCGCGGCAGGCAATCCTCTCTCCTCGCGGCAAGGGAAGAGGCGGGCAGAAACGCGGAGATCTTGTCGGACTTTTATACATACGGTGAGTTATGAGGCACTACGCCAGCGGCGATGCGCAAAGATTAAATTTCATTCTACTAATTTCCTGATTGCGCTGGCGATGGAGCCGACGCCGGCGCGGCGCGTTGAAAATATAATAGAGCCAATACCGCGCCGCTTTCTGATACGCGGCACATTTTTCGTTTTGTCCGGCAATCTTGTAAAACAACGATAGTAGTGGAAAAGCGAGCGCCCGAAAAGGTGCAAGCGCATTGCGAAACAATTCTTGCCGCCGCTTTTTCTTGAAATCCGCCGCCTGCCGATTGACAGGCAAACCGGCATCCACTGCAAGTCGTTCAAACAAGACCTGAGCTGAGCCTCGTGTTCCACCGAGCCACGGCGCCGACGTCGTGTAGTGAAGCACGCAGTCCAGATCATTGTTCTGCTGCGCATCGAAGCGCCAGGAAGCTCGATTCCAATATTCGGGTAACTCGTCGATCTGTCCGTAGAGAAGAAAATTGATAGCGGATTGATCCCAAAATCGGTAGGCCGACTTCCTATTCAAAAATTCGACAGCGCGTTCAAAAAAATCTTGTTTTCTCAGTTCATCCAGATTCATCAACATCACTCCGCAATTAAAGTAAGCGCCTTCGCGAGGAAGATTGATTGCATCGGCTATGGTTGGTGAGTCATCCGCCAGCGATAAGGTTTCAGAGTCGCGGGCTGCCGCAAGCACTTTGCCTGGCGCGAGTTCAAGGTCAAAAAGCTGTGCTAGATCGCGGAATACCAGCACGTCGCAGTCGAGATAGATCAAACGTGGCACATCCAGCAAATGTGGCAGCAATATCCGGCAATAGGTCATGTGCGATTCGCCCGGTCCCAGTGTCGCCTTACCAAAGACGGATGGATTTACCGTGACAAACTCCAGTCGCACAACTCCGCCAACTCGGTCAATCAATTTCGAAAAAGTGTCCCGTGAGGTCTGAGAAATACCTCCGTCGAGCACCTTTAAATTTACTTCTCGCGTCCGGTCCAGGTACCTCCACGCGCTCGCCACCGCGCAATAGAGTCCGGGGAAGTAGCGTTCGTTGCTGGCTAGTGCAATAACAAGTGGTTCCATTTCTTTAAAGGCGTGCGCGGCAGCACACACTCGCTGGGTTCGTTAGGCCTAGACTCGGCACCGGGAAACGGGTTCATTCGAGTCTGCCCCCTTTTTTTGTTGGGCGTGACTTTCCAAGTACCGCGGTTTGTAAGCCTCCAGCGTAATGCTGAAATATGGCCAGTTGGTCAGCTTGTGTATCAAAGGATCCAAAAGTGGGGGCAATATCCGAAGCGGTAGTACCACTGCCCAAGCAAGAAGGTGATGTATTCGGGAAAGCTCTCGCAGCAGCCACGTAACCTTCTGGCTCAAAAAACCACTGCAGTATGAGATTTGCTCTACTACCAAGCCTGCATGCTTACACAACTCCTCCAGCATTCGCGGCGTATAGCCTCTCCTCACGTGCCCACCGTCCTCGAGAGGAGAGAACGGCCCCATATCCCCCTGGGTAATGGGACGGTAGAGAAGGTAAGGAGTGGTGAGTAGGAGACGTCCGCCCGGCTTCATGCAAGCTGCGATGTCTGTAAGTAATTTCCTATCGTCAATGATGTGTTCGATGTTCTCAAGGCAAATGGCGATGTCGTATCGCCCCAACAAATCTGACCTCATGTCCAATCGTCGAACATCCAAGACTTCGAATTTAGCCGAGTGCGCTTTGCATATGTTGGCTCGCTCACCAGCAACACGCTGGTTACGCTCATCCCAGCTTAAGCCTAAGCTCTCATATCCCCTTAAGGCTGCCCCGACGGAAAAGGCACCGGTGCCGCATCCAATATCTAGAAGGGTGTCGCCGTTTTTGGTCTTGGGTAGTCGGTCCCTGAGCCAGAGCCATCGGTCCAATACGAGTGTGTCGCCATGAAGCAATGTGGCAGGGAAACCGATGATCCGCACTAGCAAGGACTTGTCCATGAAACTTGCTCTCCCCACAGCCATATCAACGAGACAGAGATAAGCCACGGCAGGGCGTCGTGGCAAACACTCTGAACCTATTTCGAAATGGGGCCGTTGGCTTCATCGAGAGGCTGTGTGAAAAGTTTTTCATGCGGCGGATGATTTTCTTGTACCCAAAGCCGCGGCCTTCTGGCAAGCTCCGTTTCCATGAATTACATCCGCGGGAGCGAACGGGAGGAGATGCTCCTTTTGCCCGAGGCGCTGGAGGATTACATCGCGCCGGAGAACCCGGTGCGTTTTATTGACGCCTTTGTCGCCCAACTCGATCTGCAAGCGGCCGGCTTCGCCCGAGCGCAGTTGCCGGAGACCGGGCGGCCGCCCTACGATCCGGCCGTTCTGCTCCGGCTCTATCTCTATGGTTACTTGAATCGGGTGCGTTCCAGTCGTGGCCTGGAACGGGAAGCGGGGCGCAACTTGGGAAAGGTTACGCCAAATGTGCGGTAGATCGCTTCAGACATGATTGCGTTTTAGTAAACGAGCATTCCCGAAAAAATTGACCGGTTCGCGATCACGCGCCGACGTACTACAGGTTGATTCTCTACGGCACGTCGAAGGGAATCTGTTTCACACGTGTTCTTGGCGTACGCTGCCTTGCTTGTTGCCTGCCAGGCGAAAGTTTTCGAGCCATAGCTCAACCAGCTCCAGTTCCGCTGGTGGAAAGACGCCTGCAGCAACTAACGCTTCATAACAACAGCGCAGATTGTCGCCAATTTGCGCTTCACCGCTCTTCAGTTGCAGCCGCGAGAGCACGTCGGCAATTTCTTTGTTTCGCGTGTAGCCCGGCACTTCGTCTGCAAAATCACGATCAAGATCGTGCTGATTGCGATCCTGAAATACTTCGGGTGCATGAAATGTAATTCCGTATCCGAGCTCCCAAAGACACCGCTGGGCGATAAAACTTTTCCAGATGTCGCACGTCCGAAATGAGCAGTAACTTGGAAGGTATAACAATGGGTATGCCATCGGCCACCACCACGTGCTCTGGGTATTGAACGGGCACCAGTTTCCAGCCTCCAGCACAACCGGCGCGCCATCGCTAAACGCGAAATTCCGATCCAAAATTAGCCGCCACACTGCATCGACATCTGGCGAACCGTTGGCCAGTCCCTGTTGGATCGGGCTACGCACCGCTGCAACCATTCTCGTTTCAGGTACGTCCGAGCGAACTTCGGACAGCGGGAAGCCGCGGGGCCAAATTAGCTCGCTACT
>QIAA01000114.1:0-4922 GCA_003224905.1 Acidobacteriota bacterium
TAATTCGCTAATGGCGAACTCAGCAATTCTCTTGGACGTACCAGCGGACAGCATCCATACAACAATTGGACTAGGTTCTATCTGGATCCGTCCTCGTCTTACGGCCCAAGCCATTGCCGCGAGCGCCGTCATCGGACGCAAACCCGCGACCACACCAACACTGAAGGCTAATCCGGATTCGGTTTTCATATCGTCACCTGCTCACTAGCTCAGTATCGGCGCATCAACCTGAAGCGGTAAATCGATTGACTGCGATGCCGACACCTCATGCAGTCCGTTCCTTCCCACTCATGTCGAAACACCCACCCGGCTGGTGAGAAGCCGAAACAGTGGGCAGAAGAAATTCTTGTCATCAAAACTCCGTGGCCGAGTGTAGTCTGATTTTCCAGCTTGCCGAACCGATGGTTTCCGAATAGATTTCCTTCGCACACTTCCCGACGGTGGCTGTTGTCATGCACGTACATGATTTGCACTGGCATTCGCTAATTCTTGCCCATTGTTTGTATCTGACATGGACCCCATTTCTTCCTGCCTCCCAGGAGCCGACTCTTACCAAGGAGCAAATCAGAGAGTTTCTTCTCACCGCGAAAGTGGTGAAGAGTGAGCACACCAAGAAAGGCATCACCGATCCCTGGCGGCTCACGCTATCGGACGGTACCGTGACCCACGACGCCTCTTTCCAGGCGATTGATGAACACAAAGCCACAAAGCAGCTGGCCACCGGTACCGAACTGGGCTTCGTCGATTCTTACAAATACAACATCGCTGCTTATCAGTTGGCGGAGCTGCTTGGGATTGATGACATGCTCCCCATGTATGTCGAGCGCAGATGGCAAGGCAATACGGGCTCGCTGAGTTGGTGGCTCCCAGTGAAGATGGATGAGGTGGAGCGCCACAAGCAGAAATTGACGGCACCGGATGCCGACGCCTGGAACAATCAGATGTACAAGGTTCGGGTCTTCAATCAATTGGTCGGAGATACAGATATCAACCTCACCAATGTGTTAATTGGGGAGGATTGGAAGATTTGGCGGGTGGATTTTACTCGCGCATTTCGACTCCATAAAGACCTCAAAGATCCCAAGGACTTAGTGCGCTGCGAACGGCAGTTGTTCGAGAAACTGAAGACGCTGGATGGAAACGAAGTGGCGGCAAAAACCAAGGGTTATCTCGCCAAGGATGAAGCCAAGGCAGTGATGGCACGACGGGACAAGATCGTGGCACACTTTCACAAGCTGATCTCAGAAAAAGGCGAAAGTGAAGTGTTGTATTGAAATGTCACTGAAACAGTCTTGCTCGGCTCGGCCTTGCCCTTTTGGCCAGCCCAGGTCTATTGTTTGTGGCTGCCAGAGCATCCGTCAAAGGAGGTCACAATGGTCAAGAAGCTATTCACTCTGTTGTGTGGGTCTTTGGTTGCGTTCTCCCTGTCAACCGTGATTTTCGCCCAGGAAGCTCCCACCCAAGAGAAGAAGATGGACAAGGTGGCAAAGGAAGCCCGCTGGGAGGGCGAAGTTGTCAGGGGCAGTCCAGATAAATCCACGTTAACAGTCCGCAAGTCGGGCTCAAATCTTGAGAGGACGGTGCACTACGACAGCTCGACAAAGTGGGTCAGTCAGGAGCACGGCAGCAATAAAGATGGTGATCGAGTGATCGTCAGAGGCACTTGGGATAAAGATGAACTCCATGCCACTTTGATCTCGAAGAGGCTTTCACACTCGAAGTGAGCTAGAGGCCGGGTGCTGATAGGCTCCCGGCAAACTTTTCCTCTTTGAGGCTTCCACAATAAACAGGCCACCCCCTTTAAAGAGAGGGGGAGGGGGTTCTAATTTTCAATTCTGGGAGTCCCGTCCCTCCTGACCCAATTAAACAGGTCACCCGTCCAGACGGAAGCCGAAACCTGAGACCAAAGTCTAGCTACTTCGCACCGTTCCCTGGGCCTCCAACCGCATATATGCGCGGCGTTCGTTCCTCTACGGACGGCAACCGTGGAAATGCGCCGTGAGGCTCCGTCTGATACCAATACGCCACCGAGTAGTAATTGTCCGAGCGATGGTTGGCGTGACCATGCTCGATGCTGGCCTTCAACGACTTTGCGAACGTGATCGGCGAATCGAGGTGGAATCGATAAACGGACGATCGGTCTCCGACGCGTTCCTCCCCTTTTACCGGGGCACCAAACATCTCGTAAGAAAATGCGTGCTTGCCGAAACCCCAGGCACCTAGGAAATAATCCTCCGCACCAGTGCCATTGATGGATGGTTTCGTTTCTCCATCGATGAAAAACATATCATCGCCTTCACCCCACCAGCCATCCTGGTTTTGCAGGACAGACATCGTAACGCCCACAAACTGCCCACGCCCCGTTGCTTCCAACCAGACGTAATTGTCCTTCCCATTGAGGTTCTGCTGTTTTTCAATCATTACATCGTCATTCGCCTTCCACTCGTTTGTCCAACCTTTTGCGGGAGTGGCCTGACGATATTGCGCGTGAAAATACAGCGTCTCCGTTGTCAGCGGTTGCTTGTAGGCTTGGTAATCAATGTTGAAATAAAATGCTTCCACTTTGCCATTGCCCTCGTTGCTGACCGTGATCTTAGCCTGCTTCTGGAAGGGCATTTGGAAAAATGAGTTCAGCGCCATTTCTGAACCCACCGCTAAGGGAATAGATTCGTAAAGAAAGTAGTCGCCTAGGCCGAGGCCGAAGAAATCCCCGATCGGAGTTTCAACGCTCGGGGTGACTTCGTCGTCCCAATACACGCGCAGGACCAGCTTTTTCAAGTGATACTGCTCAGGGGATGCGATGGTTATCCAGATGTGCGTAATGACGCCGGGACCGGGTTCATTTAGCAACGTGAGTGTTTCGCCCGGAGCGATTTGTCGGAAGTCGGCATTGCCACCGGAACGGTCATGGCTTGAAACTCGTTTTTGGGCATAATCATGGAACTCAGAAAGGCTGGACAACGCTCCCATTCGGGATCCACGTTGAGCAATTGCGGATCCACAAACAACTAGTATGACAAGCAGCGTAGCCTTCGACATAATTGCTCCCTGGAAGTAGGGTGATTGCCCGGAAGGACGCGAATTGTAGCACGACGACAGTCTAGAAATTTGGAAGCGTCGTGTCGTCCTACACATGGCTGCCAACAATGGAGTAGCAAAATATGAATACCCACGCAGTGAAGCTACAAGTAGAGGCCAAGGTGCCGAAAGAGTGTATTTTCTGGCTGGAGGCGGATGGCTGGACGGGAATTTGCGAGGAGCTATCGATCACTGTTCAAGGAAGCAGTTTCGAGGACGTGAAAAGGGCAATGCAAGCGGCACTACAGGAGCACATCGAGACTGTCTTGCGCGAGAATGCGAAGACAAGCGTGCAGCAGGCTGCGTGTCAAGCTGGCACCGGCGGTAATCCTCACTCCCCACGTTTCACTTGCAGCTTCGCGTACTCCGCCTTGGCTTGCTTCAGGATGGGGATGTCGGTGTCCCATCTTTGCAGAGAGCGAGGAACAACCGTGGGACCTTTGATGCCTTCAGCGATACCTCTCCTGGCACTCACGAGCTGCCGACAACAGTTCACTGAACTCGGGAGTCCCTCGTAGTTTCCCAAGCAACGGGTCCGACTGGAGATGGGAGTAGGCGCAGTAGCCTTGTACGACCGCGCTCTTGAGCATATTGAGAGCGACTTCCTTCTTGCCGCAGTACGCAACGATTGACCCGATATGATAAAAATCCTCCGGGTCGGATTCGGCCAGTGTCGACGTTTCCGTGTTCTGCACGATTGTGTTCAAGTCGGACGGTGGTTGCGGTTGGACACAAGCCCTAAGTAGATCACGATGATAATGAGGATTAGCAGATATCTTGTTTACGCTCTCCCGTGCTTCGGCCACTTTGCCTTGGCGCAAGAGAATATGAGAAGTGGCCCAAGCCGCCCATTCAGACCCGGCGTCCAGACGAACAAAATCCATGGCGCGCTCCGGCTTGCCTAAATATGCAAAAGACCAGGCGCAGGAACGGATTGCATAGTTTCCCCGGTCTATCGCCATGGCAATGTCGCACTCGCGGGTAGATTCTTCAAGCATCCCCGCGTAGCGGAGAACATAGGCCAACGCGAAATGAGCGTCAGGACTCTCCGGACGGCGCTTTAACAACGACTGCGCAGCTTCATAGGCCTTTTTTGTTTCCCTTTGCTCAACGTGGTTAGTGATTAGTTGGGATGCCGCTTGGATCATATTCGGATCGAGAACTAATGCACGTTCAGCGGCGGCATTCGACCGCTGAAACTGCTGCTCACCACCATTCGAGTAGTTCGCATCATAGTAATAGCGTATTCCCAAAGATTTCCATGCTGGCGCATAGTTAGAATCCATCCCCACAGAACGCTCTAGCATGGCGATGGCCTGTTTGTTGGGGGCGGCATCGTGGGGCACGGCCACGCTACGCAGGTAAAGGTCGTAAGCCTCCTCGTTCTTGGGCCGCGCGCCACTTTCCGCGCTTGTCCCCGACGAGCCAAGCACCGGCAACAAACCCTGCCGGATTCGGGCTGTGACCTTCTCCCGCATAGCAATCATGTCCCCAGCCGAAACATCTAACGTGTCCACCCATACTGTGCGGTTGTCTTCCACATCCACGGCTTCCAGCGTGACCTCGAACTTATTTCCCTCTTTGTGGTAGTGACCGGTCACAACATCTGCCACTCGCATCTCGCGTCCTGCCTTCTGGAGGTCCACATCCGGACCAGCGTACTTGCCGGTCAGAGCGAGCGGCCGAATGGAGAGTGAGTGCGCGTAGCTCAGTGTGATGGCGATCGCATCCGGCAGGGCGAGGCGGAGGAAATCCGCATCCTTCTCGGAGCCGACGTTCTGGAACGGCATCACGGCGATGGCCGTCAGTTTCGGCGCGCTAGACGGAGAGGCACTGTGCTCCTT
>QIAA01000114.1:4927-5533 GCA_003224905.1 Acidobacteriota bacterium
CGCCATACGAGTACTGCAACCAAGCTCAACGCAATCACGACGGCGCCTGCCCATGCAATGTACCTGTATCTCAGCAGATAGGTTTTACGCTCCCTATCCGGTTTCTCGACCTGTGCCGACGTCGTGTCCCGCTTCGCGCGCGTCAGGTCGGCTCTCATCTCGGAGGCGTGCTGGTACCTGACCTCGCGCTCCTTCTGGAGCGCTTTGTTGATGATCTGCTCCAGCTCTGGCGGCACTTCGGGATTCACTCGCGCTGGCACTGTCGGGGAACGGTGGAGGATGGCGTCGAAGACGGCACCCGATGTGTCCCCCTTGAAAGGGAGAAGACCGGTCGCCATCTCGTAGAGCAGCACCCCGAAGGAGAACAGGTCGGTGCGGGCATCCAGAGGCTTGCCTAGCACCTGCTCGGGCGACATATACGCCACTGTTCCCACGGCTGCACCTGGACCGGTGAGATGCTCCTCCAGCATCGGCATGGAGGATTTCGTCTCCTGATTCGCGACTTCGCTAGCGGAACTCGCCGCGCTCGTCACCTTTGCCAACCCGAAGTCCAGGATCTTTGCGTGCCCGCGCTTGGTCACGAAAATATTCGCCGGCTTAACATCG
>QIAA01000114.1:5750-36889 GCA_003224905.1 Acidobacteriota bacterium
CTGAAGCCGCTCGCGCCTCCCGCCGAAAACGTTCGAGCGCCTGCGGGTCTTGGGCTACTTCTTCAGGAAGAAACTTTAGAGCGACAAATCGGCCAAGCTCGGTGTCCTCTGCCTTGTACACCACTCCCATTCCGCCGCCCCCCAGCTTCTCGATGACGCGGTAATGGGAGATGGTCTGGCCGACGAGTTGAGACGGAGTAGCCAACGCGAGAATGTTAGGTCGGGAAGCTTTCGAACGTCAACGGAGTCGGAGAGCGACCAGAAAAGTGGTTGGGTGATTAGTGATTCAGGGATATCCTGCAAGACTGCTCGGACGAAAGGTTCAGACTGTCTCGCGTTTGGGCGGTCGTTGTCGAGACGGCGGAATGAGGGAAATTATCTTGAATGCGCGTTGAAATGCGACTTTAGCGCGCGTATAGTAGGGCCGCTAATCCCAATCGGAAACGGAGGCGCCACCGTGACCGAACCCATCCAATCAGACGCACGCACTCCACTTAGGTGCCGCAGGTGCGGCGGAAATCACATCACTGTGCCGGACCATTCGACGGATGACAGCATCGTCACCTGCACCGACTGCGGTGACGACATCGGACGGTGGGGCGACGTGAGAGTGGGCATTCTGGACGTTGCCAGGAAGAAACCTGTCGCAAAGCCGGCGGCTGTGGGGCGGGCTTTAGCGCAGAAGGCGACGTGAGGATCGGCATTACACAAGCTGCGGCCTGCGCTAGGGTCAGGTTACTGAAGCCGCGCAACAGCGTTCGAATCAAAGACAGATTGGGGCAGCACGTCCGACCCACTGAAGCTGGAAAAAATTTCGACTCCGAATCCTTGTGTTGCGCCTGCTTGCGATGTGGGCGCATTCTCGGCAAGTCAAAGACGAATCGAGTCAGCGTAATAGCACGATGTTGTGTCCCACTAAGGCGCCCTCTCCAGCGAGAATAAGGCGGAGCGTAATGCGTTCCGCGCGGTGGTGGTGCGTTGCATGGAGGAAGTACACCGCTCCTAGACCAGTGCCGAAGCTCAAAACAGTGGCGGCTGTCTGGCCGGCCACACCTCTTTTGACCAATGGACGAAGCAAGGGGTTCACCTCCCTGAAGCCCCTGCTCAACCCGCGCTGGGTGGTGATGGCATCGGCTGCAAGCTGTGCCGCAAATATCGAAACATCAATCTTGTTTTCCGTGTTCCAGAATTTCTGCGCACCCGGAGCATCGGACACATGAGATGTAAAGGCAGATTCCTGCTGCGCTTCGGCGACACCGATGAACAACAAGATGGCTAGAAATCCGGATTTCATCAGCTCGAATGATCAAACGCAGGGTGAGTAGGCGCTTGGGTTCTCGCAATACGAGCCCTCAAACGACACTACTGTCTATGTCTTAGGGATATTTCAGGAAACAAATTCACGCGCCCCCAGCGCGATGTGGGCGGAATTGTCGCCCTAGGGCGTGTCGGAGTCAAGCGAAAATGTGACGCGTGAAATGTGACGCGCGGACTTGGCCCGAGAAACACGGCGTAGTAGAACACGGGCGAGACGGAGAGAGCTTCCCGAGCGGCACGGGCGTTAAGTGTGGCCCTTCTTCATTGAACCGTCTCCGCTGGCTTCGTGGCCATCTCTTCAACCGTTTTGAGCGCTGCTGCTATCGAGTCTTTTTGTGCGCGGGTGTAATGCTTCAGCGCAGTAATCGGAGTGCTATGACGGAGCAAGCCCGTACTGTTTAATGCGTTCTTCGAGGTATCCGTCACGAGCGAACTGATTCCGCGCCGTCCAGGATAGTAGCCGCGCCAATCAATCCCCGCTTTCTCCATTGCCGGAGTGATGACGCGCGTATTGAGTGAGTCCAGACTGAGCGGTTTTCCGTTACCGTTCGAAATGATGTAGGCACCCGCTGACTGTTGGCGGAGCTTTTCGAGTAGTCCACGCAAGGGCTCAATGACCGGCACAGTCCCGGCGGACTCCTCGGTTTTCGTTTCTCCGACCTTGTCACGCCACACAGTACGCCGTACGTTTAACTCATTACCAGTCCAATCATCCCATTGTAGGCCGCGAATCTCGGCAGGCCGCAGAGCCGCGAAGTATGCCAGTGCGACGGCCACAGCCGCGCGAAGGTCGAGAGGTTCCAAAATGGCTAGCATGGATTGAACTTCCGGCAACGAGTACTCCCGCTGCTTCTTAGGCCGCTGCACTTTGAGAAGCCACTTCGCATCGGGAACAGGGTTTTTCGGAACGATGCCGCTGGAGATTGCATACACGTAAACGCCGGACAGCATCCATTTGATGTGTGAGAGTGTGCGACTTCCTAATCCATTCTTGGCGTGAAGAGTGAGGACACCGGTCACTTGTGCGGTCTGTAGACTCGTGAGCGCGATGTTTCCGACGTGCTGCTTCCAATAGTTCTCCCACACGCGCCGGTAGCTGTTTGCGGTAGGAGCTGACTTGTTGGCGTCGCACCACGGCAAATAGTGCTGTTCGATAAACTCTGTGAGTGTCTGCTGTCCGCTGACAACGTCCGCTTGGGAATTGACCCGGTCTAGTTCGTGCCGAATTAGAGGCTCGACATCAGTCCAGGAGCGGTAAAGGTCAGAGCGGTCGCACAGTTTCACACACGTTTGCTTGCGGACGCCGTTCTCTGTGACGTAATATCTCAGGAAGAACGAGGTCGGCGTCTCTATGCGCTGACCCTTTTGTTTGCGTGGAAGGCGGTTTCGCCGGATGAGCTGCGTAATGTCCATGTCGGGCATTGTGAGGTATGTAGGTCTATTGTGCAATAGCCCGAAAGTAATGCACAGTAACTCCCACGCAAGTCATTGAAAGGGCGCGGTACCCAAGTGGTAAGGGAGAGGTCTGCAAAACCTTTATACGTCGGTTCGATTCCGACCCGCGCCTCCAAACCACTCAGTCAATTCCGATCTGCCATCGGTCTTTCCGCTTTTACGTCCACCTCCGCCTGACTCTCTGTTGTTGTTGACGTTCCGGCGCGAGTTTCGTAATGTAATCCTCCCATCGCGCGAAGCACCGGTCCAGGTGTGACCGTTATGTCCTCCACCGCGCCATGGGTCCTCGGCTTAAGTGCTTCCCATAACGGTGCCGCTTGCCTGCTAAAAGGTCAGAAAATCTTTGTGGCCGTTCAAGAGGAGCGGCTCACCCGCGTTAAGCGCCAGTGGATCTATGGGGCAACGCGTTCGCTGGCGGCGGAATACTGCCTGAACTTCGCTGGAATAAGGGCTGATGACCTCAGTGCCGTTGCTCTTTCTGTCACCGGCAGTGCTGCAGATCCCGAACATGATTTGAAGCGCAATCCGTTGTTATCGGGGAACCGGAAGAAGATTCGTACGTTTGTCGTGCCGCATCACTACGCGCATGCCCTGAGCGCATACGCTACTTCAGGCTTTGCGGAGTCAGCCATTCTAGTGATCGACGGCGTTGGTTCTCCGGCTGCCGATATGTTCGAAGCAGAACGCAAAGCTTTTACGCACAAATCCGAATATGGTTCCGAGATCATTTCGTTGTACTTCGGGTCTGGAACTTTGCTCACCCCGCTTGAAAAGCATGTCGTCGATTATGGCGCCTGGCTTACGAAGCGTGAAACGGGCATGCCGTGGTTTGCGAGCCTCGGGGGTATGTATTCCGCAGTAGCGGAACAGATATTCGGCAATGCCATGGAAGCTGGCAAAGTCATGGGGCTGGCTCCCTTCGGTTCGCCATCAATCTCCATTGACAAATTTTTCGAGATACAGAAAGGCAACTTTCTTTTTAGCGAACTCCTGCCTGCGCAATTCGCGCACAACCAGCGCTGGCCGGAGTGCGAGCCGGAATACGCAAACCTCGCTGCATCCGTGCAGGCGGCTTTGGAGGAAGCGCTTCGTTATCTCATCGAGCGATTGCGCAAATTACAATCCAGCGAGAATTTTTGTTATGCAGGAGGCGTCGCGCTCAACAGCGTAGCTAACGAATGGATTATTCGCCGATCCGGCTTCAAGCGAGTTCATATCACACCGGCGGCGGAAGACAGTGGAGCAGCCATTGGCGCCGCTTATTATGCGCTCTGGCAAATCGCCGCAGAAAATGTGCGGTACAAAATGAAACACGACGCCTGCGGACGACCATATTCACGCGCCTCGGTCGCCGCAGCGGTAAGAGCCACGACGGGAGTGCGTTCGGTGCCGTCGGCGGACCCGATCGGCGATGCTGTCGATCTGCTTTGCCAGGGCAAGATTATTGGATGGTTTGATGGGCGATCAGAAATCGGGCCTCGGGCTCTCGGCCAGCGCAGCATTCTTTGCGATCCGCGCCGCGCCTGCAACAAAGAGGTGCTGAACCGAAAAGTGAAGAAGCGAGAGTCGTTTCGCCCCTTCGCCCCCGCCATTCTGCTTGAAGAGGTGGAGAATTGGTTCGAACTGGACGACGCTCCTCGGGAGAGCCCCTACATGTTACGGGTGTGCCGCTTTAAGCCGGAAAAGCAGGATCTTGTCCCCGCCGTGGTTCATATCGATGGCACGGGAAGGCTGCAAACGGTGACCATCAGCGCAAACGGGAATTTCTATCATTTAATAAAACGCTTTCACGACAAAACCGGAGTCCCCATCATTCTGAACACATCTTTCAATGTCGCCGGCTACCCGATCGTAGAAACCCCCGCCGACGCAATTGCTTGTCTTTGTTCCACCGAACTGGACTGCTGCATTTTTGAAGATCAAATCGTTTTCAAGCACACCGACTGGTAGGAGGGCTCAAATCCAGGCGATCGGCAAAGGCCCAATGACCCAGGAGACAATCACAAATTTCTCTCCTCGAATGACCGGTTGGGCGCAGTGATAGAAGCTTGAGGGAAAGATAACCGCCTTTCCAGTCTCCGGCACGACAGAATGATTCAGTGACGGGAACCAGGTGTCGCCGCCTTCAAAATTGTCATTTAGATAGCAGACCACCGTGAAGTACCGATACCGCATGTCGGTCATCGCATCCTGGTGCGGAACGTAGTGGCCTCCTGGCGGGTAACGAAGCACCTGGGTTCCGGAATGCTCTTGAAAGCTGATTCCAAATACGCGTTGAATGATCGGTTTTACCGCCTGATCCATTTCTTGATCGAATAACCCATACCACTTGCTGCAACGTGCCGAAATCAGGATGTTCGCGATTCGCGTATCCGTGCGGACTGAAGTGACAAATTCTTGTGGTCCGGCCTGATGACGCACCTCGGCATCGGCCCAGTCATCGAGATGCCTGACGTACTGGACCATCTCGCGACAGGTCTTCTTCTCAAAAAAACGAAATGAGAAAAGGCTCCTGGCTTCTTCTCTATACGAAGGCAAAGTATTCATGCCAGCAACCGGGTTCGCGCTCAGGCTGGTCGAGCAAAATTTCGAGGCACAGCGTGTCGACACTGTGCCTCAATCTAATCGGTTCTAACTTGCCTTTTTCCTTTGTGTTCGTCCCCCTCTTTCCCCAGCCACGCGCTTTCGTCCGATCTCCGACTTAGGACGTGGTGGTGGACCTCCGGGCGTCGGTTGCGCAGGTGGGGGCTGTGCGGGCGGGCCTCCCGGTGGCGGAACTCCAGCCGGGGGTGTGCTCGGCGGCTGGCTTGGAGGGTATCCGGCCGGAGGCTTGCCTGCAGGTGGTTTTCCAGCAGGTGGTTGGCCAGCCGGAGGTTTTCCTGGGGGCGGAACGCCTGCGGGCGGTGGAGCCGCGGGCGGTTTGTCAGCAGGCGGGCCTCCCGGTGGCGGTCCTCCTGGCGGAGTGGATGCAAGGTCAGGAGGTCTTTCACCTGGAAGTTCATCTGGAACGGCCAATACGAGAGAAGACAACAGTTCATCGGAGAGGCTCTCGCCATTCTCGCGAAAAACTCTCGAGAGGGCTGCCAGACATTCCAACCGTAAACGATTGTTTATCTGGAAGCGCAAACGCAGATTGTCAATTTGCCTGAGGGATTCCTGGGTCTCCATCACGATCTCCTTTCTAGATTGCGGAAACCGAGTGCGGCGGATTCAGGAACTGGGCCGGGTTTGAAGCGGCGCAACTCTACACAAAAGCCGTGCGTATTGCAATCAGAAAAGGCCTGGGCCTGGAGAACGTCCTAAGTTTTAACCTACGTCGCAAATAAGTGAGTCTATGCGGTCAGAACTAATTGGCGGCTATAGCTACTGGCAAACTTCGAAGAAACTTCGTAACTTGAGTTTAGTATTACTGGCGAACGAACGATCACTGTTGAGTGTGCATCAGGTACAGACTGGCCAGGGATCGGGTCAACCCGTAAACGTAGTACTTACCATCAGGTGTAAGAAGGACCGTCTTGAATTCACGAATGCCAGCGGGATCGGCAGGGCTCAAGGACTTCCAAAAGGTCCTTCTGCCGCTCGAAATCTCAAGCTGGTAAACCTTAGCTGCTAATTCTGTGTTCTCAAGCACGAATAGAGATTGGCCGTCGCCGCTCCAGCGCAGTATGCGGTCACCGTCACTGAGACCACTAATTGGCTGCGGGGCGCCGCCTCCGATTGGATACATTGCTTTCTGGTTATGCTCGTCGGCTGCAACTAAGTATTTGCCATCTGGAGAAACCAGCGTTCCAGTGACTCCGTCCGGGGTAACTGGATGGGGCGTACCCGCATTAATCTCCTGCATGTAAGTTCGAGGGCCATGGGCGTGCTCTCGTCCGATAAACAGAATTTTTTTACCATTCGGCAGCCAGCTTGCCCCTAAGCCGAATTCTTCGATACTACCCGCTGGAAGTTTTTTGACTTCCCCCGCGCCGGTTGGGAGCAAGTTAATTTGAGGGGGATTCACAAGAATTGAAATTACCCACTTCTCATCAGGAGATAGTGCCCATCCGCTGCCTTCGCCCAGACGCACGGCAGCGGGGCTGTCGGTTTTTCTCAAGTACACGCTGTAGTTTTTGCCACTTTTCTCCCCGAAATGGCTGAAAATGAGTGTTCTGCCGTCAGATGAAAGATCCCGGATGGCCCCCCAATCCAGCCAGGAGAGATCGTGCTCTTTCGCGGAGTCAGGGGAAAGCCCAACAAACTCCGATGCCTCGTTTCCGCTTGATAACAGCACGTTGCCGTCACGTGATACATCACACAGCATGACACTGATAGGCGCTGTAGCTATTAGCCGAAGCTTGCCGGAAAGAGTGGCAGCGTAAAGTGAATTGGCGCCACCCGACTGATTGGCGGTGAACCAAACCTCCTTACCATCCGGACCCCAGGCGAGTCCTTCTTCTCCAGGCCATTCGCTCGATAGTATCGTGCGTTTTCCATCAAGACTCACAACTGAAACCCAGCCCCGGCTATCTCCGGCAACCGGATGTTCCAGAAAGGCGATTTTGTCGCCTTGTGGCGAAACGCGCGGATCGCTTATCCAACCATCGGCCTGGTAAAGCACCTTGCCGGTAGGGAACTCCAGCTGATTCCTGCTTCCTTCCTGTCGAACGATCGCCAAGTCCGTGCCATTCGGAGCCCAGTCGGCTTGCTGCACACCATCCATGATTTCGCGCGGTGTTCCGCCGAGTATGGGAAGCTCAGCCAGCGTCCCTACACTCACGTGGTGACTCAAGTAGCTGCGTCGCACCAGGACTGCCATTTCTCCAGCGGAGGAAACGGCAAGAAGGTGGGCGTTCTCTAGTCCTTGAGGACGAGATTCGAGCCCTTCCAGCCGGGTGGTAAAAATGCCCATCGGCTCCCCGTTCCATGAAGCGCTATAAAAGACAGTGTGCCCGTCAGGGCCGAATCGTGCCGACCACACGATGCCCCGCTGAAAGGTCAGTCTCTGGTAAGAGGGAGCGGAAGTTGATCCAGGCCGCCAAAGCAAAATCCCCAGCACGAGCGCCGCCCCGGCAACAAGCAATGCGAGCCACGTTGAATATTGCTTGCCAGCGACGCGAGCCTCAGATGGCGCTTCAATTTGTAATCCTGACAATTCCTCCAGATCGAATGCCAGATCGTCAACCGACTGATATCGACGCTCCGGCTCTTTCTCAAGACAGTGCCGAATGATCCGTTGGATCGCGACCGGCATCCCAGCCTGACTTTCCGGCAGCATTTCCGGCTCATCGCGCAGAATGGCGCTGATCGTGTCAGCCGACGTGCTGCCGTGAAACGCGCGTTTGCCGGAAAACATTTCGAACAGAATTGCGCCGAAACTGAAGATGTCGCTACGGTGGTCGATTCGGCCATTGCGAACCTGCTCCGGCGACATGTAGCCGACTGTGCCTAAAAACGCGCCCGTTCTGGTCGCCAGAGTGACAGTATCATTGGACGAAGCGGGCTCCCTGCTTTCTGGTTCTTCGGGCTGAGTCAGCTTGGCCAGACCAAAATCAAGAATTTTTACCAGCCCATCTTCAGTAATGAAGACGTTCTCCGGTTTCAAATCGCGATGAACGATACCTTTGGCATGTGCCGCGCTCAATCCGCGGGCGATCTCCACTCCGTATTCGGTTGCCAAACGGCGTGGCAGTAGCCCAGCCACCAGCTTGTCGCGCAAGGTTCCGCCATGCAGCAGCTCGGAAACAATGTAAGGAGAGTCGTTCTCGGCGCCTACGTCGTAGATCGCCAAAATGTTGGGATGATTGAGAGAGGCCGCGGACCGAGCTTCGCGTTCAAATCTTTGTAATCTTTCGCGGTCCCGCGTGAACACCGACGGGAGAATTTTGATCGCTACTTCACGATGCAAACGCGAATCGCGCGCGCGGTAAACTTCGCCCATGCCGCCCGCACCCAGAGAAGCCGTGATTTCGTAGGGGCCTAGTCTTTTGCCAGGGGGAATTGGCATTGGCCAAAATTATAGTCGTTTCCAGAATGGCTGACCGACTAAGGCTGATGTTGGAGTTCGCGCCAGATGGTTTGTTCCTCGCGGCATTCGGGTGCCCGGGCCATGAGCGGCCCGGCAAGAAACCGATCAAGCTCGAGAGCCACCTCGAGCCCCGGAACTGCGCAGTCTCATCGAATATAATAAATAGGTTGGCAGCTGGACCGGACGGTCGCTCTCGCCGCGTCAAGTGGCGAGGGAGGAAAGTCCGAACTCCACAGAGCAGTGTGCCGGATAACGTCCGGGAGATGGGTGCCCCATCCTAAATTTCGCGTTCTTTGCGAAATTTAGGGTGGGACTCCAGTCGACGGAAAGTGCCACAGAAAACATACCGCCCCGCCGTTCCGGTGAGTCTTCGTCATGGAAGCGAGGACTGACTGGAACGGCGTGGTAAGGGTGAAAAGGTGCGGTAAGAGCGCACCGCCGCCGCAGTAATGCCGCGGGCATGGCAAACCCCACACGGAGCAAGACCAAATAGGGAGGAAGCCTCAGGTTCGCCTGAGGCACGTGCCGACTCGGTGCGTCAAACCTTCGGGTAGGTCGCTTGAGCCGCGCAGCAATGTGCGGCCCAGAGGAATGACCGTCCTGCCCGCAAGGGCAGACAGAATTCGGCTTACAGGTCCGGCTGCCATCATTTCAACAAGTTAGGCGCGTTTGCTAGAAATCGTGGCTAAATCTCGCCCGATGCTGCTGGTGCCACGCGAACTGCTGGCATAAGGGTGTTCTGCCACGTTGGAACCGCACTTCAGTGTCTATCAGACACAATCAACCGATGGAACCAAGATTACTCAGACAGTTCATATAGAGGGGTATGCAAATATTTTTCAACCCGGTTGTCCACAAATGCAAAGTGCTGTCCATACTCCGAAGGTTTACAACAAGATAGGCTCAACTGGTGGATGGTATTCAGGCTCTGGTGGATGCCCCACTTGTTATTTCACATACTCGAAGTCCTTGACCATTGTCGGAGTTCCGGGTGTTGTATATCTGACCAGTGCGCAAGCGCAGATGGTTTGCAGCTTTGTTGGTGCATTTTTTGCTTCGGGTTTGCCCGGTCTGTCGCTCCACTTGCAGGGCGTTCAGACACGAGTTGAGTATGGCAGCGCAAGCTGTTCCCAGAGCAACGGCAGCTGTAGCTTCCATCCGGGGTGCGGCTTCACTAACTTCTCGGCTAAATGTAACGGTGGTACTCTTAATCCCGATTACATGCCGAGAAATGTCATAGATTGCCGTACCAACGGGCACAATCCTCCCGGCCCGGTGACTGGTTTATGGGGATTCGACGTTTTCAACGTTTGCTTATATAACGGGAGCAATGTAATTGTGTGTGATGGTAATACAATAACTGGTTCACCTGAAAACCAAACCGAGCTTATTAATCCTCCCACTCCGGCAGGTCAACTCGGTAAGTGTACGTTTCACGGAGTTACGAAGTAGGAAGGGACATATTTTCTGTGACCAGACAAGCTCTCGTAAGAGATACGGCTAGCTTTGCTGCTGGCCTGATTGGAGGAGGAGCGTTTTGGTACCTTGTGATAAGGATCATGGTCAACCATATGGTGAGTGGTAGCGAATGCGGAAATCCGTCGAATCACTCCCTGTGGCCACTCCTCATCGTAGGTTTTGTTGCGTTTTATGTGTGTTACAAAACAGCTCATTGGCTGCTAGGGAAAATAGAGGTATTGAAAGAGCCTCACCCCTGATCTTCGGCGCGCATGATTGTATTAAAAAGCCAGTGCTCTGCCTTGGAATCAAACAGATGCAGTTTTAGGAAGCACTGAGCCTTTGTCAAAAATCTCGCCACAAAAAACCTTCTTAGCTAACAAGATTGACATCTTTGGCACTTGAGACCCGTTGATTCCAGACAAGTTCTTGAAAACGCGCAACAGTTGAGAGCATTCGGCTTGCAGGTCCAGTTGCCCAAACTAGTGCCGACTCTTAGGATTTCGCGGCCCCGTTTAGGATCTCAATATCCTTGGGTTCAATTTGCTGGCATCGTTCTTTCACACGATTTCGCACTTGACTTTTGCATACTTGGCGCTATCATTCGTGGCACTTCCCTCCTGTGTGAACTAAGGGCCGGTTCTTGCTCGGTCCTGTGCCCTACACACCAATCGACAACTCATCTCGAAAAAGAGAGAACTATGGCGGCTCATGCACAATCAGTACATGCGCCGGCCGCAGTAGTGCCGGCATCAACTCGACAAAAGACTAACTGGGTTCCTACTAGGAAGGTCGGAAGTGGCGCTCTGGCCGGAGCCATGACGGTACTAGTCATGGCGTTCTTGGGTCCTCATTTGCAAGAGTGGGCGGCTGGAGCGAACCCGGAATCGGTCAGTGCAGCTATCACAGGCATTGTTACGTTTGCAATTCAGTATTGGGTGCCTGAGAAACGGGCGGTATAGCGGATCTAGGCTGGGTTAAAAACGTATTGCTCTGACGCGGCGACTGCTCCGCAAGCGTGAAGGCTGCGATAGGCTAGGCCTCCGCAGCCTTTCAACGCAGTTGACTAACGTGAACGGAGAGTATCGATTATCCCGGCTTCAACCTGCCGAATCGCATTCGCGACAAGCTCAATGCCAATCGCCCATCGCTGGCGGGCTTGGGATTCGTCCTCTCCATATCCAAAAACGTAGCACGTGATGTAAAAACCTTCGCGTGTTTCATCGGTCTCGTGACGAAAGCAGCGGCGAATAAGAAGTTCGGCGGCAGCTGGAATCTCCGGTACTGCCTTCAACAATTCGACGACCCGTTTGGCAAACGACTCACATTCGTGAAATGAAACGCGAGCGCTCTCATTCGAAAACAGAAGGTCGACGTAACCGCCGAATTTCTGGGACGCACCGAAAATTTCCTCTTCAGGGTTGAGCTCCGCGCTCCACCAGACATCGCATTTCGCGCTTTCGAGTCCGCCGGCAGCCGAGTTTACCGCTCGCAGAAAGCCTGCCAACTCTGGTACACGCTGGATCTCCTCTAACGCGCAGAGCATCTCCGGCTGATGTTTCAGATCGTAATAGCGTGGGTGGCCGCCATGTGCACTCCACGGGATCTCCAAAGTCTCATCATCCGCGCCGAGTTCCACCGCAAAGTCTGCTTCCATACCTAGGTTAGAAGCGCCGTAGAAACTCAATCATCCGCAGTTCCGCCCAGCGCCCATCGTAACCGTTCGGATCGGCGAGAAACGAGCAGTGCCCCCCATCATCGGTCTCGAAAAACGTAATGTTAGGGTTGGCCAAAATCTTCTTCCGGGTCTCCGGAAGAATACGTATGAAGGGATCGTTTGCTGCATGCAGAATCAGCGCAGGCACCGCGATTCGATCCACCACATTCGCGGCGGCAGCGCGGTCATAGTAGTCGGACGCTCCTTCGAAGCCGCAGTAGTATGCGGTGATCCTGTCGTCGAACTCGCGAAGAGTCGTCACTCCCCGTAGACGCGACACCTCATATTTTCCAGGGAACAAACGCGCCTTGGCTCGCAAACGGCGTCGGAGCTTCCAAAGAAAATATATTTCGTAGAGCCGATTGCTGCGCAGGTGTAAGGAATCGGCGGAGGCCGCCAGATCGATGGCTGGACAGACCGCAGCCACGGCGCGAAATTGTGGCGGAGCGTCGCTGCCCCACTCGCCGGCTGTTTTCAGAACCAGGTTGCCGCCCATGGAGAATCCCGCCAGGACGAATCGCGAGATGCGGTCCCGTTTGATCAGGCTGTCCGCAACCGCTGCAACGTCATGAGACCGCCCCGAGTGATAGAGGGTAGGCGCCAGTTTTTCCGTGCCGCCGCAATTGCGCTGGTTCATCCGGATCACATTCATGCCCGCCGCCAGGCCCTTCTCGGCAATGCCCAGCATGTATTGCGAGTCGCTGGAGCCCTCGAGGCCATGCAAGGTGATCAGGGTCAATGCATTTTGTCGGTCTGTCTGCCAATGGCAGTGGCACAGCACCTGTACCCCCGGTTCCACTTCAACCAGGCGTTCTTCCGAAACAGGAACACGGATTCGCCTTTGCAGGAGGAAGCTGGCAATGGTCTGGCGGTGTCCGCCCCGTAGCCCTCGTCGTGGCTGAAATTGCGTATCCGCCATGATTTGATTTTAAATGTATATTGGAAAGCAGCTTATTTAAGGAGCACTTATGCCGATTTTTGAATACATATGCGGGGAGTGCAAACACGAGTTCGAAGCCCTCGTGTTTGGCAAGGACAAAGCCCAATGTCCAAAGTGCCACAGCAAAAAACTCACTCCGCAGCTCTCGGTCTTTGCTGTCGCGGGGAAGGGCTCGTCATCTTTCTCGTCTGATTCATCTGATTTTTCATCCGGTTCTGGCGGCGCTTGCGGAACCTGCGGCGATCCCCGCGGTCCAGGCTCCTGTTCATTACCGGACATGGACTAACCTGCTTGTAAGTAGTTCGTTTCCAGCCAGTTGGCCCTATGACTTACGGCACCTGCTGCGGATGACCGCTGTAAGTTTTCTTTTGTCCAAAATCTGCATACGATTGCGGTGTTCGTTCCTGCGAGGTGACATGGATCGTCGTCGCAATCAGCGAGTCGCAACTCTTGTGCCGGTGCGCGTCTGGGGCCTGGACGCCCGGTCCATGCCGTTCACCCAATTGGCAACCGTTACGAATGTCAGCAGCAGCGGCGCGGTGATAGAGGGTATGCGCAGCCGGATTCGCCCGGGAGAAGTCCTGGATGTGCAGCTTGGCAATGAAAGAACCCAGTTCCGCGTGGTTTGGACAGGGAAGCCCGGGACTCGCAGAGACGGCGAGATCGGACTGGAGCGGCTGGCGGTCGAACCTTACATCTGGGGAGTGGACCTGCGCCAATGTCAATTGGTGGCTGAGGGCTAGGCGCACCCCTCCGATTAGATTTCCGGATTACGCGCTGCCTCTCCTGAACTCAGCGCTCAGAGTAATTGCAAGCAGTCCCCAGACGGCCTCACTAATTCTTCCTGGTTACAATTTGCAGATCGCAGCGCGTTCTACTATTCTGCCCAACTTGCAACTTTAAGCGGAACGAGGGGAATCGAACGTGCGGACAATATTCCTGATTGTGCCGGTGCTTACTTCTCTGATTTCCTCATGCAGTGCACAGGTGCAACGCATGCCTGCTCTCATGCCCGTGCCCGCACACATGGAAGCGCGCACCGGTGAACTGCTGATCGACCCTTCTTTTTCCGTGGCCATAACGGGCCACAAAGATGCGCGACTGCAGCGCGCCGTTGAATTATTCCTGGATCACCTGCGGCGCCAGACCGGCATAACTGCTGTTGATCTGAGAATTACAGACTCCTCCAAAGCTGCTTTAACCATCTCCTGCGAAAACGCGAGCAAAGATATTCCGGAGCTGGGCGAAGACGAGTCGTACAAATTGGACGTCAGCAGTTCAGGCGCGAAGCTCAACGCCTCCACAACGCTTGGCGTGATGCGCGGGCTACAGACGTTTCTGCAATTAGTACACACGGGACCTTCAGGCTTCGTGGTTCCCGCTGTCTCTATCGATGATAAGCCTCGCTTTGCCTGGCGTGGCCTGCTCGTTGACGTTGGGAGACATTACATTCCCATCGAAGTGCTCAAGCGCAACCTCGACGGCATGGCCGCGGTAAAGCTGAATGTCTTCCACTGGCACATTTCGGACTATCAGGGCTTCCGCATCGAAAGCAAAAAATTCCCCAAGTTGCAGGAGATGGGCTCAGACGGGCTTTTCTACACTCAGGACGAAGTCCGCGACTTCATTGCTTACGCGCGCGACCGTGGCATTCGCATTGTCCCGGAGTTTGATATGCCCGGGCACAGCACTTCGTGGTTCGTCGGCTACCCGGAACTGGCCAGCGGGCCGGGACCCTACCAAATCGAACGAACGTGGGGTGTGCTGAATCCAGCGATGGATCCGACCAAGGAATACACCTACAAATTCCTGGACGGCTTTATTGGCGAGATGGCCAAATTGTTTCCCGATCGCTTCTTTCACATCGGTGGCGACGAGGTAAACGGCAAGGAATGGGACGCCAATCCAAAAATCCAGGAGTTCAAACGCGCCCACGGCATGAAGGACAACGCCGATCTCCAGGCCTACTTCAACAAGCGTGTAGAGCAAATCGTGAGTAAGCACGGCAAGACGATGGTGGGCTGGGACGAGATTCTCCATCCCGATTTGCCGAAGAGCGCGGTTATACAGTCGTGGAGAGGCCAGGAATCGCTGGCGCAAGCGGCCAAACAGGGTCTTCGCGGACTGCTATCCTCCGGCTACTATCTCGACCTAATGTGGCCTACATCCAGACATTACGCGGTCGATCCTATGAGTGATGCTGCGGCCAATCTCAGTCCTGAGGAGCAAAAGGCCGTCCTGGGTGGTGAAGCCTGCATGTGGGGTGAATACGTTGTCGGCGAGAATATTGACTCGCGCATCTGGCCGCGAGCTGCCGCGATCGCTGAGAGATTGTGGTCTCCTCAGGAAGTGCGAGACGTAAATTCAATGTATCAGCGCATGGAAGAAATCAGCCAAAAGTTGGACTGGCTGGGGCTGACTCACAATTCCGGCTACGTTCCGATGCTTCGCCGAATTGTTGGCAACGTCGATCCCTCGGCGCTCAAGGCCCTGGTGGATGTGGTCGAACCGGTAAAGGAATACAACCGCGAGGACCTTGCCTCTACGCCGCCGACCAGCACTATGCCGCTGAACCGCCTGATTGACGCGGCGCGTCCGGAAAGCCTGCCGGCGCGCCATTTTTCAGAACTGGTGGACGCATTGGTTGCGGGCAATTTGAAGCCCGGAATGGAACCTCAACTCCGGGCCGTGCTGGAGAAATGGCGCGAGAATCATACTGACCTGCAGCCATTTTTCGAACAGTCATTCCTGATAAAAGAAGTCGACAGTCTTTCGCAAAATCTTTCGGCTTTGGGTGCAGCGGGCCTGGCAGCGCTGGAGTATCTTGATCGCGGTGAGCCGGCGCCGGCCGCCTGGGTGTCGCAGCAATTATCGGCGATCGATCAAATCAAGAAACCGCAGGCTCAGGTGCTTTTGGTCGTCGCTCCATCAGTGCAGAAACTGATTGAAGCCAGTGCAGGGCAAACTGCTGCTTTGCCTGCGAAGTAGCCGCCGGAGTACGCTTGATCTGCTCATGAAAAATGTTATGAAAGCCGCAGAGAGCAAACATACTTCGGATTTCGCAGCGAACCCTGAATCATGGCCCGCTCTCCCCCCACTGGAGGCGTGGCAGGATACCAAGGACACGCTGCACATGTGGACGCAAGTCGTGGGGAAGGTTCGTCTCGCGCTCAGTCCGCTCGTCAATCACTGGTGGGAGGTGCCGCTCTACATCAGCGCTCGCGGGCTTACAACCTCTCCAGTCCCCTATGAGCGGGGCATTTTCGAGGCCGAATTCGACTTCCTGAAACATGAGCTGCGGATCCATACGAGCGAGAACACGAGCAAAACCATTGCCTTAGTACCGCGCTCGGTCGCCGATTTCTATCATGAGTTCATGGCGATGCTGGGCTCACTCGGCATCCACGCGAAAGTGTGGCACATGCCCGTGGAGGTTCCGAATCCTATCGCATTTGATCAAGATACCCAGCATTCCTCATATGATTCGAAGGCCGTAGAGCAATTCTGGCGTGTTCTGGTGCTTGCTGACACAGTCTTCAAGGAATTCCGCTCCCAGTTCATCGGCAAAAATAGCCCCGTCCATTTTTTCTGGGGAAGCTTCGACCTTGCAGTCACGCGTTTTTCAGGCCGCCGTGCGCCGCCACGCGATGGAGCGGATTCCATTACGCGCGAAGCGTATTCGCACGAAGTGATTAGCGCAGGTTTTTGGCCCGGTGGTGGTGACATCAAAGGCGCGGCATTCTATGCCTACGCCGCTCCGGAGCCATTGGGCTTTGCTGAAGCCCGAGTTCGGCCCTCCGGGGCCTTCTACCATCCCCAGCTTCGCGAATTCGTGTTGATGTACGATGCCGTCCGCCAGAGTGCTTCTCCAAAAGCGGCATTGCTCGACTTTCTGCAGAGCACATACGAGGCTGGCGCAAATCTCTCGAAATGGGATCGTGCCGAACTGGAGAGGGCGGCGTAGCCTTACAAGGCTCTCATGGGTAGACAGACATCATGCGGGCGTAATGCCCGGCTCCTACGACTACTTTTTGCCCTTTGCGTTTGTGTAGCGAATCTTGCTGCGCAAACCAGCGCAACCAAAGCACCCGTCTCACAACATGGGCTTGCGCCGATTCTCACCTACATCTCATCGGCATGGAACACGCTGACCCGATCAATGACAAATTGTGAAACGATCGTGGACCCAAAGCTCGCGGAAGCTTCAGTGCTCTACCTGCCCGCAGATTTTCCAGCGCCGGCAAAGGTCGTCGAACTCGAGAAACGATGCAAAGTCCATGTGCAGCATTTGCCACTGCCAATCACCGGGCCGGGACAGGTCGATCCCAACAAATTGACGCCACCTGGGTTGCTGTACCTTGAGAACAGTTACGTCGTTCCCGGAGGGCGCTTCAACGAAATGTATGGTTGGGACAGTTACTTCATTATCCGCGGGCTGCTGGAAAATGGCCGGATCGATCTGGCGCGCGGAATGGTGGAGAACTTCTTTTTCGAGATTGAACACTATGGCACAGTCCTTAATGCCAACCGCACGTACTATCTGACGCGCTCCCAGCCGCCTTTCCTCACCTCGATGATTTTGGCCGTGTACGAAGCGCAGAAGAGGGCTGGTCGCGAAGACCGCAGTTGGCTGGAGAAGGCATATCGCTACGCCGAGAAAGATTACCAGTTGTGGAACCGCGAGCCTCACCTGGCAGGCTCAACCGGCCTCTCGCGTTACTACGACTTCGGTGAAGGCCCCGCTCCTGAGAGCTTAAAGGACGAGAGTGGAGTCCATCGCAAGGTCGCTGGTTATTTCCTGTTCCATCCCGATGCCGCTCACGGCTACATTGTCACAGATCCTTCGCCGGGTGATTCCGCCCTTGGTTTTCATTTTTCAGCACAGGTCTGCGACAAGGACAACTCATCCTCCGCGAAGCCGCAATGCGAGCCTGCCAGAGACATTTCACTGAGCCGCGATTATTACAAAGGCGATCGCTCCATGCGGGAATCGGGTTTTGACATTTCCTTCCGCTTTGGGCCTTACGGCGCAGCCACTCACCACTACGCACCAGTCTGTTTGAACAGCCTGCTTTATAAGACCGAGAAAGACCTGCAACACATGAGCGAACTCCTGGATCGGAAGGACAACGCGCAAAAATGGGCCGAACGCGCACAGCAAAGAAAAGACAGAATTGAGAAATATCTCTGGGACTCGCAGCGCAGCCTGTTCGTCGATTACAACGTTGATTCCAATGCACGCTCGTCGTATGAATACATCGCAACTTTGTATCCCCTGTGGGCAGGCTTGGCTACCGGAGATCAAGCACAGGCCGTAGTTCGGAACCTCTCTGTTTTCGAACGACCCGGCGGGTTAGCGATGAGCAATCGCGAAAGCGGAGGACAATGGGATTTGCCATACGGCTGGGCGCCTACGCAGCTGATCGCCATCGAAGGCCTTCGTCGCTATGGGTTCAATGAGGACGCGAACCGTATTTCCTACAAATTTCTCTCCACCATCGCAGAAAACTTTCGGCGTGAGGGAACCATCCGCGAAAAATACAATGTCGTCACGCGGACAACCGAGTCACAGGTCGAAGCAGGGTATCAGCAGAACGTAATCGGTTTCGGTTGGACCAATGCAGCATTCCTTGTCCTGCTGCACGCGCTTCCGCAAGATTTTTCAGGCCGGCTGGCACGGGAGCAAGCCACTGCTGCAACTGCGCAATGATTCACGTCGCCAGTGATTGTAGTTCCGCTAGCTTTGAGGCATCTGCGACCGGAGTTCCCCCAGCGTGGCTTGCAACCCACGCTCCCATCCGATTGGCCACTTCATTCATCTTTGCCAGAGAAGTCCCTCGCAGGTAACAGTGAGCCAGCCCGGCGGTAAACGCGTCGCCCGCGCCCACCGTGTCCTTTACTTCTACCTGCAAACCGCCATGTTCGTGAGTGCCACTATCACCTAGTAAAAAACTTCCTTCTGCTCCTCTGGTAACACAAACAAGTTTCAGCCGGTACTTGGTTTTCAACTGTTCCGCTGAGGATTCATCACTGACATGCGCCATGCCAAGTAACTGCATGACCCGCGGCACTTCTTCATGGTTCAGCTTGATCACATCACAGCATCGCAGGGATTCAGAAAGCACTTCCTCTGAGAAGAAATTCTCCCGCAGATTAACATCAAATACCCGTACAGCACCCGGTCGCAGGTTCCTTATGAAGATGCGGATGGTTTCGCGGGAGACCTGGCATCGTTGCGCCAGCGATCCAAAGCAGAGGGCATCCGCCTGCGCCGCAAGAGCCTGCCACTGTGGCGTCCATTCCATGTAATCCCAGGCAACCGACTCCGTAACGTGGAACTGCGGCTGCCCCTTCTGGTCGAGCTGAACATTCACTGTTCCCGTCGGATGCTCAGAATCGCGTTGAACGAATCTGGTTTCCAGCCCAAGCCTTTGCAGCTGCTCCTGCGCTTCCTGTCCTAGAGAGTCGTTTCCTAAACGGCTCGCAACAAACCCGGAATCGCCGAGCAGGCTTGTAATATAGGCAAAATTGGCAGGAGCGCCTCCCAGTTCCTTGCCCTGGGGGAACACATCCCAGAGCAGTTCCCCCAGACCGACAATCGTGTAATTTTTCACGAATCGAGCTACAAAAGCTTGCGCGGGAATCGCGGTTTAAGCCTGGTCACGTGGCTCGGCAGAAGGAATGCAAGGACCGGTTGTGCTAGACCGTCCGCCACCCCTCGAAAGTGCCACCCTTCAGTCCTTCCGTGACCTGTGCGAAAGAGTGCTGGGAACGTAGGATGAATTGCCAACTATAAGTATGCCCACCATTGTAGAAGACCCACAAACATCTGATAAAGCAACGGATAATGTCCAGGCCCTGATCCAGTTGCTCCGCTCGCGGTCAAGCGAGGAGATCCGCGAACGCATGTACGACAATCCTCCGGGGAGCGCGTGGTGGTCTGCGTGCAAAACTGAGCTCGATTTACGTAACAGCGAGGAAATGGCCACGGCCACGGTGAACACTTCGCGCGCTCTCGACAAGTTGCATGGAGTCTCCGATCACTTGGACGAGTTGATGGAGAAATTGCTGCGAGCGACCGATGACATGGCTGATGTCGTCAGGCATGTGCGGGAGTCCGGCAGAAGGATGGAACTCACTACTTACGTGATCGTGGCCATAACCATCGTGCAATTGTTCTATATCGTCTTCCAGTTCTCAGTCACACATTAGGGCGAACCCGGCCCTCCAAGCCGTACAGCGCAGATTCTTGCATTCGAGGACCGCGATAAAGCGTTGCGGCTCGTGCGCCGTGCTTTATCATCATAGTGAGCATCAGCTCATGCCGGAGAAGCTCTCCAAAACGGATGTTTCAGAAAGCCCAGTGGATGATGTCTTCTCTGGACGTCGTCCCACCGCGGCCGAGAAGCAATGGGCGGAAAAGGTTCTCGCCCCCACGCTGGAGAAATCGCCCGAACATCCGATCGGGAAGGGAAGTGGGGTGAATCTCGACGACCACAGGCACGCTCGCTTCACCACAATTTCTGGCGTTCCAGTAAGGCGTCTCTATACCCAAGCCGATCTTCCCGAAGACTGGGATCATGAGCACTATCTTGGCTTCCCTGGCCAATCTCCATTTACGCGCGGCATTCACGCCAGCGGATATCGGGGCAAGCTTTTCACCATGCGTCAGTTCTCCGGCTTCGCTTCGCCGGAAGAGACCAACCAGCGCTACAAGTATCTGCTCGAGCATGGCGGAGGCGGTCTCTCGGTCGCCTTCGATCTCCCCACGCTCATGGGGTACGACTCCGATCATCCAGCCAGCGAAGGCGAGGTCGGCAAGTGCGGCGTAGCTATCGACTCCCTCGAGGACATGGAAATCCTCTTCTCCGCCATCGACCTGGAGAAGACCACGGTTTCCATGACCATCAACTCGCCCGCCTCGGTGCTGTGGGCGATGTATCTGGTGGTCGCCGAAAAGCAGGGCGCTGACTGGAAAAAAATCTCCGGCACCATCCAGAATGACATCCTGAAGGAATACATCGCGCAGAAGGAGTACATCTATCCGCCCGAGCCTTCGATGCGCCTGGTCGTGGACACCTTCGAGTTCGGTTCCCGCTACACCCCGCGCTTCAACACCATCTCCATCAGCGGATACCACATCCGCGAAGCCGGTTCCACCGCGCTGCAGGAGCTGGCCTTCACGCTCTACGATGGAATCGAGTACGTCGAGTGGGCGCGCCGTCGCGGTCTCGACGTCGACGAATTCGGCCCGCGCCTCAGCTTCTTCTTCAACGCCCATAACGACTTTTTCGAGGAGATCGCCAAATACCGCGCTGCGCGCAAGATCTGGGCGCAAGTAATGAAAGAGCGGTTCGGCGCGAAAAACCAGCGCACCTGGCTGATGCGTTTCCACACTCAGACCGCCGGCGTTTCGCTCCCCGCGCAGCAGCCCATGAACAACATCGCGCGCGTGGCGTTGCAAGCGCTCGCCGCCGTGCTCGGTGGCACACAATCGCTGCATTGCGATGCCTACGACGAAGCTCTCGCGCTTCCCACCGAAGACGCCGCCCGCATCGCCCTGCGCACCCAGCAGATCATCGCTTACGAATCCGGAGTGACGCAGACGGTCGATCCCCTGGGCGGGTCGTTTTTCTTAGAAAACCTAACCCTCCAGATGGAAAAAGGCGCATTCGATTATTTCGGCAAGCTTGACGCTATGGGCGGTATGGTCAAGGCCATCGAGCGCGGCTATCCGCAGAAAGAAATCGCCGAAGCGTCGTATCAGTACCAGCGCGCCGTTGAGGCCAAAGAAAAAATCGTTGTCGGCGTAAACGACTTCACCGTGGAAGAAGAGTCGCCGAACATTTTGTACATCGACGAAACCGTCGCCCGCCAGCAATCCGCCAAGCTGAAAACGCTGCGATCCCGTCGCTCCAACGATGAAGTCCACCGCGCCCTCGACGCCCTAAAGCGAGCCGCCGCCCAGGATCCGAAAGCCGAATCGAACGGCAATGTTGCGCCCGCCAATACTATGCCCCATATCCTCGATGCCGTCCGGGCCTACGCCACCGTCGGCGAAATCTGCGACGCCCTCCGCGAGGTCTACGGCACCTACACCGAAACCAGCGTAACGTAGCATCGTGTGGTGTACCTAGGCCGACCGTTTTACCTCAGTGCCTTCCTGTACAGGCTCATGCACGCTCCCTGCCGTATCCGGTCCGGGCGGTGCTTTCTCGATATGCGCTTTATGCGATTGTTTGCCCATCATCGTTTCAGTTGTGCCCGGAGCAATTTGATGAGCAAAGGTCATGACTTTTGCGGCAGTCCCCACTGAGACTTCGTCTTCGGGCTCTGTGGCTAAACGGACGATTACTTCCACAACCTTCTCGGGTTCGTAAACCGGCGGAATGGGCACCGTCTCGTGTCCGGTGTAGTTTGCAGAGTGATCAAAAAATGGCGTATCAAACGAAGTCGGCATCACAGTGCAAACGCGAATGCCTTCCACCTTGTTCTGCTCCAGCTCCTGACGCAACACTGCACTCAGGCCGACCACGCCATGCTTCGCCGCCGCATACGACGAATAATATGGTGCCGGCACCTTCCCGATCACCGACGCGATGTTGATGAGAGTTCCAGACCCCTGCGCCCGAAACTGCCGCATTGCGAAATAACTGCCATACAAAGTCCCCAGCAAGTTGGTTTCAATGACTTTCACGTGGTCAGCTAGTGGAACTTCTTCGAAACGTCCCAGCGCGCCAACTCCAGCGTTGTTCACCCATACGTCAATTCGCCCGAACTGCGTGACTGCGTCGGCTGCTAATTGTGCAACTTCGGCTTCCTGGCTGACGTCCGTGGGAATCACGTGAGCGTCTCCGCCTGCCACTTCACACTCCTGAGCTAATCCTTCCAGTAGCACATCACGCCTTGCGGCCAACACAAGAGACGCGCCCCGGCGGGCAAACTCACGCGCGGCGCCCTTCCCGAATCCGCTGGACGCGCCCGTGATCACGACGATTTTTCCTTTCAGATCCCGTTCTGCCACTCTGGCCTCCTGAAGATGTACGCCGCCCCTTTCGCACAAAAGGGCGGCGTAATTAGTTTTAGAAAAAAGGTCTATGATTAACGCTGAGCTGCGCTCGATTCCTGAAGCGCGCTGCGCTCGCTGTTCTTTGGCGCAAGACTCTGTGCCTGCTTCAGATGATCTTGCAGCGTGGGCAGAGTCTGAGCGGCAAAGTTCTTGACGTCAGGGTCTTTTGCGCTCTCGCTTTCACGGCGAAACTCGGCAACGTCCTTCTGGTGATCTTTCAACATCTCGGCCATGTAAGCGTTGTCGAATTGTTCGCCTGCGAGCTTGGAGAGTTTGTCCTTCATCGCCTGATGCTTAGCGCTGGGTTGGGAGGGAAGCGTCACACCTTTCCTTCCTGCAATGCTCTTCAGCTGTTCGTTGGCTTTGCCATGATCGTCAACCATGCGCTGGCCAAACTTCTTTACTTCCGGGCTCGCCGCCTTCTCCACTGCAAGTTGTCCCAGTTCCACTTCCGCCATGCCGCCATCGGCAGCCTGTTTCATGAACTTCTGATCGTCCATGCTGAAGCCGGGCGAAGTCTTGCCAGACTTGCCCATCGATGAGCTGTTCTGGTCCTGCTGCGCAGCAGCCAGCGACAGCCCCACAACTAGGAAAAACGATGCCAGATAAACAACCGCTTTGTTAACTCTCATAATCTCCTTCCCTAGTTTCCTCCACTCGATTATTCCCAACCTATTGGGGCAGGCAATAAGGGGTTAACTGCATCTGCGACCAGCTATCGCTGTATTGCCACGCCAGGGCTTTTCACCTGAAAATAGGTCCCCTCCAACTCACAATCTGACCTCACGCGCGGCGGCGCGCACACTACTTTGGAAAAGCCGAAATCTGATACTCTGCCCTGCTATGGATCACCTGTGGACGCCGTGGCGATACGCCTACGTGAGCGGTGCTGCAAAGGTCTCCGGGTGCATCTTTTGCGACCTTCCCAAAGAAGGCGATGACGCCAGGGTGCGCATCGTCTCGCGGGCGAAGTACTGCTACATCATTCTTAATACCTATCCCTATACGAATGGACACGTGATGATCGTTCCCTTCGAGCATGTCGACGAACTGCACAAACTGGAGACGCCCGCCGCCCAGGAAATGACTGCCCTAGCGCAGCGCATGGAAGCGGTATTGCGGCAGCTCTATTCGCCCGATGGAATCAATCTCGGGATGAATATTGGTAAGGCGGCCGGAGCAGGTGTCGCCGGGCACATTCACATGCACGTGCTTCCTCGCTGGGTCGCCGATGCCAACTTTGTATCAGTCGTCGGAGAGACGCGCATCCTGCCGGAGAGTTTGGACATGACGTACCAGAGAATCAGGGGAGCGCTCGAAGCAGCGCCCACGTGCTGAATTCGTTTGCGTTCTGATCATCAATCCACGACGAGGGTCATAAATGAAATTAGGAACATGTGTGCCTCATCGCATCGCTGGTATCTCACTATTGCTGCTTTTGCTGGGTTCTCCATGTTTTCCTAATTTTGCTTATGCGACCACGGAGTACTACCGCCACAACATTTTCGACAACAGTTTGACTCCGGATTTTTATTTCTACAGTTGGGCACAGCCGTCCGGTACAAGTTTTGTTGACCAGAAGAATTGGCGATTGCCAGTTGAAGGGAAGACTTTTTTCACGCCTCCGAATGCTCTTCGACTGGAATGGCAGTCACAGCAGGGAGGCGGCTGGGAAGCGGAAGTGCGCGTCGTCAACTTCCGCTATCGCTTCCCCGGATTTGCCGGCGGCAATCTTTACATCTGGTGCTTCGCCCTGCAGGCCATCGCTGCCGACGATCTGCCCCGCATCATGCTGTCCACAACCCGCGAAGGTCTGCAGGTAGCTGAGTTCCCGCCGGCAAGCTTCAGCGAGCCTATTCCGCTCGGAAAATTCGCTGGCGACCTCGCTCCCGGGCGCTGGGTGCGAATCCGCATTCCGTTGAACGAATTTCATACGGGATCGATTTACGATTTTCAGCCTGAGTATGTGCAGGACGTGATCTTCCTTCAGGGAAAAAGCGATGGCGTGCGCCACACGCTTCTGCTTGACGAAATTACGATCGACAACGACATTGCCACCGATAAAGGAGCCTCGCTTCCTGCGCCCCAGAACGTGCATGCCACCGGCTACGACCGCCACATTGAAGTGCGCTGGGACCCGGTGAACAGTTCCGAACTCGCTCGCTATGTAATCTACCGCTCACTCGATGGCACGCATTTCGAGCCGGTCGGCATTCAGCTTCCAGGAACACACAGTTACTCTGATTTTCTGGGCAAGTCTGGCGTCACAGCCCAATACAAGGTAGCTGCTTCTGATCGCCAGTATCGCCAATCGCCCCTCTCAAGCTCTGCAAGTGTATCGACTCGCGAACTAAAGGACGACGAGCTCCTCACCATGTTGCAGGAAGCCTGCTTCCACTACTACTGGGAGGGCGCCGACCCCAACTCAGGCATGACGCGGGAGAACATCCCCGGAGATGACCGCATGATCGCCACTGGCGCCAGCGGCTTCGGGATAATGGCGCTTGTCGTCGGCGTGGACCGTGGATTCATCACTCGTGAGCA
Organism: Acidobacteriota bacterium; assembly: GCA_003224905.1. Classification (GTDB taxonomy): domain Bacteria; phylum Acidobacteriota; class Terriglobia; order Terriglobales; family Acidobacteriaceae; genus QIAA01. The sequence continues at coordinate 31,261 of QIAA01000114.1, forward strand.
AGGCGTAGAGCGCTTGACGAAGATCGTTGATTTCCTCGAACGAGCGCAGCGTTACCACGGCGCCTGGTCCCACTACATGAACGGCAGTACGGGGAAGACCATGCCCGTCTTCGGAACCTTCGATAATGGCGGCGACCTCGTCGAAACATCGTTTCTCATGCAGGGACTTCTGACCGCCCGCCAGTACTTCCATGGTGCGAATGAAAAGGAGCAATCACTTCACCGCCGGATCTCGCAACTCTGGGAAGCAGTCGAATGGGATTGGTATCGCGAGAACTCGAAGAGCGATTTCTTGTATTGGCACTGGTCGCCGCAATGGGCGTGGCAGATTCACCATCCGCTCATCGGATTCAACGAAGTGATGATCACCTACTTGCTCGCCATGGCTTCGCCCACTCACGGCGTGCCTGCCGATCTCTATTATTCCGGCTGGGCCGGACAATCGGAGACCGCGCTCCACTACCGTGCCGGCTGGTCCGGCAGCACCGATGGTGACCACTACGCAAACGGCCACACCTATTACGGAATCAAGCTCGACGTAGGTGTTGGCACGGGCGGACCTCTCTTCTTCACGCACTATTCCTACATGGGATTCGACCCCCACAATTTGCACGACCGCTACACATCTTCTTACTTCGACAACAACCGTAATATCGCGTTAATCAACCGTGCCTACTCCATCGCCAATCCCAAGCACTTCGATGGCTACGGACCCAACGCCTGGGGACTAACCGCCAGCGATGGCCCCACGGGCTATGTGCCCCACGCACCGGATAATGCAAACGACCAAGGCACTCTCACTCTTACCGGTGCACTCGCATCGTTTCCCTACACCCCCGAAGCTTCCATCGCCGCCTTAAAGCATTATTATCGCGACCTGGGCGCTCAACTGTGGGATATCTACGGTCCACGGGACGCTTTCAACCCCAGCCAGAACTGGGTCTCGATCATCTATATGGGATTGAATCAGGCTCCCATTACCGTGATGATTGAGAACTACCGCACCGGATTAGTCTGGAAGCAGTTCATGTCAAACCCTGAAATCCGGGAGATGCTTGAAAAGCTGAATGCAGTGACTGCAAAGTGACAGTCTCAAGCAAGGCATCCGTTTGCTGAATCCTTCGCAGCTCCGATAAAATCTAATTACCCAAAGAGGGCCATTCATGAAGGCTGCCATCCATCCTGCTTACAGCGAAGTGCGCGTCATGTGCGCGTGCGGCAACAGCTTTACCACGCGTTCGACCCACAAGGGCGATATCCACGTAGAAATCTGCTCCAACTGCCATCCGTTCTTTACAGGCAAGCAGAAGCTCATGGACACCGCTGGCCGCGTAGAGCGTTTCCGCCGCAAATATGCAAAGGTGGAAACAGCTAAGAAGTAGCTCTTGCTGTGCGGTCTCTCATCTTAGCCGGTGGTAAACCATCCTGAACCTCGCTACCTGCCTTATCGCCCATGTCGCGGTCGCGTACTATCTGGTCTTTGGCCACCAAGACCCTTGACAAGTTAGAGGACCGGTCTAAAATACCGGAAATCTCGGGCCACTCAATGGGTCTGATCCCGCATAAGCCAACCCTCTGATTTATGAGTTCAATCCCCGCCGTCCCGATTCTCCGAAAAGAGAGGCAGAATGCCAGAATGTAAGCATCCGCGCGTGCGAATCGTCACTCGCGAGGAAGACGCTGAATTTGTCGAATGCCTGGAATGCGGCGAAATCTTCGAATCCAGTGAATTCAAGGACATGACGATCGAAGATACGAAGCTGAAGAACGAATTCTGATCGAGCAAGTCTGAAAGACCCGAATCCACAATCAATCGCGGATGACAAAGGTAACCTGAAAGCCCCGGTTCGCGCTTGTTTCCCCTGCTGACACTCTGTTACTGTCACGTCGGAATCCCGTCGGGAGAAATCAATGCAAGCTGTTGTTTTGGTGGTAGATGACTCCATGCTCATCCGCCATACCGTGTGCCGTTTTCTGGAACAGCGGGGTTTCTCCGTAGAAGCCGCGACCAACGGTCAGGATGCCGTTGACACTCTTAAACGCGTTGTTCCCGATCTAATCATTACAGACATGCAGATGCCGAAGATGAGCGGCAGCGAACTCATCACCATCCTCAAATCGCGCCCGGAGACGGCAAGCATTCCGCTCATCATCCTTGCCGGCAAACAGAGCGGCTTCGAATATACGGAGAAAAGACACAATTTCACGATTTTTAAAGACATAGATATAGAGACCCAATTAGCAAAAGCCCTCCAAACCCTTCTTGGCAACTCCGGCGCGAAGGGCCAGGCGACAGGCAACTGATCTTCAACCTACTTCAGCACCAACCCAGCCTCCGCGGAAAAATCCATTCCCGCGAAGTTGCGCGCGAGGAATTTCGGATAAGCCGCCGCTGCAATCATGGCAGCATTGTCCGTGGACAGCGGACGAGATGGAAAATACACCGGCACTCCGTCCATTGCGGCATCACGCTCGAAGCGCTGGCGCAATTCGTCGTTTGCCGCCACACCGCCCGTTACGAAAAGGGTGGCAACATTGTGGGCGCGTGCGGCTGCCAGTGTCTTGCGAGTGAGATCTTCTACCATCGCCCTCTGAAATGACGCCACGAGATCCAGTGTCTGCCGGTCGCAGCGCGTAAGATAGTCTTCGATTGCAGGTTTGGCTATTGCAGCCAAAGCCTGGCGGCGCGCCTCGATTGAAGGCTGCAGGTTGTGTGTCTGCACATAGCGCAGGACAGCCGTCTTGATCCCACTGTAAGAAAAATCGAAGCGCGGGCCGCCGGGAGCTTGTTCGCTCTCCGCAGACTTCCTTCTGTCCACATTCTTGATCTGCGAAGGCGGAAACTTCACCGCGGTTGCGTCTCCGTGCGGCGCGAGCTTATCGATGACAGGTCCCCCTGGATACCCCAACCCCAGCAGCTTTGCAACCTTGTCGAACGCCTCCCCGGCCGCATCATCGCGTGTGCGGCCGATATTTTCATAACTCCAGATCTCACCCTGCTGCTCGGCAAGGTACAGGTGCGTGTGGCCGCCGGAAACCACCAGGGCCAGCAGCGGGAATCTCAACTCGTAATTACCTTTTTGTCGTTCCTCCAATAGCACGGCGTGGATGTGACCCTCCAAATGGTTCACCGTGATCAAAGGCTTGTCCAGGGCAAACGCCAGCGCCTTTGCGTAGCTGATGCCGACCAGCAGCGATCCCGCCAGGCCCGGGCCTTGCGTCACCGCAAATGCATCTGTCGATTGGTAGGTCTGCCCCGCATCGGACAGAGCCTTCCGCACCACCGGCAGAATTGCTCTGAGGTGCTCACGGGAAGCGAGTTCCGGCACTACGCCGCCGTACGGCTGGTGCATAGCGATTTGCGAGAAGATCACATTGGAAATAACCTTCTCACCCGAGCGCACTACTGCGGCTGCAGTCTCATCACACGAGCTCTCGATCCCGAGGATGTAAACGTCGGTCATTTCTTCGTTCCAGAAACGAAACGGGATTAGGCAGGGGCAGGGACTCTGTCAATTGCTTCTCTCGCGGCGTAGTGCGACTCGACGTACTCGTCGAGAATTTGGATGAATTCAACGACAATTTTTTCGCCGCGCAGTGTCGTGAACAGCCGACCGTCCACGTACACCGGAGCCTTCGGTTCTTCGAATGTCCCCGGCAGCGAGATCCCCAAACTCGCGTGCTTGGATTCGCCGGGACCGTTGACGACGCACCCCATGACGGCAACTTTCATTTCTTCGACGCCAGCGTAGCGTCCTTTCCACACCGGCATCTGCTCGCGAATGTAGGATTGAATCTGCTCCGCCATCTCCTGGAAAAAAGTGCTCGTGGTTCGGCCACAGCCCGGACACGCGGTGACCTGGGGCGTGAAGCTGCGGATACCCAGCGACTGCAGAATCTGCTGCGCCACTCGAACTTCTTCGGTGCGATCGCCGCCGGGAGCCGGTGTCAGTGAAACGCGAATCGTATCGCCGATGCCTTCCTGTAAAAGCACGCCCAGCGCGGCGCTCGAAGCCACAACGCCCTTCGCGCCCATCCCTGCCTCGGTCAATCCAAGGTGCAAAGGATAGCTGCACCGCGCCGCCAGCGAACGGTACACATCGATCAGATCCTGCACTCCACTTACTTTCGCGCTCAGGATGATCTGATCTGCTCGCAATCCGTACTTCTCGGCCAAAGCTGCGGAATTCAGCGCGCTCACCACCATCGCTTCCATGGTGACCTCGCGCGCATCTTTCGGTTCGTCGAGGCGCGAGTTTTCATCCATCATGCGGGTGAGCAGCGCCTGATCGAGCGATCCCCAGTTGACGCCGATGCGCACCGGCTTCTGATTTTCCACCGCGACTTCGATCATGGTGCGAAAGTTGGAGTCATCCTTGCGGCCAACGCTGACATTCCCGGGATTAATGCGGTACTTGGCCAGCGCCCGCGCACACTCGGGAAATTTCTTCAGCAGGATGTGCCCGTTGTAGTGGAAGTCGCCGATGATGGGCACCCGCACACCCTGCGTGTCGAGTTGCTCGACGATAGGCGCAACCGCCGCCGCCGCTTCCTGGTTATTGACGGTGACTCGCACCAACTCCGACCCGGCGCGCGCCAACGAGGCTACCTGCTCGACGGTGGAGGCGATGTCGGCGGTATCGGTGTTGGTCATCGATTGCACCACAACTGGTGCATCCGAGCCGACCCTGACGCCACCGATGAGGGCCGTCACCGTCTTCCGACGCTGAATATTAGCCATGCAGAATCTTTAGTTTAGCAGATTGATCTGGCGATCTTTCAATGGCTGCTAAACGCGCTTCTTTTCTTCGGCAAGGCAACTTCCATGGCGCGGATCACGCGGATTTTATCGCTTGGATTTTTCTTCCCTCTTGTCTATTTGTCCTCTGGGTAGTAGTACCTGCCGTCGGCGGATAACTCCAGGTCTCGCGGATCTCTTCGCCGTTCGGCTTTGACCTCCTTTTTTGCGGCTTCGTTCGTTTCCTCTCCGTTCTTCTTTTCCTCTCCGCTCTTTTTTTCCTCAGCGTTGGCCGGTTTGGGCAGGGTCCAGGGGGCGTAGCGCTCGCGGACAGATCGCGGCGTGGGCTCCATGCCGGACTGCTTTTTCATCTGGTCGATGACACGGATGGTGAGATCGGTCAGGTCGTAGTCGTCGAGATTGATTTTGCCGTCTGGGCTCTCTTCGAAATCGCCGTTCTTCCAGAGCGGCTGGCCGAGGCCGGTTTCCCGCAGCTTCTTGGGGTCGATGACGATTTCGTTTTTGGTTTCGGGCTCGAAGTTGGTGTGCTTCAAGTTCGAGGAGGCGATCTGCAGGCCGTAGAAGAGGAGGCCGGCGGTCTTTTGTTCGATTTGGCCCTCGAGCAGGAGCTGCATGATCTGCATGACCGAGAGCTGGATGGCGTTGGCGTCTTCGAGCACGGGGAGGGAGATGCTGGTTCTTCCACTCCCACTCAACGAACACCGCGTTGAGTTGATTGGATAAGAGCGAAGGCTCCGACGTTACCCTAAGGTGTCTTTCGGTTGAGGACCAAAGACGATTAGGAGAAGAAGGAGCTTTCGCACAGGATGATTATAGGCTGTGATTTTCATCCCAGCTGGCAGCAGGTGAGTTGGCTGGACACGGAAACGG
>QIAA01000061.1 GCA_003224905.1 Acidobacteriota bacterium
ATTTACTCAGATTCGTTCAAGATTTTGTCAAACAGCCGCGCGATGTAGGACACAGCCGTCATTGTGTTCTGATAATCGATGCGTGTGGGACCGATCACGGCCAGCGAGCCCCTTACTTCATCTCCCACCCGTGCCGGAGCGCCGATCAGAACGAAATTGCGCATCGAGGGCAGCGCCTGGTCCAACCCGATGACCACGCGCACGGCTTCCTGCTTCACGTCCAGATACGCGCCAAGCAGATCGACGATTTTCTTCTTCTCTTCCAGTGTCTTCAGCAACTCCTGCAACCGTTGCCGGTCCTGTTCGCCGGCCACCAGGTTCGACGCGCCTTCCACAAAAACTGTCTGAGCGGAATCGTCGGCAGCAAGCGCTCCCTGGCGATACAGTTGTTCCAGAGAGCTCATCAGGCGGTCATACTCGCTGCGCTCCTGCTGCAGACGACGTTCCAGCTCTGAGCGCATCGCCTCCATAGTCCAACCACGAAAATTCTCATTGATGAACCGTGCTGCCATATCGAGATCAGCCTGCGCAAGGTCCAGCCGCAATACCCGGTCGCGCACAAGACCGGATCGCGTCACCACAACCGCCAGCACCTTCTGATCGCCTAAACGCGAAAAGTAGACGTGTTCGAGCGCGTTTTTCAGCCCTCCCATAGCCACGGTGACGCCCACGTTGTGAGATACCAGTGACAACACATGCGAGGTGCGCTCCATGAATTCCTGCACGTCAGACGCCCCCTGCAACGAATCCTGAATCATCGTCTCGTCTTCCTGCGAAAGCCTGGCTTTGCCCGTAAGCTGCTCTACGTAGTAACGATAGGCTTCTGTGCTCGGCACCCGGCCGGCGGACGTATGAGGTTGATCCAGAAAACCGGCATCCGCAAGGTCGGCCATCACATTGCGGATAGTTGCCGGACTGAGTCCCTCCCGGCTGGCGCGCGACAAGGTACGCGACCCCACCGGCTCGCCCGTGGCGATGAAAGTCTCGACAATCGCGGTCAAGATCTCCCGCTGACGATCTCCTATGGGCTGTCCAGCCTGCATATTAAGTACTTTTGTTGCAGAAACTTAGATTGGAGTTTCCCAACACGGCCCCAACTTGGATTCTAGGAAGCACGGCTGCCTCTGTCAAGTTAGCACTCTCGGCTACAGAATGCTAAATTCTGATCTCCTCGAAACATGTATAGTGACGCTCGGGTGCAAAGTTTCACCCGACTCGGAGTCTCGAGTTGAAATCAGAATCGCCTTCCAGGGCAGGGCCAAATCGACGGACAGTCTTAAAAAATTGGGCTCTTAGTGGGCTATTTACTCTCTCCAGTCGCCTATCCTCTGCAAGATCGGGCATCATGAATATGCTCAACACAGAGTCCGGCGGTTCACTTCAAACCAAAATGCAATCGAAAACTCACATTGCGGTTATCGGTGCCGGCGCATTCGGCGGGTGGACCGCTCTTTATTTATTGCGCCGTGGCGTGCGTGTCACGCTGATCGATTCCTGGGGCCCGGGCAACTCGCGGTCATCGTCTGGCGGCGAGACTCGAGTGATCCGCGGCACCTACGGTCCTAATCAGCCGTACACGAAGATGGCAGCCCGCGCTCTGGAGCTGTGGGAAGAGAACCAGAAGCGATGGCATCGGCAGTTGCTGTTTCGTATCGGAGTGCTGTGGATGGCCGAGGCCGGCACCGATCAGTTTGAGCGTGCGTCCCTGCCAGTGTTGAAGGAAGCGGGCATTCCCTACGAAGAGCTCTCGAACTCTGAAATGCAGAAGCGCTGGCCGCAGATCAACATGGAGGGCGTCCTCTGGGGAGTCTATGAACCACAGAGCGGGTTCCTGACCGCACGCGTGGCCTGTCAGGCAGTGCTCGAAGGATTCCTCGCTGAGGGCGGCGAATTCAGGCAGGCAGCCGTAAAAGCAGAGGATTTAGATACCGGCAACTGGGACGAACTTACTCTGTCCGACGGTTCCAAACTAAGAGCGGATCAATATGTATTTGCTTGCGGGCCCTGGCTGGGAAAACTATTTCCGCAGACCGTAGGCAATCACATCCGCGCGACCAAGCAGGATATCTTCTTCTTTGGCACGCCAGCTGGCGACGACCGCTTCTCGGAGAAACACTTCCCTGTCTGGGGAGACCACCGCGATCACTTTTTCTATGGCATTCCCGGAAATCAGTGGCGCGGATTCAAGATCGCCGACGACACTCGCGGCCCAGAGTTCGACCCGACTTCCGGCGAGAGGACCGTCACCCCAGAAACTCTGAAGATGGTTCGCGACTACCTTGGGTTCCGTTTCCCTGCGCTGAAAAATGCGCCGCTTGTGGAAACCAGAGTCTGCCAGTATGAGAACAGCACGGATGAAAATTTCATCATCGATCGTCATCCATCCAAACAAAACGTTTGGATTGTCGGCGGTGGATCAGGGCATGGTTTTAAACACGGTCCTGCGCTCGGTGAAATGGTGGCTGGTTTAGTAATCGACCGGAAAGACGCCGATCCGTTCTTCCGGCTGTCGCGATTCAACAAATAGATTCATTGAATCTGGATCACGCTTTCCGGCGCGCTCGCCTTGATCTCTTCGACGCGCGCGATCACTTTTCTCGCAAACTGATACAGGGACTTGGCGGAAGGAGAGTCTTCTCCCGCGAGCACTGCGGGGTTGCCCATGTCGCCGGATTTCCGAATATCGGGATCGAGCTGCACATCGCCGAGGTAAGCAACTCCGAATTGAGCCGCGGTGCGCTGCGCGCCGCCGCGCGAAAAAATGTCGGTCTGCTGGTGGCAATGCGGGCACACGAAATAACTCATGTTTTCGACCATGCCCACCACATCCACTTTCATCTGGCGGAACATTTCGATTGCCTTACGCGCATCCTGCAGGGAAACATCGGAAGGAGTGGAAACCACAATGGCTCCCGTCAGAGGCACCGTTTGTATCAGCGATAGGGCCACATCACCTGTACCCGGAGGCAGATCAACAACCAGATACTCGAGCTCGCCCCACTGTACGGATCCGAGGAACTGACGGATGATCGAGTGCAGCATAGGGCCGCGCCAGATCAGCGGCTTATCACCGGGATTCAAGAATCCTACTGAAATGACTCTTACGCCATGCGCTTCCAGCGGCTCGATACGGTTTTCAGCCAGAACCTTTGGTTGCGCGCTGATACCGAGCATGAGCGGCACATTCGGACCGTAAACATCGGCATCGAGCAAGCCGACCTTATGACCTAACCGGGCCATAGCAATCGCCAGGTTCACCGCAAGCGTGGTTTTCCCGACGCCACCTTTGCCCGAGCCGACAGCAATGATTGTTTCCACGCCAGGCAGTGGTTGCGGCGCTGGCGGTTGCTGTCCGGGGCGCGGCGGTAAGTGAGAAGCCAAGAGATCACCTTTCCAGGGCGGTTTCTGTTCAATTTCGATTATACGAGTGGTCAGGGTAGATGTGTTTATCGCTTCAGGGTACGGCGGCGTTCCAGCTCCAGACGGCGCGTCTCGCGCCTGCGGCCTGCGTCTTCGTAGCGGCGGCGCTGTTCATCGGTTTCCGGAACTACAGCAGGAATTTGCAAGTGACGATTCCCGGCGTCGATGGCCACAAACGTCAGGTACGCCGAGCTTACGTGCTGACACGTATCCACAAGGTAGTTTTCAACGAAGACCTTCACCCCCACTTCCATCGATGTATGGAAAACGCGGTTCACAGAGGAGCGGAGGATCACCAGGTCGCCCACATGGGCGGGCGTCACGAAATCCAGATGATCGATTGCAGCGGTCACTACGTAATTGCGCGAATGACGATGCGCCGCCATGGCGCCGGCCATATCAATCCAGTGCATCAGTCTTCCGCCGAGCAGGGCCCCAAGCGGGTTGGCGTCGTTAGGCAGAACAATCTCGGCCATCTCCGACTGCGAATCACGGACGGGCCGAGGCATCATCAGGTCATCATTTCGTTTCATAAGTTGGCGCTGGCGGTCAGCTCCGGCTGGACGGATTGATTTCTTCGCTGCAAATAGAAATCGACGCAGCACTCGGCCATCTTCTGGACGCGCGGGTTTTGGTGCGGACTAGCCCATTGCCCGATTGCGACATCGTACTCGAGCTGGACACGTTCTCGCGGACGGTAATCCAATTCGGACACAAAGCAAACATGCAGCTTCGATCCGAGGTTCCTCACGACTGAGAAACGCACTGCATCGCACTCGCGCTGTTTCGGGAGCCGCGCACAGCTGGTTGCGTATCCCAAGTTGCAATCCGTTAATTCCTGGTGTGTAGGTTGAGCGCCTTCGTGGCCGGGTGCACAACAATAGCCTTTCCATGCGCCGCCGAGTGGCAAACGAAGCGGATGGAGAAAGCAGCTATCGTCCACGAGTTTCGACACTGGCATGAAGAACGGACAAGCCATGTGACAGTCCTCTTTTCGAGATGATGGGGCATTGTACCCATGCTGTTTGCAGCACGCTAGAGCGTATTTCGTAAAAAGGGTATACCCTCTCCCCGTGATCTTTTGGAATCATGGGGTTGGCGTGAGAACACGAGCAAAATCTTTGGATCCAAAGGAGTTGCTGGTAAAATATAGAATGCAAATGACTTAGTACCATGATTTTGCGGGGAACTCTCGGCACAAGGTATATACCCTTCCCCCTGTTATCTTTTGGAATCATCAGCTTAGCGGAAAGACATGAGCAAAATCTTTGGATCGAAAGGAGTTGCAGGTAAAATATAGATAATATGTGACTTAGCTGCCAGAATTGAGCGGCTTTGGGACTGGGCTCGGTACCAGGGCGGGCTAAATCTTTGAATTTATTGACTCGGGGGCCGCGCGACAGCACGTAAAATCTTGGAAGTAAAGGTACTTACATGTAAAATATTGAGTTGCAAAGGTTTAGCTCTGGAACCAGCAGTTCGGAGTCTTCGATAGCGGTACGAAGATGAGAGCGGCGGGGAGAACCTGAAAACGACAACCACTAAGGTGACTTGAACGAAGCCGCTTTGCGGCGGACGCATTCGCGTGTCGCTGAGCCGAGGGTGGAGGTGATCTGAGCTAGTTTGTGTCGCAGAGGAGGAACTCTCTGTGACTCATCTACGCCAGATCATGCTTGAGGAGTTGCGGCGCCGCAACTACGCCGAGTCCACCATCCACGCTTACATCCACACGGTCGAACATTTCAGTCGGCACTTCCATCGTTCACCGGATCAGCTTGGCCCGGAGCATATTCGCCAGTATCAGGCCGCGTTGTTCACCCGTTGGAAGTTGGCCCCGAACACTGTGACGCAGCGGTTGGCAGCTCTGCGTTTCTTCTATGTCCAGGTGTTGAAGCGAGGTTGGAGTGTTGCCGAGACACCGTATCCGAAGAAGGTCCTGCACTTACCTCAAGTGCTCAGTCCGGAAGAAGTCGCACGTCTGATCGACGCGGCGGAGTTTCCCTTTCATCGCATCCTGCTGATAACGCTGTATGCCACGGGCGCGCGTCGCGCTGAAGTGGCACACCTCAAGATCAGCGATATCGACAGCCAGCGGATGGTCATTCATATCCGGGGAGGCAAGGGACGCAAGGACCGAGATGTCATGCTCAGCCCGAAGTTGCTCGACGCCCTGCGCGTCTACTGGCGCGGACTTCGGCGCAAGCCCACCGACTGGCTGTTTCCCGGCAACCGATGGCATACGGCAAGTCATCCTGTCTCCACCAAGGTTCTCTGGAGTGCCTGTCAGCAGGCCGCGCAGCGCGCCGGCCTTGAACACAAGCACATCCATCCCCATACGCTGCGTCACTGCTTTGCCACTCATCTGCTCGAAGCTGGGGCCGATCTGCGCACCATCCAGATGCTGCTGGGGCATCGCGACCTTGAGGAAACGACGATCTATCTGCATCTCTCCCGGCGGCATCTCAGCGCCACCGGCAGTCCGCTAGATGCACTCACGATCCGAGCAGAAGGAGAGCCGACGCAGAACGCATGAACCGGCCTCCTCTGGAGGTGGCCGACATCGTTCGCTGTGCCGGGGGACCTTTGCTGGAACGCAGTCGCCGGTGGATCAACTGGCAACACCAGAAGGTGTTGCTGGCTATCACGCGCTGCCGTACCGCCGCGCTGGGTGGACATCGCGATCAATGTTCTGACTGCGGACATTCCGCCATCTCTTACAACTCGTGCCGAAACCGGCACTGCCCCAAGTGTCAGGGCAACGCGTGCTTGCGCTGGCTCCAGGCGCGTCAACGAGAGTTGCTGCCCACCAGCTACGTCCACGTCGTCTTCACACTGCCGCGGGAACTCGCGCCGCTGGCACTGCAGAACAAGCGACTGCTCTACAACCTGCTGTTTCGCACCAGTGCTGAAACTCTGCTGGAGATCGCTCGCGATCCCCGGCACCTTGGCGCAGAGATCGGCTTCTTCAGCGTGCTCCATACCTGGGATCAGCGACTGCAGCATCACCCTCATGTGCACTGCGTAGTCGCGGCTGGCGGCCTCGCTCCCGATCACACTCGCTGGATCTCCTCACGCCGCTCCTTCTTCCTTCCCGTCAAAGTGCTCGGCCGTGTGTTCCGCGGTAAGTTCGTCGCCGCACTCCAGACCGCCTTTCATTCAGGCGCGCTCCAGTTCCACGGACATCTCCTCCCTCTTCGGGAACCGCGCGCCTTCGCCTCCTGGCTCAGGCTCCTGTTCCGCCACGACTGGGTCGTCTACTCCAAACCGCCTTTCGGCGGGCCGGAACATGTGCTGCGCTATCTCGGCGCCTACACCCACCGCGTCGCCATCTCCAACCACAGGCTGGTTGCTCTCGCCGACGGCAACGTCACCTTCCGCTGGAGAGACTCCGCTCACGGCAACAAGAAGCGGCTGATGACTCTGCTCGTCCATGAGTTCCTGCGCCGCTTCCTCCTGCACCTGCTCCCGCGCGGCTTCGTGCGCATCCGCAACTTCGGCTTCCTCGCCAATCGGCAACGCGCCATGCTCTTGCCGCTCTGCTTCCGCTTACTCCAAAATGCAGCAGAGATCTCAGCTGCAAGCGTATCGCCTGTAGCGGCCCACTCTCACTCACTCTGGAACTGCCCGGTTTGCGGCGGAACCATGCATATCGTCGAACGGCTTTCTCCAACTCAACTCCTGCTTCGCTCCCCGCCGCTCTACGCGTACGCCGCATGAATCCGCAACCGCAGACTCGAATCGTCCTCGTGCTCCGGCACCTACAGAGTCTCTGCGTCTCCGCTCGCCCAGAATGCCCTGCCGGCTATCTCTCCAGCCTCGGCCAGCCGCCTCAAAGCGTACGATCCCGCCCTGTAACTGCCGCGCACAGCCGCCAATACCAACATTGCAGATCATCAGCACCTGCTCAACCTTATACAAAACCCATAGGCTCCCGCGAAGGGCGGCTTCCTTCAAGTCGCTGTATCTGAAGCGCCCGTACATAGCAACTCAGCAGACGACCCTTCACTCGTGGTCGCTTCAGATACAGCACTAAGACTTCTTGGAACCAAGGATCAACTTACCTTCTTCTGTTATGGGGCAAGAAGGGAAGCGAAGTCAATGGGAAATTGTGTTCGGATTTTGAGGAATCTTGCGAGGGTTACCAGGATTGTGGCCAAGCCTCGGCCCGACGCTAGTGGCAGTTGCGCCTGGAAAACAATGCGTCTGTTTTGCTACTGCTGGGTACTGCGACCGCAGACTACTACAGGAGTACCTCGTTGCCCAAGGGCTTACATCCTGGTCTGCTGAAAAGCGAAAGCCCTGACTGACTCAGGCCCTGACTGAGTCAGGGCTCAGATTGCTGACGAACCCCACCTGATTTTTGGTGGGGTTGGTTTTTTTGCAATGATCTAGGGATCTCGCGATTAGCGGTTGCTGGGTGCCAGCAACTGGGTTGCGTAAACCAGAAGCCGGCGCAGCAGAAATAGGCGTTGCTCCGGTGGCAGATTCGGTCCCAGACGGCTCAGCA
>QIAA01000062.1:0-3737 GCA_003224905.1 Acidobacteriota bacterium
AGAACAGTCCTGGAGAGGAGAAGGGACGATGCCGAAGAAGGCTCATACGGAAGAGCAGATCGTGGCGGTTCTGCAGCGGAGCAGGCGGGGGAGAAGGTGGGAGACATTTGCCGCAAGGTTGGGATCAGTGAGGGCACTTACTACGCATGGAAAAAACAATATGCCGGTTTGGGCATCAGCGAGTTGCGCGAGCTGCGGCAGTTGCGGGAAGAGAACGGGCGGCTGAAACGGCTGGTGGCGGATCTAAGCCTGGACCGCCAGATCCTGCAGGAGATCGTGTCAAAAAAGCTCTAAAGCCTGGCCTGCGGCGGAGGCTGGGGCAAGCAAACGTACCAGATCGGGCAGCGGCGAGTGGCGAGGCTGATGAAGATCGGTTGGTCGACCTGGATGTACAACAAGAAAGTGCGGCGGTTCGATGCGGTGTTGCGGCGGCGCTTGTGCGAGATGGCCGCGAGCCACGTGCGCTATGGCTATCGGCGGTTGACGGTGTTGTTGCGGCGGGAAGGTTGAAAAGTGAACGCCAAGCGCATTTACCGGCTGTACAGCGAGGAGCAGTTGATCGTGCGTACCAAACAGCGACGAAAGATCGCTCGGCGTCAGCGTGGAACCATGGCGGCGGCCACCGCGGCGAACCAGTGTTGGAGCATGGACTTTATGAGCGACAAGTTGGCCGACGGTCGTTCGCTGCGCATTCTGACGGTGGTGGATCAGTTCACACGGGAGTGGTCTGTTTGGAAGCCGACCGCGCGATGACGGGATGCAAGTGGCGCAGGCGCTAGAGAGAGCGAAAGCGGAACGAGGACATTTGCCGGCCAGCCTTACGGTGGACAATGGCACCGAGTTTTGCAGTCGTGCGTTGGAAGCGTGGGTGATGGGGAAAAACGTACAGTTGTGTTTCATTCGGCCAGGTCGACCGGTGGAGAACGGATTCATCGAAAGTTTCAACGGGCGACTACGAGACGAGTGTTTGAACGTGGAGTGGTTTGTGTCGCCGGCTGATGCGCGGCAGAAGCTGGCAAAGTTACGGAACCACTACAATCACGAACGGCCGCACAGCGCTTTGGCGGACCGAACGCCAGCGGCATTCGCGGAGCTACATAGGCGTGTTGCAGAAAAGGTTAGTACATCGATGGGGCGCGCACTACAGAGCCTCTTCATTGAGTCTCCGGAGTGCGCGAAACCGGGGCAGGTCGTTAGGTCGGACGTCATTACCTATGATGACAATGTCGTTTTGCATCCTGATTGTTATCAAATCTAAAACCGTTTATTGAGGAATCGGAAAGTTGCTTGAAATTGAGTTTCCCGGTTGCGCCGGGCTTGCCTAGCTTTTCGCAGCATCTGTTTTTGGGCCGAGACGGCCCTGGGTCGTCCACCTAATTGTTCCCAAAGGCCGACAACAGCATTCATAAACAAGAGTGGTGCCAGAGCGGGGGCTTCCCACGACGAATACAGGCATCCGGCTTCGAGCTGAGATGCTCCCGGTCATGGTTATCTACGACTCAGCGCGAACTCGCGCCGTTATTGGCGTGCGGCAGCCGGTAAATGGTCGCTGACGATCGCTAGCAGCTCTTTTTCCAGGTTCGGTCCGCATGCCAGAAGACCAGAAATGAGAGGTGATGTACTGTTGCACCGGAGAGGAGAGTTGTCCAAGGTGCGTACCACTCCTCCAGCGCTTTCTACCAGAGCTGCGCCGGCTGCGACGTCCCATTCGTGCTTTGGCGTTAAGGTGAAGGTTGCATCCGCCAATCCCGCTGACACCATCGCAAGTTTGTACGCAACTGAGCCCATGGGACGAATCGTGAACGGCGCGTTTTCAAATTGTTTCCACTCTCCGCGCTTGACCTCGCTCCGACTGGCCAACACAGACGCGCCGTTTAAGCTGGCGCGGCAGCTCACTCGGGCAGGCTTGCCGTTGTAGCTGACGCCAGAATCGATGCTGCCTAGGAACACCTCATTGGTGGCGGGATTACAAATTCCTCCAGCGATCGGGTGGCCATCCTCCACCATCGCGACCGAGACGCAGAATTCTGGTATTCCTGCGACGAATTCTCGAGTTCCATCCAAAGGATCGACAATCCAAACTCGGTTTGCATTCAAACGCGCAAGATCATCAACACTTTCTTCTGACAACCAGCCTTCTCCGTTGCGCAGCAATTCCTTGCGAAGCACGGCATCGACACTTTTGTCAGCTTCGGTCACAGGATCATGTCCAGCCTTGTATTCCGCTTCGATGGCTCCAGCGGTGAAGCGGTTTAGGACTTGACGTGCCGCTTCCAGTGCGGACGCTATCCGCTCCAGGATCTCGGAATCGGGCTTGGAATACATTGCGAAGGTCTTCAAACTTTAGCACGCCTATGCCCAAAGCATCCGCGCGCCTGTGGCCAGAAGCACAGCACAGAGAATTCGTCGCAACCACGTTACGGGAACGCGAGTGCTCAAATGCGATCCAACCAAACCGCCCGGGATCGAGCCGATCAAAAGCGAGGCTACCAACTTGGGATCAACGTTGCCAAGCCGCCAGTGAAGCAGGCTGGTTACGCCAGTAAGCAACACGGCATGCACAATGTCGGTACCGACCATGACCTTGGGAGCAAAGCTGTAAAACACGAGCAGCAGCATCATGATAATGCTGCCCGAGCCCACAGAGGTCATGCCGACCAGGAACCCGGCCAATAGTCCGATTCCCGACATTCCGGCGAAAGACTTCATCGTCGGGGGACGGCCGGCGACGTGCTCTTCAATTCTGGTCTGGAAAAGCATCAACGTCGGGATGCAGACCAGCAACAGTCCCACCGCAGAAGTAATGAAACTATTTACCCCACTGCCATATACATCTCGCAGGTGCGCCAGAAAAGTCACACCTAGAATTGAGCCGGGAATGCTGCCCACCGCAAGTGCCACAACTACTCTGCGTCGAACGGTTCCTTTGCGCAGGTGCATCCACCCGGAGCCGATCTTCGTCACAAAATTGAAAACCGCATCCGATCCGACGGCCAGAATCGGTGGCACCTTGAGACCAAAAATCAGCAGAGGCAGCAGAAGCACACCACCTCCAAGCCCCGTCATGCCGATGAGCGTCCCAACCACCAACCCGATCACGATCTTGGCTGCGATTTCCATGACAACAGCGAAGCCGGTTGTTCCTTAAGCAGATGCTGCCCCGGCATTGATGCCGACAAATCCCTCGCGTTCCAAATGCAAAATAACTTCCTGGGCGGCTTCTTCCGGGGTCAGATCGGCGGTGTTAATTACCACCTCAGCATCCTTTGGCTCCTCATAAGGATCCGAAATCCCCGTAAACTCCTTGACGATGCCGGCGCGCGCTTTGGCATAAAGGCCCTTGCGGTCGCGCTGCTCGCAGGTTTCAAGGGGCGTCGAGATATGCACTAGGATGAATCCTCCCCAGGGTTCGATCATGGCTCGCACTTGTTTACGCACCGCGTCGTAAGGCGCGATCGGTGCGCAAATCGCGATACCACCGTTCTTCGTGATTTCGGAAGCGACATATCCGATCCGGCGAATGTTGATATCGCGGTGATCCTTGGAAAAGCCGAGCTCCGATGAAAGATGCTTGCGCACCAGGTCGCCGTCTAGAAGTGTGACTGGCCGTCCGCCGGTTTCCAGAAACTTTGTGAGCAGCACATTCGCGATCGTCGATTTCCCCGAGCCCGAAAGTCCCGTGAAAAAAATGGTTACACCCTGTTTATGTCGCGGCGGATAGCTTCGCCGCAGTTCC
The DNA here is from genome assembly GCA_003224905.1 of Acidobacteriota bacterium. GTDB lineage: Bacteria > Acidobacteriota > Terriglobia > Terriglobales > Acidobacteriaceae > QIAA01. The sequence goes on from QIAA01000062.1 coordinate 3,737, forward strand.
T
>QIAA01000062.1:3754-4332 GCA_003224905.1 Acidobacteriota bacterium
AGTTCCTGCACGACCTCGGGATAAGTGAACCAGGAAGGGATATCGCGGCCCTCGTTGAGCCGCTGCCGTAATTCTGTGCCAGAAATGTTCAGCACGCGGGAACCCTTGGTCACTTCGTTGTCTGGGACGTATTTATCCTCATCTTCCAGGTAGACCATCATGTTGAACTGCACCATGCTCACGCCGACATCAGTTTCGTGTTTCTTGAACAATTCCTGCGCTTCATACGGTCCGTAGAACGGCTTGCCATTGGTGTCATTCCCCGGACCGGCATGGTCGCGGCCGACAATGAAATGAGTGCAGCCGTGGTTCCTCCGGATAAGCGCATGCCAGATAGCCTCGCGAGGTCCTCCCATGCGCATGGCAAGTGGGAGCAGTGAAAGCTTTACTGTCCCAGGCGGGAATTTTGAGAGAAGCAACTGATAGCAGCGGACGCGGGTGAAATAGTCCACATCGCCCGGCTTAGTCATGCCCACCGAAGGATGAATCAACAGATTCGCTTCCACCTGTTTCGCGGCGCGAAACGTCAGCTCCACATGCGCCCGATGCATGGGATTTCGGGTTTGGGACGCAACCAC
>QIAA01000062.1:4410-11437 GCA_003224905.1 Acidobacteriota bacterium
TGCACGCCTTCCACCCGGCCTCCGATGTACCACGGGTGCGCCTTATTGAACAGATAGTCGACGCCCGGGTGCGCATAGCTCGTGGTCTTGAATACCGATTCGGCCTCCGCTTTCTTGTCCGGCTGCCAGACTTCTTCAACGTGCAGAACGGCGAGCATCACGCCCTCAGCATCGCGCAGCGCAACCGTGCTGCTTCCAGGCTTCAACGACTTGGCGAAGTGTTCGGTTACGTCCAGCGTGATCGGCATCGGCCACAGCACACCATTTGCCAGGCGCATGTTGTGGCACACGCCTTCGTAATCGGCGCGCGTCATGAATCCGCGCAACGGAGAGAAGCCGCCGCTCATCAGCAACTCCAAATCGCAAATCTGCCGCGCGGTTAAATCCCAGGATGGCCATTCCCTGGAATGTGCCTTGAGTTCGTTGCTTCTTTCGGGTTCAGTGACTAGATTGGCGAGTTCACCGCCATGCGGCGGAATAAGATGGCTGGTCGAAGCGGTCAAATCCGTGAACCTCCCAGGTTCTATGGTTTGTACTGTTCACAACTATTCTTGACTGGACACGCGTTCCAGACGGCACGACTACGATGATGCGTATACTTGCAGCCAGGGAAGGGAGACAAACGAAATCAAAATTCCCTGCGCCGGACTTTTTTGCGGGCCATCCAGCATGCGGCCTGATGCGCATTGCAAAATTTCTGACTCACAACGGTTAGGAACCCGCCAGCGCCGGCTTCTCTGCCGGAGTCTCTTTGGCGCAGCTCACTTCATAACCCAGACTTCTTGAGCGATTGCCGATCAGAAAGCGCGTCCAGGTATTTCCCGAGCGCGGATATGAAACCAGGAAAACCTCATCATGAACTACTGTTAGCCGCCGGCCGGCGGGGATTCGCCCTGTCAAAGCTGGGCCACCGTACTTCAAATATTTCCAGAGTTCGGACATTGTCTCCTGTTCAATGCGAATCAACAACCAATAGTCAGAATGATGCCGGCCCGGGCCTTCAATGACGCACCAGCGTGCGAGCATGGAGAACGCTTCGCGCCAGATTTCCGACGCATTGCATCAAGATGGAATAGCATTGCCGGGTCGTTTCCTCGTCGCCATAGTACGGATCTGTGATCTCGCGATTGCGCTGTTTTCCTTCGGCAAAGGCGCTGAGCATATGAATCTTGTGCCGCGCCTCAGGATAGACCGCATACAGTTCGGCAAGATTTTCAAAATCCATGGCAAAAATCAGATCCGAGGATGCAACCATCTCGGGGCTGAGCAACTGCGCTCGATGATTGTCGAGCGGAATACCAATCTCGCGCGATACTTTTAGCGCCCCAGGGTGCGCCTCGCGGCCGACACGCGCATGCAGTCCAGCCGATTTGACTCCGATGCCGCTAGACCCTTGCTCGGCGAGCACTCGTTTCAGCATCGCTTCCGCCATCGGGCTGCGCATGATGTTTCCATAGCAAACGAACACTACTGACCTCGCGGTGCGAAGAAAGGCCTGGCCATTTTCCCGATTCGTGCCCAGCGCATCAGCGGTACGTAACTTCGCGTAGATAGGGCGCGCCTCCGGCCGCAGGCGTAAGTAGATTTTCGCATACCTGCTCATGCCCCCCGGAATAAGCTTCCGCAGCAACCAATTGACTGCTGCGGTGAGATGTTCGTATATCGAGGCAGCCAGCTCAGAGAAGAATGGCTCCGGATCAGACCATGACCACAGCGCCTCGTGGATTGTCGGAAAGAAATCTATCGTGGTCTGAGCGAGTTCGCGGATCCGCGAGGTCGTACTACTGATTCCTCCCCTAGAGTTTGCCACGATGCTGTAAAGGCGATCCAGATATCCGGGCGTCCAACGCCAGCGCATGCCGACGGCATACTTACCGGGTACACGCGGCTGTTCGCCATGCAAAATTTGCCAATGATAAAGCGGAAAGTCGACGCCGGCGAGGATGGGAAGCGATGATGTTCCCCAATATCGCCCGTTCACTTCCATGAGGACGCAGGTTCCAGTCTGACGGTCGACGCGGAATTCCACCATAGCTGGGCCTTCCCACTCTAGTGCGCGCAGTAATTTCAGAGATGCGTCGCGCAGCCCAGGATCGAGAGCCTCGGCAACAGCCATTACTGCAACCCCACCGCTGGCGGGAGCTTCCTTCAATCGGCGATGCTGGAATGCAGCAACACATTCGCCTTTGTGCAGCAGCATCTCTACTCCGACGCCAATGCCAGGGCAGTACTCCTGCAGCAAAACAAGGCCCGGATCGTTCATTCGCAGAGCTTCCGACAACTTTTCAAGGGTAGGGAAGGTGCGCACCCGGAAAACCTTCGCGCCTTTTTGCCCAGGCTTGGCTACAAGTGGAAAGCGAAGCTGCGCGGCCACCTGCTCCAGTTCAGTCATATTCCCGACGGTGCAGGTGAACGGCACATGGATCCCGCATTTTTTCGCCGCTTCCAAAGTAAGAGCTTTATTTAGCACGCGCTCGACGGCGCTAGGCGGCGGACAGCCAACATGCAAAAGCGGAGCGAGGCGGTCGTAGTGCTCAGCTAGCGCCGATAATGCGGGATCGCTGGTCGGCAGCGCCATGTCGAATCCGCGCTCACGAATCAATGCCAGAAGCAAATCTAGAAATTTTGTTGGATAGAGTTCTTTCAGCGGCAGGCGATGGAAGGCGCGAATGGCGCGTGAGCGCAGCTCCCGCTCGGTCCCCAAAAAGGAGGCGACTTCTACGGGGATTCCGTGGCGATACAGCGAGCGTGCGACCGCCACAGAGATGCGCGGGGCAGCGCCCAAAATCAGCACGGGCCGGTTGTTCGAATTGCTTGCCATACATTTGCGGAGCGCGAATAGCGGACGATGGAAGAGCGAATCCCCAGATCGAAAAGCCCGTAATAACCCGTGATGGAAAAAATCAGAACCCAGAGGCCGAAGGCTTCATCCCCAAGCCGGTGAAACATATAAAGCGAAAGAAAGATCCCAACCAGAACATTCACGCCCGGAGCAAACCAACTGGAGCCGACGTTCTTCAGAATTTCAACTTTGTCCAACTTCTTCATGAATTTTGTACTTTCGACAATGACTTAGCTCGATGACGAGGAAATCACGGAGGCTTCGAGCGGCCAAAACTCAAATTCCCCAGGCCGCTTGCCCAAACGCTTTACACATGCTGCGAGTTGCTCTCCTACGGGTCGCACGTACGGCTCACGAAGTAATTCATCGTGATCGAACTCGATTTCGTGGATCTCCACCCCCCCCTCGCTACGTTGGCCCCAACCCATCTCGGGATCATCGACGTAGTAGAAAGGCTGTTTCGGCCGTTTGAACAGGATCACCGGAGCCCGGAAGCGGCCCGGGGTGAAATCATCAGGCCAATACGCACGGTACCATTCACTTCTGCCCCGAGACTTGCCCGTCAGCCTCCTCCATTGAGTATCGACGGCCCGTTTGCAAGCCTCCCATTGCTGCGAGAAATTCATCTCCTTCAACTGCCTCAAGCGTTGGCGAAAGTACTCAATCCGCCATAGCCATAATCGTTGGCTGTGCTGGAGCACCCAGGTGTCGAAAATGGCGAATAGGCCGACCTCCTCTCCTTGCGCTTCCAGATCGCCAACCATCCTTTCGGCAATCTGGACTCCTTCACACATTCCGCCCAGGCAGTATGGACCCTCCGGCTGAACCGCGCGCATGGCTGCGATGTATTCTCGAGACAGCGACCGCAAGTCTTTCTCAGTGAAAGGTCTGCCCACCACAACGGGCGCGTGGCCCTGCAGCTTGTAAACGGTCTGATCTGGCCCCATGTGACGGGCCAGCAGGCCGAAGCCGAGCGTTTCCACGCCCGGCGAAGCAACCGCGAAGAAGGCCAATCCGTCGCCGCCCCTCTGGATTTGCATTACCAGCGGGTCAGGATTAGCCTCGTCCCCTTCGCGGATCAATTGGGCTAGCGACTCCACTGTCGGTCCGCGGAACAAAGCGGAGAGAGGAATCTGCCGGCCGGTAATTTTCTCCACTTCCGAGAGCAGCCGCGCCGCCAGCAAGGAATGGCCACCAAGATCGAAAAAGTTGTCAGTCACGCTGATATTTGGAATCCCCAGCCCCTTCTGCCAGGTCTCGACCAGCATAACCTCCAACTGGTCGCGCGCCGCAATCGAAGCTCCGCTATCAATCCGTGACCAATCTGGAGCGGGAAGAGCGCGGCGGTTGATCTTTCCATTGGATGTAAGAGGGAGTGCGTCCATCTTCACGAATGCGCTGGGAATCATATATTCCGGCAGGTTTTCCTTCAGGAAAACGCGCAGATTGGCGCTGGACTCGTCTTTGCCTGGAACAAAGACGAGGTAGGCAACGAGGCGCTTGTCTGCCCGCTTATCCTCGCGAATGACCACAACTACAGTTTGCAGCGCGGGATGTTTGGCTAGGACGGATTCAATCTCTCGCATTTCGATGCGGAACCCGCGGATCTTCACCTGACTATCCATGCGGCCGAGATACTGTATATTTCCGTCCGGCAGGAAGCGCGCTAGGTCACCCGTCCGATACATACGAGCCTGAGGATTGGCATTGAACGGATTGGAAACGAAGCGCTCAGCCGTGAGATCCGGCCGACCAAAGTAGCCGCGCGCCAAGCCTTCCCCGGCGAGGTGCAATTCACCGGAAACGCCGATTGGAGTTGGCCTACCGTTTACGTCCAGAATGTAAACCTGCGTGTTCGCCAACGGGCGACCGATGGTGACTTCGCCTCCTCGCGGAACCAGAGTGTAAGTCGAGTAGGTTGTATCCTCGGTTGGGCCATACAGATTGTAAAGCTTTCGCACCCGGGTGTTATCGTAGATCTGCTGTGCCAGGCTGGTGGAAAGCGCTTCGCCTGCCAGGTTTACCACCTCCACGGATGCCGGGACAGCTTTCATCCGCACCAGTTCCGCAATCGCTGAAGGGACAGTGTTAATCAATGTAACTTCATCCGGATTGGGTAGCTTGGGCAGGAACAAAGCATTCTCGGCCATGATGACCCTGCCGCCCATGCTGAGAGGTACGAACATTTCGAATACAGAAAGGTCGAAACACATCGAAGTCGAGAACAACGTGCCAGCAACCTCCTGGGGCGTGAAAACGCTCTGCGCCCACTGAATGAAGGTCGCAGCGCTGCGATGCTCGATAGCGACTCCCTTCGGCCTGCCCGTGGATCCAGAAGTAAATAGCACATAAGCCAGGTTTCCGGGTTTCGCGGCAGCGGCTGGATTCTCGCCGGATTCCTGGGCAATTTCCTGCCAATCGGCATCAACGGACACAGTCGTCGCCACACCCGGAGGAAGCAAATCAACCAACCGCTGCTGCGTAACCAATACCGGAGTTTTCGCATCCTCGAGAATAGCCGCCAAACGTTGCACGGGATACGCAGGATCGAGCGGCACATACGCGCCACCCGCTTTCAGAATGCCGAGAATCCCAACCAGCATTTCAGGGGAGCGTTCCATACAGATGCCAACCAATACTTCGGGGCGGACCCCGCGCTTCCGCAAGTAGTGAGCCAAACGATTCGCACGCGTGTTGAGTTCCGCATACGTAAAATGCTCACGCTCGCAAGTTAGGGCGATTGCCTCGGGGGTCCGTGTCGCCTGAGCTTCGAGGAAGTCATGAATGCAAAGGTCACGCCGATAATTGACAGCAGTCTCATTGAACTCCAGCAGGATCTTGTGCTGTTCTGCTTCTCCTAGGAGCGGTAACTCAGAAATGTGCCTCTCAGGATCAGCGGAGACTTCTTCCAGCAGCTTGCAGTAATGCTCTGTCATCCGACTGATCGTTGCGGCGTCGAAAAGATCTGGGTTGTAATTGAAAGAGCACTCGAGGCTCTCACTCCTTTGCAGCAGATTGGCCGTCAAATCAAATTTCTCGTTAGCTTTCTCCGCCTGGAGCGGCGTGACCGTTAAGTTGGGCATCTCCCATGACCCCGGCGAAGCATTTCGCACGTTGAACATGATTTGGAAAAGCGGATTGCGGCTCAGGTCGCGCTCTGGATTGAGTTCGTCAACCAGCTGTTCGAAAGGAAAATCTTGATGCGCCTGGGCAGCTTCGACTATCGCATGCACACGGTGCAGCAGTTCCAACACACTAGGATCGCCGGAAATATCGGTGCGCAGCACCAATTGGTTGGCGAACAATCCAATGGCATTTAGCGTTTCTGGACAGCTGCGTCCCGAAACTTCCGTCCCCAGCACCAAATCATCCTGTGCGCTGTACCGCCATAGCAAAATGTTGAAGGCTGCAAGTAGAGCAGAGAACAACGTGACGTGCTGGCTGCGGCTCAGATCCTGCAAACGTTCATACACTGTTGATGAGATCTGCGTAGTGCAGGTGGCGCCGCGGAAGCTCTGCACGGGCGGGCGCGAGTGGTCTACTGGCAGGTCCACGCTCGATGGGGCTCCCGCCAGTTGTTGTTTCCAATAAGCGAGCTGCGATTGCAGCTCGTCATTCAACAATTCTTCCCGCTGGGTTCTTGCGAACTCAAGATATCCACGCGATGCTTCGTCTGGATTCCAGGACTCGCCTCGAAGCCTGGCCGAATAACAAGCTGCGATTTCCGCAAAGAAGATCTGCAGCGACCGTTCATCACAAATAATGCGGTGAACAATCAACAGCAGAATGTGTTCTGACGGAGAGAGCCGGAGAATCTGTGTCCGAAATAGCGGGCCACGGCTCAAATCGAAAGGCTTGCTGACCTCTTCACGCAGCAGTTGCGAAATTCGACTATCTCTTGTTGCCGCGGGAATACCGCTGAGATCGACTGATGTCGCAGCAACGGCGTGGCGCGGGAGGATCACCTGCACCGGTTCGCCATGTTCGACGTGGAATTCAGCCCGAAGAATTTCGTGCAACCCGGCCACTGCATTCAGCGCACTTTGCACTGCATCTAGGTGCAGTGGCCCGTTCAGCCGCACGGCGAAGGCGAGGTTATAAACTCCGTTGCCGGGTTCCAGACGATCCAGTACCCACAACCGCTGCTGCACAAGTGAAAGCGGAAACGAGCGGCGCTCATTCGCG
>QIAA01000063.1 GCA_003224905.1 Acidobacteriota bacterium
TGGGCAAGCTCTTCTCGGGTTTCTGCACCTCGCCGGCGATCATGTTCAAGTCATTCCATCCGTCATACGCCCACAGGGCCGCTACCATCGCCGCCATGAAACCCGCCACACCGCCCTTTGCTCCGAAATAGGTTCCTGTGAAGTTGTGAAATGTCCCGGCGCTGAAGCTGAAACCCACGCCGACGATGCCCACGATAATGGCAACTTTGAGCACTGTGAAAATCAGCTGGAACTCGCCAGCTCTCTTTATGCCGATGTAATTAAGGAAGGTGATCAGCAGCGCAGCAGCCACCGCGACCAGATGTCCGTAGGTAAGCGTGTAGGGAATCCCAGGGATTGGATCGGAAAGGAACCGCAACCCGGAAAATGTCCCGAGCACGCGCACCATGCCAGTGGCGAGAGTAGCGATCGACGCAGGCTTTGACACAAGAAACCAGGTCCAGGCATCGAGAAAGCCGGCGAGCGGCCCAAAGCTATCGCGAAGGTAGACGTATTCTCCTCCGGCCTCCGGCTTCATTGCGCCCAGTTCTGCGTAAACGAGCGCTCCGAAAAACGAAAGTACTCCGCCCACCAGCCACGCCAGGTACACGAGCCTGGCCGAGCCGACGGCCTGCATCATCTCGGAGGGAACCAGGAAAATTCCGCTGCCGATCACGGTTCCAACTACAACCGCTGTGGCGTGAGTGGCGCCAAGATCGCGGACAAGTTGCGGCTTGGAGCTTTCCGGTTGGGGGTTCACGTTGGATTGGCAGTATAGATTAAGGCTGGGCAGCAAGGGCAACGAACGAATTCGTTCTTCTTAGCGCGGCATTGAGCCTGAGTCCTGCCCCGTCGACTTCTTTCGCAGAATTGCTGACGACGCCCAGAACACTACGATGCTAGCTCCAAATATCGCGAAGAACACTTTCAGGTTCAAAGTTATCGCGAACGCAACGCTGGATGCGGCGAATCCCCAATACCATGATTCTGCTTTGAATCCATCTCTCCAGTTCGGCTGGCGTCCGGCGGAGACTGTTCTTGGTAAGAGCGAAGGCCAAAGACGGAACCGCTGTCGCGTACCGCTCATATCGCTCGCCCTGATTGGACCGTAGTTCGGTTTCTTCCCGCAGGATCAGCCGATAGGAAAACACCACCATCAAGAGAACAGCAACGACGAATCCGATACGGCTCATCAGCGCACCCATGCCGATCGCCAGGAGTATGTTCGCGAGATACAGAGGATTGCGGGTGTGCCGGTATGGCCCATCGGCGACCAGGTCTTCGGTCTTCACTGTCGACGCGTACACGACGCCCGCCTCCAGGTAAGCGGATGCCCAGGTGCGCAAAAGAGCGGCCATCACCAGCAACAATGCGGCGAAAGCAAACAGGAAACGGGCAGTATGATCCGGGTCGGCTCCAATACGGGGTCCCAACCAAGAGGCAAGGGCAGCCACCGAATTCTGACGATCCAGTGAGTACAACGGAAAGCTGCCCGCGAAAATCAGGCCGAACACTAAGGCCCGATTTGTGAACTCCCAATCCGTAGCTTTCATCGAGAGCAAAACTACGACCATTACTGCGGGATGTAAAGTCTGCCGCCGTCAGACAAATACGCGGCGCTGCAACCTGACCGGCAGGGTGCTCAGTGCAAAATCCCACCGGGGACACTGCGTGTTAACATTTTGACGGTGCCTCGCACAGACACAAGCTCTTCGGCACAAGCAGTTCAACTCCGAATTTACAGGGCAATGACAGGAGAACAGCGGCTCTTAATCGCATTTGAAATGAGCCAGTTTGCCCGCGAGTTGGTGAAGGCGCGGATTCGCCAAGAGCATCCCGACTGGCCAGAAGCGCAGGTGACCCGAGAAGTTCTAAGGCTGGCATTCCTGCCAGAGCCGCTACCATCACTCCCGCGATAAGCATCCCGAAGTATTACAGAGGTGGATTGACGCACGTCGCAGAGAGTGTGTCCAAAAGAGGGTGTCCAAAGAAGAGGAGAGCCCATACCGCGAATCCCATCAATATGAGGATGAGGAAAATCCCGAGGACGCCTGCGGCTGCGAGTCTCTTGCGCCACGCGCTCACGGCGACGGGACCTTCAGGTCCTTTGCGCTAAATGCTTTTTTTAGCGGCAACACCAGAAAATCTAACCGCAAAGGTCGCCAAGAAAAACCGCAAAGAACGCAAAGGCTGCTGAAGTGCGATGCATTTTCAGTGCCGCTGACTACATGCTAATCTGATGATAACCGGGGCCGTAGCTCAATTGGATAGAGCAAGAGTTTCCTAAACTCTAGGTTGGCGGTTCGATTCCGCCCGGTCCCTCCATTTTTCAGTCCTCCTGGTTCCCTGCAGATGGCGATTTGGTCTTTGCTGGGGCTATACCCGTCGTCGGAAACAAGACGGCAGAAGAAGCGCCAGTGTCAGGACGAGAAAGGCAAGACTGGCGGAGAGAGAGGGATTCGAACCCCCGATACGGTTTCCCGTATACACGCTTTCGAGGCGCGCGCCTTCAGCCACTCGGCCATCTCTCCGGAGAGCGTGTGAACTCTTAAGGCAATTCTAACAGGTGAACCGATTCCGCTGACGCAGCGCTGCTCCAGCGAAACTCAGGCGGCTCGCTTTCGCGACTTGTCTTGCTGCGCCCGTTTTGAAAGTAGGGATTTTGCCCTTTGCAGTTCGGCTCGTCGCTTTGCAGTGAGCCCATGTCCGGCGCGGTTGATGAAGTACGTCAGCATCCGCATGCCGGAGACTGGGCCTTTAGGCGAAACCTTCCTGGAAGCAAGCGTTCTTGCGATGACGGGCGCACTCTTGGTGAACAGTCCGGGCGGAGGATGAGTGGAATCCGTCTTGACCTTAGCTACCCATCTCTTAGATTGCTTGCTTTTGGCGTTTTGGCGGGCCATTTTCAGATCCTGGAGAATTTTTCGTTGACTAATTTTGTGTGTTAGATGCCTCGGTGGATCTGCGGGCTGCAAGGGATTCTTCACTCACTACTACAGCTTGGAAGGCTCCATCAGCATCTATTAGTGGAATTTGACGGAGGAGATTGCGTATGGCTGCTGCTCAACGAATTACTGCGCAGGAACTGAAGAAGCGGATGGAAGCGGGAGAGGATTTCACAGTGATCGACGTGCGCAACCCGCAGGCATGGGCGTCGTCGGAGGTGATGCTGCCTGAAGCGATCCGGGTGCCCATAGACGATTTGGAAAAACATTTGCCCGAGATTCCAAAAAACAAGCCGATTGTGACGTACTGCACTTGACCGAACGAAGGCTCAAGCGCCAGTTTGGCGCAGAAACTTCAAGAACACGGGTATACGGACGTCTGGGCACTCCAGGGCGGGTTAGACGCGTGGCGCAACGCAGGCATGCCGCTGGAAGAGAAGAATAGGGCCGCCTGACACAACCCGGCTTCGATGCCCTAAACACCTTCACGCGGCCAGATCAATTTTCGTGATCGCGGGGGGCTCGTGCTTTTCCTGCAGGCGTCCTTCACGACTCATCTTTGCCAGTTCGGCATTGAGTTCTGCGCCGGCGAGCATGGCGAAGCCGGTCCAGTAGAGCCAGATCATCAGGGCAACTGCAGCGCCCAGGGTGCCATAGGTCTTATTGAAATTCGCGAAGTGGCGAAAATAGACTCCAAGCAGGTACGAGAGTCCCATCCAGCAACTCACGGCCAGAACCGCGCCGGGCAGAGTTGCCATGAAGCGTTGTTTCACGTTGGGTGCAATGAAGTAGAGAACCTCAACCGCAAGAACTGTGAACAGCACAGCGATCGTCCAGTGAATGAACGGCCAAAGCAGGACAAAGAGGTTCGAGAGATGTACTTTGCCCGCCAGCCATTCCCCGAATCGGGGCCCCACGATCATTACCGATAACGCGACGAGCATGAGAGCTCCGGTGATGAACGCTAAGCCAACGGCCAGCGGACGCGTCTTCCAGAACGGGCGGTCGTCTTTAACTTCATACGCCATGTTCAACGCTTCGATCGTAGCGGCGAAACCGCCAGAAGCCGCCCAGAGCGCGCCCAGAATGCCAAACGAGAGAAAGGTTCCTTTGTTGGGCGAGACCACGTCGGCCAGGATCCTTCTCACCAGGCCCATGGTGTCAGCGGGCAGGAAGCGAGCCATCAGAGCCAAAGCCTGATTGAACAGGTCAGGAACAGGCAAGTAGGCCACGACGGCAGAAAGAAATATCAGGGCCGGGAAGAGGGACAAGACGAAGTAATAGGAGAGCGCGGCGGCCATTTGCATCGTGTGGTTGTTCTGGATGTCTGAATAAGTTCGTGTCAGCGCGTGTGTCAGGGCTGCAGGTCTCATAGAACCCCCATTATTGACGACTATTCTCGGCTATGCTGCCGGGGCAAGCGTGTTCAAGTAATCGTTCACGAATCTCTCTATCCCTTTTGTTGTGAGCTCATGGCGGATATCAAAGCTGCGCCATGGAGCATTCAGCTCAATATCGCGGTATGGAATTGGCTTCAGAGACCTGCCCTCAGCGTCGACGGCCTCGTATCGAAAATTCTCATCGGGCATAGGGAGCCCTTGTGCGGCCCATTGCTCCAGGATTTTGGCAGGAACCGTGGCTAGCTCAGCATTCAGGGCGAATGAGGCAAGCAGGTGCTCCAGACGGCGCAGGCTTGCGGCCAGGACATGGATGTGTCCATCGCCGCGCTCGTACATCTTTTTTATATTGCGCACAACGTCGATGCCGTTCTCGCCCCGGTCATCGAGCCTTCCGAGGAAGGGAGAGACGTAAACTGGCTCGCGCGCGCCTTTGGTTACGGCGTACACCGCGGCAGCCTGCTCCTGGGAGAAACACAGAGTTACGTTGACCCGAATGCCGCGGCGCGCTGATTCCCCCGCCGCTCGCAGGCCCTCGCGAGTGCAGGGATACTTGATGTAGGCATTTGGAATCCAGGAGAACATCTCCTCGCCCTGGGCCAACATTTGCTCAGCGGTGGTGTCGAGATCGGCGAAAACTTCTATCGAAACTCCTGCATCGCCCACCAGCGGAGAGATTTGCTGCACGATGTGCTTGTATTCGTTTTCCTGATCCTTCCGGCTGAGTTTGTGGCCAGATGCAATGAGATGCTGAATTTCTGGATTTTTGGCGACCAGAGTCGGATTGGTGGTTTGGCCATCCAGAAATCCAAGAGCATTTTTCACGCGGAGGGTTTCCGCGGGATCACCACCGTCCAACAGGATCTTTGTTCTGGGTCGATTGGCTGGCATATTCCACCTCGGCGACATATTCGAATTACGTGTATGGGCTATGCAGCTCGTGGCTCATCGCTCATCACGGGCAAGCCTGCATCCATCCAGTCTTTCTTACCGCCGACGTAGCGGCGCACTCTCGAATAACCCATCTCGGCGAGTTCCCGGACTGCGTTTTCTGACGCGTGGCATTCAGGCCCGGCACAGTACACGATTACCTCCGTGTCCTTCGTGGGTATCAACTCGGAGGCAAGCGATCGTTCTTCACCGGGTGGTAAGTTGAGCGCGCCGGGGAGATGAGCCCGACGATAACCCTCAGGCGCAAGCGCTTCCAGCAGCACAAACTTCTTTGGATGGTCCAGCCTTTGCTTCAATTCGTCGCGACCGATTTCTGTTGTCATGTTCCCGCTCCCGATGGAAGTGGCTGGATCTTGTTGCATTAGGGATGCTGATTAGAGCGAAAGGGATTGCCGTGGGAGACAAATCGGAATATCTACTGGAACCAACGCCGGAGCGAGAACATCAAAATCCAAAGAAAAACCAGGCGGAGGTGCGCGATGAAATTGTCACTTCGGATTTGCTCGGTTGTCTTCCTGGGAACGGCGGTTGCGCTAGGCGCCGGTGGTGCAAACGTCGTGATCAAGGAATGGGATGTGCCTACGCCGCATTCGCGGCCGCATGATCCGGCGGTGGCTCCCGATGGCTCCCTTTGGTACACGGGACAGATGGCAAACAAACTTGGCCGGCTTGATCCGCAGACTGGGCAGTTTCGAGAATATCCTCTGAAAACACCCGAATCAGGGCCGCATGGGCTTGTCGCCGATCGGGATGGGAATATCTGGTTCACGGCAGTATTCAAAGGATACGTCGGAAAGCTCAATCCCGCGACCGGAGAGATCACGGAATATCACATGCCGGATGCGCGAGCGACCGATCCTCACACTCCGGTATTCGATCAGCAGGGCATTTTGTGGTTCACTCTGGAGGAATCGAATTTTGTGGGGAGGCTTGATCCGCATACTGGCGAGGTGAAACTCAAGCAGGTGCCGACTGCTCACGCTGTCCCATACGGGATTGTGGTGCTACCTTCCGGAGTTCCCTATTTTTGTGAATTCGGGACCAATAAACTGGCGAGCATCGATCCCAAGACAATGACGATCACCGAATATGCAGTGCCCCAGGGAGCGCGCCCGCGCCGGCTGGCGGTAGCGCCGGATGGGACCATCTTCTACACCGACTATGAGCGTGGCTATTTGGGGCATTTTGATCCGGCGAGCAAGAAGGTCGAGGAATGGAAGTCTCCCGCCGGCGACGGTTCGGAACCGTATGGCATCACGGTGACCGCGGACGGAATTGTGTGGTACAGCGAATCGGGAGTGAAGCCGAATACGCTGGTGCGATTTGATCCGAAAACAAAATCATTTGCCTCTACACCAGTCCCGTCGGGAGGCGGTGTGATTCGCAACATGGCTGCGACCAAAGATGGGAGAGTTTACCTGGCATGTAGCGGTGTAAATAAAGTAGGAATCGCGCAGCTGCGGTGAGTCAGGAACTCAACGCACCTGCGAGTGCAGGTACGCCTGCACATTTTTCAGAAGATCGGAGGCGGCTCGGCCGGCATCCAGTGTGGAAAATTCACTGCCCAACTCCACTACGGGAATGCCAGTGCAGGCAGTGCGGAAACTTTGCATGGTTCCGGGCGATGCCGTAAGACTTGGTCCAAGGACCAGCAAATTGGGCCGTGTTGCATGTATGAGGATCAATGCGTCATGCAGGTTGCTGTTCGTCAGGACGCTGTAGCCGGCGTTTCGTAAGAGTTCCCGCAAATAGGCAAGCACATCGGCGGATTGATCTACGCACAATAGGCTTGGACCCACGACCGATGCGCGCCCGTCCGGCGCTTTTCTGCGGTAGAAAGCAGAAACCGCGGCCTCCTCGGAGTCATGCACATCAAACAATTTGATAAGACTGGTCATTTGAAGCAGTTTGTGGGTGTCGGAGCGCAGGCTGCATAATTTCAAATCGCTGCTCACCCGGCGCGTGCTGGTCAGTAGCCGCACCAGCATTCCCAGTCCGCTGCTGTCGATGAAGGCTACTTCTCCGAGGTGCAGAATGATGTCCCTGTGGTCCTGCAGGATTCCGCAGACGTGCTCGCGCAATGACTCTGCTTCCGGCCCGGCGACAATGCGGCCGGAACACTGGACGATGGTCACATCGCCTACGGCGCGGGTTTTCAGTGACAGCGGCAAGCTGGCCCCTGAGCCGAGTTGAACATCGGCAGCCGCGCCATTATATCCAAGTAACATCATCACCTTCATGCCTAAAAGTCTCGTGGCAAGGTGATCTACGGCTTCATGACATCTTTTTGTTCGGAACGGCGCAAGCGAAAAAACTCCTGCAACAGCTCTGCACATCGATTTCCCAGAACGCCGCTGCGTACTTCGATCTGGTGGTTGAGTCGTGGATGATTCAGCACCTGCAGCACTGAATGAACAGCTCCAGCCTTGGGATCATCCGCACCGTAGACGAGACGTTTAATACGAGCGTGGATCATGGCACCGGCACACATGGCGCAGGGCTCGATCGTTGAAAACAACTCGCAGTTTAAAAGGCGATGGTTGCCGATGCGGGCAGCGGCTTCGCGAAGGGCGATGATTTCGGCGTGAGCCGTGGGATCAGAATCGGTAAGGTTGCGGTTCCAGCCTCGACCAATGATCTTGTTCTCAAGGACGACAACTGCTCCAACGGGGACTTCGTTGGATTGGAGGGCACGCTGGGCACAGCGCAGGGCCTCTTCCATCCAAGACTCGTCATTGGCTGGGGGCGCGGGGGCTGGGGGCGCGGGTTGGCTGTCGAACACAGCAAGATCATTGTAGCCGCAGCGTGGAAGTCACTTAGCGCGAGCCTTTATTTCTGCGGTATCACCAGTCGTGGGGTAAGTGGCCAGCATGGTGTGTCTGGTGAGCAAGTCAGCGGCATCAGCTAGAGTCAGGCCGTCGGGAACCTGGCGAAAGTCGCTGTGACGCTCTCTCTGTCGTACGGCAATGTTCTTGAATAGAAGGATTTTTCCTTTCATAGCGATTTCCATTGCCGTCATTTCCCAGTCCCCGGGCGCGACCTCATCTCGTTTCACCACGAACTGGCCGCCTTTTTCCAGATGCCCGAGGAATCCGCCACCGAATTTCACTTCATTTACGAGATAACCCGAAATGTTCGCAAGCCGCTGCTGGCTGCGATGGAGCCACATTTCTCCTTCCAACTCATGCAGCACGCGAGCTTCGCGTGAGGGCGGCTGGAATTTGGGGTTGGGCGCGAACTTCACTTTCACGAGGTCGCTGTCCTGCCCTGCGTAGCTGAATGTGAATGCATCAGGAATCATCTGCAGAAAATTCCGGCACTGTTCTTCATCCTTTTTTCTGGCCTGTTCGAGTTTATGCCGCTGTTCCGGGTCGCGGGCGAGTTTGACGATCCGCTCGGCCTCCTGACGCTGCTGTTGCGGAGTGAGGGACTTTCCACTTACTGCGATGAGTTTATCCAGCGAGCCATCTTTGGTCTCGATGATCTCTTTGGTTTGTACAGTCCCGGCTTCTTCTTTTTCGAGCTGGTACATCCATCGTTTGCCGTTGCCTTGGGGCTTGAGCTCATTTGCGACTACCGCACGAACCAGATCACCGGCGGAAATTTGATTGAGGGAATCTTGCGCATAGCCGACGGTTCCGAAAAGAACCGCGGCTGCCATCAAACACTGAAGCTCTCGATGCACTCTGGCCATGGTTCCTCCTGGAGCCCTTGACTGCAAACTAGGCCAATTGTCGAGCAACCACAATCGGTAGAATTCGGTAGGCGGTATACAGCTCAAATGAGGCGAAAAGATGCCGGCCTACACGAATTCGGGTACAACAGCAGTCGGAGCGAAAGGCGATCAGCATAGGGTGAATGGGATGTCCGAGCAACTTCGCCTTGCTTTCCATGCAAAACTCCAGAATACGTTGGTTGTACCGCAGTAATTAGTTGCACATCGATACACCCTTGTTGCTCCAACGCGCGGCCGGACCTTATGCAGACGCAGAAGTTGGCGCAAATGCTGACGCTCTGGACCGCGTAATGCGCCTGCTTGGTTCGCATGGCGTGTTTCGTCGGGTTGGACGCAAGTACGGGCAGCCCGGTTGTTCTCTGGTTCAGGATGGCGGCTCTCGCACGTGATCCAACTCCAAGTCCATATTGGATCGTGGAAGCAGTGGCGGTCTAACTTAGTTCCGCACACACCTGGTCCGTGGGCATTGAGCAATTCAGCCACATCGGCTTCGGAATGTGCCCACATTTGAGCAGTAGTCCCGATAATCGTAAATGGCGTCTCGTTCCGTGAAATAAACCTGAAACATCGGGCCGAATCCCTGGACGATTGCCCTCACCTTCCGCCGTCGAAACACGTCGCGCAGTTTGAAGGATGGGACCGGGATCGAGTTGCGCACTAGTCGCATGCATTAGATCAATATAGATGACTCCCGAACTGTAAGGCCACCACGCAAGTTCACTTCGATCAGGGGCTCGTGCGGACAGGAAATGTGAATACAAGTAGTATGCTGATTCGCTGGCAGAGGTGTTTATGGAATCTTCTTCGATTGCAATCCACGAGAGCGGTGCGGATGCCAAATCTGTGATGAAACTGGTGGAGATTTCTGCCGGCTATTGGTTGCCCCGAGCTTTGCACGTTGTAGCTGGCCTGGGAGTTGCAGATGCACTCGATGAGGAGCCACGGCCGGCTGCCGATCTTGCCCGCGAAGTTGGTGCAAATGCTGACGCTCTGGACCGTGTAATGCGCCTGCTTGCTTCGCATGGCGTGTTTCGCCGGGTTGGCGGCAAGTACGGGCATAACGCGCTCTCACGCGCGTTGCGCAGTGACCATCCGAATTCCATGCGCGCGTACGTACGCCTGGTGGGTCTGCCTGTCTTCTGGAAAAGCTGGGAAGCGCTTGAGCAGGTCGTGCGCAGCGGCAAGCCCGCCGTGAGCGATGTCTTTTCGTACTTCAAAGAGCATCCACAGGAGACGGAGATCTTCGATGCAGGCATGAAGTCAAAGGCGGAGACCGCGATTCCGCCAGTTATGGCCGCGTACGATTTCTCCAGCTTTGCCACGATCGGCGACATTGGGGGCGGCCTCGGCCACTTGCTCAAGGCGATACTCAAGTCATCGCCGAAATCGCGAGGCACTCTGTTTGACCAACCACATGTGATCGAGCGCGTTGAGGTTGATGAGGCAATCGGCAGTCGATTGACACCGCAAGGCGGAGACTTTTTTCGTGGCCCACTGCCACGCTGCGATGCTTACATAATCATGGAGGTTCTCCACGATTGGACCGATGAACAATCGCTGCAGATTCTCAAACAAATTCGCAAGGCTGCGCCGGAAAACTCGACGCTCTTAGTGGTCGAGACAGTGTTGCCCGATGAAAGCGCGTGGACGGAGGGCGGCGGTGAGCACTTCGGCAATCATCTGGACATCAACATGTTGGTGCTCACAGGCGGGCGTGAGCGGACACCAGATGAATTAGCCCGGTTGTTCTCTGGGTCGGGATGGCGGCTCTCGCGCGTAATCCCAACGCCCAGTCCATATTCAATCGTAGAAGCGGTGGCAGTTTAACTCAGTTCCGCACACGCCTGGTCAGCGGCTTCGACCAACTCTGCCACATCGGCTTCGGAATGCGCCGTTGAGATAATCCAGTGCAGTCCGTTGGAAGGAGTCATGTATATGCCGCGCTCGAGCAGCAATTGAACGAACCGGGAGTAGCGCTGTGTATCCACATATGAGCAGTAATCCCGGTAATCGTGAATGGCATCTCGTTCAGTGAAGTAAATCTGGAACATCGGCCCGAATCCCTGAACAATGGCGTTGACCTTCCGCCGACGAAACACGTCCCGCAGTCCCGCGATTGCCGCATCGCCGATCGCATGCAGCTTACGATATGTATCGCTCTGCGACAAAAGTTCCAGGTTCGCCGCAACCACTTTCATCGTCAAACGATGACCGTTGAAGGTGCCGTAGTGGAGCACCATCTTTTCCTGCCAACGAATGCGGTCAAGAATCATGCGCGGCCCGGCGACAGCTCCTACCGGAAATCCCGCCCCGAGCGCCTTCCCGAAAATACTGATATCGGGGCGAATGCCGTAGTACTCCTGGCATCCGCCTGGCGCGTAGCGGAACCCAGTGACCACCTCGTCGAGGATGAGCAGGACACCATATTTCTCAGTCAGCTCGCGGAGCTGCTGCAAGTATCCATCTCGCGGCGGAATACAGCCCATGTTGGCCATGATAGGTTCGGTGATCACGGCGGCGAGTTCATGCCCATGTTTCTTCAAAACTCGTTCGAGCACCGAAATGTCATTCCAGGGGGCGAGCACAACATCGTCGAAAGTCGCGGCAGGGATACCCTCTGAATCCGGGATACGAGCCGGCGCTTCCGGCGTCCCCAGTTGCTCCGGAGCATGGCTGTGCGCATTCAAAAGATAGGGGTCGTACCATCCGTGATAGTGCCCTTCGAATTTCAGAAACTTGTTGCGTGCAGTGTGGGCGCGGGCCAGGCGCAGGGCCAGCATCGCGGCTTCGCTGCCCGTGTTTGTAAATCGCACGACTTCCGCTGACAGGACCATCTGCAGAAAGCCCTCCGCAGCTTCGGCTTCCGCGGAGGTGGCTGCCGCGAAGTGCGAGCCTTCAGCCATCGCCTGCGAGACGACTTCCACCAGCCTGGGATGCGCGTGCCCATGAATCAACGCGCCGAACGACATCATGAAGTCGATGTACTCGTTCCCATCGGCATCGTACACACGTGAACCGGCGCCGCGTTCCAGCACGACCGGGCCAGACTGATACACTGCCGCGCCGCGCGAAGGCGAGTTCACGCCTTCAACCAGCGAGCGTTGTGCGCGCGCAAACCACTCCTGCGAACGCTTGCGACTGCGAGTTGTGATCGTAGTCGTCATCAGTCGGCAGTTCCACCGCCATCCACAACCAATGAAGCTCCGGTCATGAACGATGAATCATCCGACGCCAAAAACAGCGCCGCTTTGGCAATCTCATCGGCCGTTCCGATCCGGCCGAGCGGCCGATTGCCGCAACCCGCCAGGTAATCCTCCCACTTCTGCCCGCGCATGCGCGCGTCCTCCGGGAGCAT
>QIAA01000064.1 GCA_003224905.1 Acidobacteriota bacterium
CTCGTTGTGGAGCAGCGGTATCGAACACCCGATTGTGGCGCTCTCAGGCGCGGGATTCAGTGGTTCCAAGCGTTCTCTCCGTCTTCTCCCCTGTGCAATCGCTTCAATATTTATTGTTCCTACCAGCAATTTTTCGCGCGTTACTACAGGAATTTCGCCGACCTTTGCGTTGAGCATCATCTGCTCCGCCTGCGCAACCGTCTGGTCGTCGAAGCAATAGGGATTGTTTTTTTCCATGTGTGCTTCTATCGGTTCTGTCTTGGGATCATGCCCCAAACCGCCTACCTCCCGGTTCATTTTGTTCTTCGATACGGTACCAATAATTCGCCACGTTTGATCAATTACAGGTGACGAAGCCTGGGTAGATTGCTGGAAGGATTTGGTCAGATTCGAAATTATTGAGCTTGGTGAAAAACCGAATAAAGAAGCCGAACCAGACGCTGCAGACATGTGGCCAAACAATTGCCAGGATCGAAGAAGTTGCCAGCCGTCGTCCCGCCTGCCGTAAAAGCTCTCGGTTAAAAAGCCGCCGATTCCGCTTCCTAAATGGCGAATAATTCGGCACAATTCTCGCCGTGCAGCCTTTTGCGCGCTTCGGGAGGGGAGGAAATAGCAGCGACGCGCGCACCCGCTCGCGGCAGCTCATCTTTTTCTCGTTAGGCCTCGGATAGCACGCCCCCACATGAACAGCATTCCAGATCGGGAAATTCCGGCAGAGATATCCAGCAATTTGCGCAAGTGGAACTGGATGGCGCGCTGCTTGCGCATCGTCCAAGTTGGTCTGGGGTTAGTGGGCACGGCCTCGGCGCTCACGGTTACCACCTTTGCAGCTGATATCGGCACACTTTGGGTGAAGATATGTTCCTTTGTCGCAGCGCTGTGTATTGGCCTTCTGGCGGCATTCGACATAGGCGGCAAAGCAAACGCAACTCGACAAGCATGTCGTCATCTCAATAGAGCGATTCTGCGCTACCTTTATTTACCTGCCTCCTCTCTTGATAATTTGATCGATTCATACTCGCAGGCTCAAGATATGGTCGGCAACGTTACTTACCGACAGCTTCAGCCCGGTCAGGACGGGAGGCCTAACCAATCGCTGGAAGCCAACCCCGCTGGCCGTCGCAATGACTAGCTCACAACACCCGTAGAAAATACTGTAGAAAGTGTTTACCCTCTTCAATGCCAAATGAATCTAAAGCACCTGAAGAGTATGTTTCTGACGCGCTTGACTTGATGGTCAAAGCACGATGGGTCAAACAGTATAGCCAAAGTGCCAAGGGACTCAGAGTGGATTGGACCGACCGTGGAAAACTCGCAATGGACGCCGTTGGTTACGTGATTGAAGACCTCGGACCTGAGCGCTTGAATCAACAACTTTGGTGGGCAGTCGGAACGCTTGCAGCCGTTCACATGATGCCGTGATTCGCGTTTACGATGCGGCTGGCAACGTGATCGTTTTTCAGCGCCCGGTTGGCACAATGATGCGGCCCGGCGGATTCTTAGTCCGCTGTTTTACCTAAGCCAAGCGTTGCGTGTTGAGCGACTACGTCAGGCGGCCTCGGCTTCGCCCGCCCAGAAAAAGTGCGACCTGTAGGTCTCGCAGAGCAGACGAAGGAACAGCACCGGATTGTCTTTCGCAAACACGTCGTTCGCGAGACCGCCTCTCTGAATCGCTGGACGCTCCAGCAAGCGCTTCAGCAGCTTTTTGTCCTGCTGATCCTTAGCCTTCGCAGTCGTCACGCGCTTTCCGTCGAAGCGCAGCTCGCCGATCACTTCAGGCTTGGCCTGCATCCGATAGATTTTAACGCACAACACCTCTTCGGAACCCCCTCCTTTTTGTTTTACCCCTAAACCTCGCGCATCGCTCGATTATCTGCCAGGTAACTTAAGTTGTATTTTTGGATCCAGCCCGACGAAGTTTACGGAACCAGAAAAAACTTTCCTGTGTATGGATCTTTCACGACGGACCCGGACGCAAAACCGGTGACATCGACATACTTTTCCTCCTCCGGTGTATAAGGACTCGTGACCATGCCTTTCCGGTGAGTATATTTCTCGACCGAGATGATTCGAAGGCTCTGATCGAGACTTTGAGCAAGCTTGGCCTCGACGTGACTGCGCTTCGCCGAGCTATGGTTGCACGGAAATGATCTTGTGCTGCGTTTACGGTTACGCTGGTAACGTGATTGAGACGCACGAGCACACTGGCGAGTTCCAAGAGCCGTAGCGCACTTGCACCCCGCAGCTTTACTGATTCAGAACCGTTTGCGGTGCAGGTTTGGTCACTTCAAGCTGTGCGCTCACCTTCTGGATTTGCGCGGCCTGCTCTTTGACGGCTGCCACGAGACCCGCGACCGTGGCTTCTAATTTCTCCACCTTGCGGTGCTCTTCGGCAAGGGTCTTGTGTTCCTTGACAAACTCATTGAGCAGCATCGCGTTTATCTGGTCATAGCGGACGCTGTACGGCCTTCCCTGTTTGTCGTGCACCACTAGGTCAGGATTCACCTTGTCGACATCTTCGGCCACCAATCCGAACTGCGATGTGCCTGCCGGATCAATCTCCTTTTTGTACCGAAATGTGACCGGTTTGAATGAAAAGAGCGCTTCGCTGGCGCTTTCCATCGGCTTAATGCCATCTTTGAATCGACAGGAAGAAGTAGTAGTGCCAAGCTTACCATCTTCATTAACGAAGACGCCGGCTCCTCCGGCAGATGTCACGCCAAAAATGCCATGGAGAAAGGTTTGTTCCTCGAAGCCTTTGCCGATGCGGATGGTGTTGGACTCGCTGCTGGGACTACCGGGGCCAAAGCTCCCGATGTAGATATTGTCATTCCCGGTGTCAAGATTGCCGCCGGCTTCAGTGCCTAAGGCGATGTTGCCGATGCCGGTGGTTTCGTTCCGGAGCGCACCAAAGCCTACAGCTGTATTGTTGAAGCCCTCGGTATTGTGAAGGAGCGCGTCAAAACCATTGGCCGTGTTGTTGTTGCCGGTGGTATTGCTAAGGAGCGCGCTACCACCAGTGGCCGTGTTTTGGAAGCCGGTGGTGTTGTTGAAGAGCGCATCAACACCGTTGGCCGTGTTTCTGGAGCCGGTGGTATTTCTCGAGAGCGCGCCAGAACCATTGGCCGTGTTCTCATCGCCGGAAGTGTTGCTCGCGAGTACCTGAACACCGGTGGCCGTGTTAGAGTTGCCGGTGGTGTTGCTATATAGCGCTTGGAAGCCGTCAGCCGTGTTGCCGCTGCCGCTTGTGTTGCTAAAGAGCGAAAACCAACCGTGTGCGGTGTTGTTCGACCCGGTCGTGCTTAAATTAAGCGCGTCAACATTCTCGGCCGCGCTGTTGCCGTTGCCGCGGTCTTCGGTCGGTTGTTTCGCTTGGGCGACTGGCGAGAGTACGAAGCATGCCAGCACAAGCAGAATTGTAGTGAATATGGTGTCTCGATCTTTCATAAACTTACTTTCCTTTGATTGTTTGGCCTTTCTTTTTACAAAGGAATTCTGGCCGGCGTGCTGCATGAAATCGACATGGCCGAGGCAATGCAGGTTCACAGTTGAGACGCATAATCGCCCGCTGATCAGACATCGATACCACCGCTCCGTCGCATGTGACTGCGCTGAAAGCACCCGCCTGTCCACCAGACGCCCTTTCCCGATTTAGGGCGCGACCTCGTACACCACTTCGATGTGAGGGTGGTCCGTGGAGTCATTGAACGTTATCGGGGGGATGACGGTAGCACCGTTCTGATCGAGGACGGTCACCGTGACTTGGCCTCCGGGGAGGACGGGGTCGAGGACGAGGATCACTCGGCTGTCCCTGGATGGAATCGCGAACACGAGATCGATGCTACTCCCCGCCGAGACCGTCGCGGTCTCTTCCAGTTCCAGCCGATTCCTGACCACCGCCTGGAGCATCACGGCGGTGCCGCCGGCTGCATCCCCGAGACGGAACGTGTATGAAACCCCGGTGTGAAGGGGGCCGCCGGGTTGAAGGCTGAGCGGAATGAAAATGGCTTCAGCGGGCGGAGTGTTGAGGGCAGCGGCAACGAGCAGTGCAAGCGTCAGCTTCTTCATGCCTTCCGCTGCCGTAGTGAATATGGTGTTTCGATTTTTCATAAATTTAATTTCCTTTCATTGTTTTGGCCTTCCCTTTTACAAGGGATTTTGGGCAGTGGCTAGTCGACGGGTCGGAAGGCATGCCTGAGGTCGAAGTTCGCGACCTGGCGGCCGACGACGACGCCGGCGACACCGGAGAAGTGGTAGTGCAACCCTGCCCAGAGTCGGGCGTGAATGATATCTTGGCGGAGGTCGTTAGGCATGTCGAAGTGCCGCACGGCGTCGAAGTTCCCAGGCGGCCCGGCGGGATCGAAGCCGTGGAGATCGAGATCGATCTGGTTCGTGCCGAGGAAGGTGCTGAACACCTCGGCCATCGCGGACGTAATTGTGGGATGCGCGCCAGGGTATTCCGGGTGGTTGGGCGTGGTGAGGAGCGGCCGCCAGCCGGTTTGCTCGACCGTCGCCGGGTTGCCGTCGTCGTAGCCAGGTACGGGGCCGAAGCCGTCTGCGATCACGGCGGAGGGGTCGATCGCGGTAACCGGCCGCCAGAACAAGTAGTGGTACTTGGCATGAAAGGTGGACATCAGGGCATCGGCGCCGACGAGGTTGACCATCGCCGCTAGCCGTGCCATCTCGAGCAGGCCGACACCGCGCGCGTCGGCAATCTCGCGCCCGACGCGGTTGAACTGGCGGATCACGTTCGCCGAGTAGAACAATGCGGTCCTGGTCTGCTCGTCGCTGCGTGCGCTGCCGATCAAGGCACCGTAGGCCTTAATCTGGTTGAAGGCCTCGACCCACTCGAGGCTCTGAAGCGAGGGCGGCGGGTCCGGCAGGAACTGGTCCAGGCTCTGCAAGACAAATGGGCGCACGTCTCCCACCCACGGCGTCTGCGGCACCGCGAATGGCGGCGTGAGGCGCCACACGCTCGGAGCCGGCGGTAGCGTCGGGAATGATGACGTCACATTGATCGGAGTCATCCGCCCATCGTCCGTACGCAGGTCGATGATATCTGTTGCGGCTGTCTGGCCGACAAGAGTGCCCGCGCCGCCATCGGTAGTGCAACCGCCGAAGTTGGAGAGCGCCTCGGCGTAGTAGGCGTCGAGGTTCGCCACGAGAACTGGGAACGCCGAGAAGTAGTAGCGAAGCGTGCGGTAGGCAGCTTCGACTACTGCGCAATCGACCGACGCTCCCGGCGGTGCCGTGATCGGAGGACCATACGGCTCGAAACCGCCCTCGATCGCGACCACGGCGTCGTACACCGCAGCCGAGGGGTAGGCCATGTAAATGAAACCCTCCGGCTGGAAAGTGCCCGAGCCCACGACCGTGTCCTCCGCGATCTTGTTCCACTGTTGGACCGTGTTGCCCGGCGGCAGCGTGGCCGGCGCGGCGCGCACGACAACGAGCGCCAGTGCGATGAGAAGTGGCAGAATTAGTATTTTTTTGAACTGAGTTAGCGGATTCATGATGGTTCCTTTCTCCCTTTTGTTATTTTGGCCGTCTCTGAGTCCTCGTCATCGAGAAGTCACTGCTTGGTCATTCACTGATGTACTTCGTAAAATTTTCCGACGCGTTACGCGAAAATGCAGACGAGCCGCGGATTACGCGTATGCCACGGATGAGGCAGAGAAAGAGAATACCGCAGAGAATCGCGACGCGCGCGTTCGTAAGGAAATCTTGCGCGCGTGCATGTGATGCCTGCGCCATATGCAACCTACTGACCATCCCGAGAATGTGCGTCGCTGTTCTATTGCTGCTCGAAGGCATCTTCTTTTCGTCTTCCGCAGATTCACCCGTGCCGCCTAACCAAACGATGAAGCCAACGGCCCCATTGCGAAGCAACTTCAGCGTGTTTGCCACGACACCCTGCCGTGGCTTATCTCTTTCTCGTTGGGCTGCCTAATGAGAACAGTCTTTCGCATTGAGACACCGTCGTTGGTGCTTCGGCCGCAAGGCGACACTCAGCGCATGCTCGAAATGAGCCGCGAGGACTGTGCGCGGCAGTGGCTGCCGAGTCAGATTTACCGAGACGAGCGGCATGCCGCCACGGCTGTTGCGTATCTGATCGGTCAGTTCAACTTGGACGCCAGCCCGACGACAAATGCGTTCGTCTTTGGTGTGGAGGAGAAGGTGACCGGTCGGCTGATTGGACATGTCGGCCTGAGTCCTCTCTTCGACACCGTGGAAGTTGGTTTTGGCATTGCCACATCCGAGCAGAGGAAGGGATACGCGACTGAGGGCGTCGCCAGGGTTTGTGCCTGGGGGCTGGAACGGTTCTCAATCCCCGCCATCGTGGGAGTGACAGACAAACAGAACGTCGCTTCCCAGCGAGTGCTGATCCGCTGCGGGTTCATTCGAAAAGAGGAGAAGATGATGCGCTTTCAAGGCGTAGATCGGCCAGTAGTCGTCTTTGAGTTGAGAAGGAAGGAGCCCAACCAGAGCGCTGCAGCGAACCGCCGCCCCGCTGGGCAGTCGGACGGTTCAGATAATTTGTCAGCGACTCTTGCAGCCGCAGAGGACGGCCAAACGAAGACCCAAAACGGGGGGCAGACGGTCCTTGGCAACTCAGGTGATCGAGACGCACGAGCACGCGGGCGATTTCAAAGAGTGGTGAATGCCTGCCCTTAAAGCTCGACGTCCGAGGATTCTTCGCCCAATCTGACCAAGGACTGTAGGACCGCCATGAGCAGAGATGAACCTTTTAGGACTGACTATGAGTTTTTGAAAGGAGTCGATTATATTTTTGTGTCCCTCGACCGGAATCTGTCCGGCGAAGAATGCCACGAACTTGCCGAGAAGTATTTTGAG
>QIAA01000115.1 GCA_003224905.1 Acidobacteriota bacterium
GCCTATGCAGAATGGGTAGAGGACACACGTAAACACGATCGCGACGACATTCCCAAGGATATGCGGAAAATGCAGGACATCATGGCCCGCTACAACATCCCGGCCAACGTCCCGTTCGACGCGATTGCGTCTCCAAACGCAGCGCTAACCAAGTAAATTGGACCGAAACCAGGAGGTGCAGATTTCTGCACCTCCTTTTTCCAGATCCGACTGAAAACTGTCACAGGACTTGCAGCCTCACTGTCGCAGGGTCAGCATCCCAAGGATGGCCTGCTGCTTGGCGATTAGCTGTTGTACTCCCATACGGGCGAGGCCGATCATCTTTCCCAGTTGCTGCTCGTCGAACACTTGATGTTCCGCCGTGGCCTGGACTTCAACGAACTTATGTCCGGCTGTCATGACGAAGTTCATGTCTACGTCGGCCCGGGAATCTTCTTCATAGGAAAGATCGAGAAAAATTTCTCCATCCACCATCCCAACACTGATTGCAGCTACAAAGTCTTTGAGAGGAACGGAAGTCAGGGTTCCGGCTTCGACGAGTTTTTCAAGCGCTAAACCCAGAGCTACGAACGCGCCCGTGATGGAAGCGGTGCGCGTGCCCCCGTCGGCCTGAATCACGTCGCAGTCAAGCCAGATGGTGCGTTCGCCGAGCCGTTCCATGTCCGTTACGGCGCGCAGAGAGCGCCCGATGAGGCGCTGAATTTCATGGGTGCGGCCGCTGGGGCGTCCACGGTTCACTTCGCGTGGAGTGCGGGTCAGCGTCGAGCGGGGCAGCATGGCGTACTCGCTGGAGATCCAGCCTTTGCCGCTGTTGCGCAGGAACTGCGGGACGGTCTCTTCGATTGAAGCGGTGCAAATTACCCGCGTGTTGCCCAGTTCGATCAGGACTGAGCCTTCCGCTGTATGGATGTAATCGGCGATGAGGTTCAGAGGCCGCATCTGGTCCGGAGTTCGATTGTCGGAGCGATAGACCATAGTCCGCGATTGTAACCTCACCAGAAGCTGGCGGGTGGACTTCAATTTGAGCGGATCGCGTTGCTGTCTCTGCTGGAGGCTGGTCCCAAGCACGGCTACGAGCTAATGAAGGATCTGGAGAGCCCGCTCAGCCGGAATCTATAAAGCGAGAGCGTGAACAATTTATCCGGTCCTGCAGCAGCTTGAGGACGAGGGCTTGCTTACATCCGAGCAAAGCGACGGCAAACGTACGTATCGATTGACCGAGGCAGGCAAGCAAGAGCTGAAAAATGAAGCTGAGACTATGCTTCGCATCTGGAAGAGAGCAGAACAGAGGCCTGGAGTCCCTGGATCGGTTCGGAGGCAGCGGAGGTGGCGCGGCCGCGGCTGAGGTGATGAAGGCCGCCTTATGTGCAGCGACTCGTGCGAGCCACGAGTCAACGCGCATCGCCAAAATCCGCGAAATTCTGGAGCGCGCGCGCCGGGACTTGAACGCTATAAAGAAGAAGTAATCCGGTGATGCAGATGGAGGATACCGGAATCATAAAAACTTCAACTTGCTGGTCGTAGACTTTCCGATCAGCATTGATCCGCGTGTATCCGCGTTGGATTGAAGCTCCGCATCGTTACTGACCTGTCTGCATCTGACTGATCATGCGGTCTACGCCCGCGACATCGTAGAAACGAGATAGATCAGCATGGCCGGCTAGCGACTCGCGTTCTTCTCCCTCGACCAGGAACTTTATCCGATTGATACCGGGAATGTTGGAGGAGAGGGTCTGGACCAGAGACGCTACCGTGAGTTCCTCAACAAGGATGCCCGAACGGTGTTTCTCGGCGAAGGCCGTATTCAAGTCGACGACGGCCAAACCAGGATCCACAAGGTACACGGCGCGTACTTCAGCACCCTCCGCGATTGGATGAGGGCTGGACTCTCCCAGGTAAAGTTGCAAAAGAGTTTTCACTAGCTGTTCGGCGCGCTCCTGACGTCCACCTGAAAGGGGGATTTGCGCAGATTGGGGCCGCAAGGATCCAGTGTCGTCGTGAGCCACGTAGAGCGTCACTTGCTCACTTGGTCCGTTCCCGGGGGGCGGCAAAGGATGTGTCTGATCCGCATCTGGCACGGATTTTGCGAGGCTCCCTTGCATGTGCCAGACGTATGCACCCGTACTCAGCGCGACCACGAACATGACCGCAACGCCGATGATGAGGTGGCGCGGGATCATGGCTTCGCCACCAACTTCGCGCGTACTTCGAGAATGCCCGCCACAACTGACTCTGCAATCTGTTGCTGGTAGCCGGAAGAACTAAGATCGGATACTCCGCCGGTGAAAGGCGCCACTTCAATGGCTACGGCGGCACTTGTGATGTTGTTCAGGGGACGAAGTGGTGCTACAAGGGACCGTGTCGGAATCCGTCTTTTGCTGAATTCAGCAGCCAGGTTTGTGGCCGCACTCTGACTCGTATCAATAGAGGCGGCCTGGGCGCTGTTCCAATCTATAAACAGGCCGTGCGACTCCCCGGCGGCGGGCACAAGCGCTGTGTAGAGGCGGATGCCTGTTCCCTCGGATGAAGCGTGAATGCAGACATAAATGGCGGGATGTGCGCGGTTCGCAATGCCGCTGCGTTGGTCCAGGGTCAGGGTTTCGTCTCCATTGCGCACGAGTAGAGTTGAGAGGCCGTGAGTTTCGAACTCCTGGCGCATTCGGAGCGCGAAATTTAGGGTTGCGGTTTTCTCCCCCAAGTCATCAGACAAGGCCGCACCTCGTTCGCTCCCGCCGTGGCTGGGATCAAGCACCACGAAGTAGTGCACCGGAAGATTCGAATTGGTGATGGTATTACCTGCAGTCTGCGGCTGACCGCTGGGTGTAGCGGCCGCTGGCGCGACAGATTGCGCAGTTGGTGACGCTTGCGGTGCCGGGGAGATCGTAATCGTTCTCCCCCCGTTGCTGAAACTGGCAAACAGTGGAACAGCAGCGCTGACAGCAATTTCCGCTGCACCGTTCGTTGCTGAATATGTGGCGGATGGAATCAGTTTGTTTCCGAACGTCAGGATCTCCGAACCGGGAGCGACCACGGCCTCATGTTGAAACACCATGCGCAGCTTGCCAGGCTCAGTGGCGATCATCGGATTCACTGGCGAGGAGAAGTTAATCACCAAACCGGCAGGTGCCGCATTGTTCATCTGCGCGGTGAAGTGTACCGCGGTATTGTCGAGGAACAGGCGGCCTGAAGGTTCGTGCAAAGTGATCGGTTTCCCCAGTAACTCCGGCAGAAGAATGGATAAGGCACTCACGGGGACCAACCCGCGCCCGTTGTCTAAGACAAAACTCATTGGAAGGTTGACGTCTCGGCCTCGAATGCGTACCCGGGTCTTGCCGTTCTCGAATTGAGCTTCTGAATTTTTGAAGCGCAGCTTCCATCGCGAACCATCGGCCTTGGCAGTAACCGGCCCCAGCCGCTGCAGAAGTTCCAGCAATGCGACATAATCCTGGCCGTCGTGTGGTTTGACGGAAACAGAGTAGCTGGTTGCGCTTGAGTAGATGGACAGTTGCTTCTCTTCGGCAGAAGCTGAAAATGAAAAGATGGCAGAAGCTGAACTAACAATAAATGCACAAGCGAGGACTGCATCCAGCGTTCGACTATTAGTCTTGTTGCAAGTTGACCAGACGCCAGTTCTCGGTCTGGTACTACTCCAACGCATAAATCGTGAGTCCACTCAGCAGTTTGGGATAAAAATCGGTGGACTTCTGCGGCAAGACCTCTCCCGCAAAAGCAATGTCGCGCACCTGCTTCATGGCAACCGGGTTCATCAGGAACGCTATATTCGCTTCACCACTGCGGACCTGCTCGAGTGCCTCGCCGGTTTCGCGAATATATCGAAGGTTTTGCTGGTCGCGGATGGATTCTCCGGAAAGCCCCAGCGCATCCTCAAGCAGGCACTTGTGAAGTTGCACTACGTCAAGTGATTGCTGGCGGAACGAAACGCTGGCCAGGGCGCCTGCACTATCGCTCTTCGGCCGATCAAATAGAAAAGCTCGATCCTTCATAACCCCCAGCAGAACCGTCCCCATCTTGCCGGCTTCGCGCAGAATGGCAGCTGCACGGGCAGCGCTGATGCCGGGATCAACCTCGTCCACGCTGAAATAGACGCGGGCGCGGTCGCGAAGGGTATCGGGCGAAAAGTTCGTTAGACGGTAAACCACACGATGCGTCGGCAGAATCGCCAGGCCGGGGTTATCCATGTTCAGGAAGGTCATCATCACCCATTCGTAGGGGGCATCTGCTCTTGAGCCTACCGACCCCGAAACGCCGCCGATCCCTGCACAGGCACCCAACGCCCGCCGGTCGTCACGATAAGCCAGCGCAGTCTCGTATCGGTGATGCCCGTCGGCGATGATGAGTTTCCTATCCTTCATCTTGCAGCGAACAAGGTCAATAAGAGCAGGATCGGAGATCCTCCAGACCCGGTGCCGGACGCCATATTCGTCAGTAACCTCCAAAGTGGAACTAGTCGGCGTTGGCAACGCCCCCTCAATCTCAGCCGCCGGGTCGCCGTACAGCATAAAGATCTGCCCAAAATGGGCGCGAGTGGCTCGAAGCAGCTCCAGGCGATCTGCTTTCGGCTTCGCCAGGGTCTGCTCGTGGCGGAACACCACCCCGGCGGAGTAGTCCTCGATCTTTCCAAGGGCGATGAAACCTCGCCGTTCCTGTTCAGCCTTCTGCCCCGGAATCGTGAAGCGTTGCGAGTAAACGTAAATGGATGGTTCAAGATCCTGAAGGAAGATGCCCTGTCCCCGCCACCCACGAAAGAACTGTGCGGCGCGAGTGTAAGTATTGTCGCCAGAGTGGTCCGTGGGTTGCTGCTTACCAAGAATGATGCGCACCAGGTTGTGCGGACTGGCAGCGTAATATCGCTCGCACATCTCCGGCGTGATCTTATCGTAGGGTTGGGTTACGACTTGATCCAGAGCAACTTTTGAAGGATCGTAACGCAGGGCGCGAAATGCGGCGATGCTAGCCATGTTCGGGCTTGGCAGGAGATTGTACAGGAGCCGGGCACTGTCCTGTCGGCGACGATGGGTTCGAACCTGCTCACTCTGGACAAACTTTTGCGTAGCCCAGCCATCGTAAGCAGCACGAAGAAGCTCTTTAACAAAAGAGTGACAAATCGCCGGTATCGCTGTGATAGTATCGGCGTCAATCTTGAAGTAGTTATGGCCCGCCGGGATGGGCGCGGGTCAGCCATTCCCATCACCCAGGCCACAAATCTCCACTCGATTGCACCGTCGAAGCGGAGCAAAGTCATGCCGGGTAGACAGCGTGTTTTCGGGCTTGTCGGCTTCCTCGCTTTAGTCCTGCTCACAATTCTGTGTGCAATTCCGATTTTGGCGCAAGTCGATGACGTTCACGTGACTCCCAGAGTGGAACCAGCAGCTCCTCTAAAGCCTATGGATGAGATCGATCCGGCTCTCAAGACCCATACCAAACCCCTCAAGACGAATGTAGATCTGGTCCTCGTTCCCGTAACCATTACCGATCCCATGAACCGCCTGGTCACCGGACTTGACCAGCAGAATTTCGCAGTTTACGAGGGGAAGGACGCTCAGGAGATCCGTCATTTTTCCAGTGAGGACGCCCCCGTGTCCCTGGGGGTGATCTTTGACATGAGCGGCAGCATGAGCAGCAAGATCGAGCGGGCTCGTGAAGCGGTGGTTGAATTCTTCAAGACGGCCAATCCGCAAGATGAGTTTTTCATGATCACCTTCGCGGACAAGCCCGACGAGATTTCAGATTTCACTCAGTCCGTAGAAGACATTCAGGGCAAGCTGGTTTATACGATTCCCAAGGGGCGTACCGCGCTGCTCGACGCCATTTACCTGGGCGTGAGCAAGATGAGGCAGGCAAGATATCCTAAAAAAGCGTTGCTGATCATCTCCGATGGCGGCGACAACCACAGCCGCTACACTGAGGGGGAGATCAAGTCGCTGGTCAAGGAAGCCGACGTCCTGGTGTATGCCATCGGTATTTACGACCGTTACATGTCGACGCCCGAAGAGCAGCTGGGCCCCGCCCTTCTCACCGATCTCTCGGAACTGACTGGCGGGCGGGCATTTACGATTGACAACCCCAACGATTTGGCAGATGTGGCCACAAAAATCGGGATTGAGCTACGCAACCAATATGTACTCGGATATCGTCCAAAGAACCCAACGCACGACGGCAAATGGCGTAAGATCAAAGTCAAGCTGATTCCGCCCAAGGGATTGCCGCCACTTCGCGTGTATGCCAAAACGGGTTACTATGCACCTTCGGAATAGTCCTTTCCTGATCCTGGTTATCACCTTACTTTCATTAAGCTTAGGAACTGGCGCCCAAAACACGGGTGCTCAAAACCCGCCTCCGGCGAATCCTCCTGCCGCAACTCAAACCCAACCGACGCAGCAGCCCAGTACCCCCGGTCAACAACCGGTTCAACAGTCTGCCCCCCAACAACAGCCGGCGCAGCCGGCTGGCCAAGGCCAGCCTGCCGTGCAGGGTCCAGTGCAGTCACCCGACCAGAATCAGGCGCCGCCAGGGCAGGAACCGGCGACGGAAGGTGGAGGGTTCACCTTTAAGGCCGAAGCGCGAGAAGTGCAGCTGCACGCGACCGTGATCGATGACAAGCAGCACCTGATCACGAATCTGGACAAGAACGCCTTCACAGTTTTTGAAGATGGCAAGCCGCAGACCATCACTTCTTTTCGTCACGAAGATATTCCCGTCGCGCTGGGAATAGTGATCGACAACTCCGGTTCCATGCGGGAGAAACGAGATCGCGTGAACAAGGCCACGCTGAACCTGGTGCGCGCGAGCAACGCGCAGGATCAAGTGTTCATAGTCAACTTCAATGACGAGTACTACCTGGACCAGGACTACACCAGCGACGTTAACAAGCTCAAGGAAGCGCTGGAGAAGGTTGAAGCACGCGGCGGAACCGCACTCTATGACGCCCTGGTAGCTTCCGCAGACCACCTCAAGAAAAGCGCCAAGCTGCAGAAAAAAGCCCTGCTGGTAGTGACTGACGGCGAGGATAACGCCAGCCGTGAATCACTGGAGCAGGCGGTACGCCGTCTGCAGGAAGAAAATGGCCCTACGGTTTATGCCATCGGCATTCTGGGCGACGAAAAACAGCGCCGGGCTCGCCGCGCTCTGCAAACTTTAGCCGAGCGCACCGGAGGGATCGCTTTTCTTCCCAGAAGCGCCGACGAAGTGGATGAAATCAGCCGCACCGTGGCGCACGATATCCGCAATCAGTACACCATCGGCTACCGCCCAGGCACTCCTACAAACGCCGGGGGATACCGCACGATCCGCGTGGATGCGCGCGCACGCGGCTACAACAAGCTCACCGTAAGAACTCGCAGCGGCTACTATGCCGGCCAGGAGCAGGCCGCCGGTGGCGGCAACTAGCTGCCGCTTTGGTTTTCTCTGTGTTCCTCGGTGCCCTCTGTGGTTAACACTCAGGTCGCTCGCGTATCCTGCTGAGGTGACTTTTGGATGGCTCTTTAACAATGCTTCGTTGACGCCTTCCCAACCCCTTCCGTACCCTGTAGGGTGCGAACGAAAACGCTGGAAAGCACGCGCCTGCGTGTCGCCGACGACATCACGCAGCTTGTCGGGGAGACTCCGCTTCTCCAACTGAAATCGCTCACCCCGCCCGGGTCCGCCGACGTTTACGCCAAGCTCGAATACCTGAATCCCGGAGGCAGTGTAAAAGACCGGGCCGCCATCGGCATCATCCGCCGCGCAGAAGAACAGGGATTGTTAAGACGTGGCGGCACCATCGTCGAAGCGACCGCCGGAAACACGGGCATCGGACTGGCGCTGATCGGCGTAAATCGTGGTTACAAAGTCGTGCTGTTCGTTCCGGAGAGGTATTCCGAAGAGAAAGTTATCATCATGCGCGCTCTCGGAGCGCAAGTAATTCGCACGCCCGAAAGCGAGGGCATGAAGGGCGCCATCCAGCGCGCCAAGGATCTCGCGGCCCGCGATCCGAAGTCGTTCGTTGCTGCACAATTTGAGAATCCCGCTAATCCCGACTTCCATTACGAGACTACCGGTGCGGAAATTTTCGAGCAGATGGAGGGGCGCATCGATGCTGTTGTCATCGGCGTGGGCACTTCGGGGACATTTACTGGAGTAGCTCGCTATGTGAAGGAACGGATTGCGCGGGCCTTGGCGGTCGCAGTCGAAACCCAAGGCTCGGTTCTTGGCGGCGGCCCACCCGGGGAACATAAGGTTGAAGGAATTGGCGCCAGCTTCATTCCCCCGAACTTTGATTCTTCTGTTTGCGACGAAATCCTGATGGTCACCGACGACGATGCATTCGACACGGTCAAGCAGTTGGCTGCCCGCGAAGGCGTGCTGTCCGGATCGAGCGGTGGCGCAAGCGTGTTCGGAGCCCTGCAAGTCGCGCGGCGGCTTGGGGCAGGGAAGCGCGTAGTCACGATGGTTCCCGATTCGGCCGAGCGCTACCTGTCCAAGAAAATCTTCGAAGGCGGGATCTAGCCACCGCCCTCTTTTCCCTCAATTCTTCAACTTGTGACGTTCGCAGGCGGCCACGATCTTGGTGGGATCGATGGCTTCATTGTCGATCTGTTCTTCGAGAATTTTGCCATCCTTACCGATCAGGAAGTTAACTCGTCGCGCAGCTTTGTACTTGTCGACGTACAAGCCGTAGTTGTGGGTTACCTCTCCGCCCCAATCGCTCAACAGTGGAAACGTGACCCCGATGGAATCTGCAAAGGCCTTGTTGGCGAACGGACTATCCATGCTTACACCCAGGACCTGGGTGTCGGCAGCTTCCAGCTTCTGCAAATTCTGCTGGAAGT
This sequence comes from Acidobacteriota bacterium, assembly GCA_003224905.1. Lineage (GTDB taxonomy): Bacteria > Acidobacteriota > Terriglobia > Terriglobales > Acidobacteriaceae > QIAA01. The sequence goes on from QIAA01000115.1 coordinate 8,829, forward strand.
GCTTCATCTGCTCGGTTCAACCACCTGTGAAGGCAAAAATGTAGAAAGCCAAGACTATGTTCTTCTTGCCTTTATAGTCATTGAGCGTGACATCCTTGAGATCGCTGCCGGTAAAGTATTGCAGTTTGAAATCGGGGGCTACATCGCCCACCTTCAATTTGGGAGGAGGCGGAGTCTTTTCTTGTGCGACTGCCTGGCATGGCAGCGACAATATCGCGAGCGCTGTGAGTAGCAGACACCTCTGTAAGGCATGTGAAACTGGTTTTCGCATCGGAGTTGTCCTCTAGAGAAGCACGTAAGAGCCTAATCCGTTTGGCCGATTGAAAGCAATCCGGGTGTTTCGAGCCCGTGCCTCGGTTACTCTCGGGCAATTGCCTGCTGCCAGCAGAAACAGTACATTTTCTGCGGAGACGATCGCATCATTGACGGAGCTGGAGAGTTCTTTAACGCATGAGCCTCGATACTCTAAACGACATCTTTTTTGCAGTCGTCGAGCGCAACGATGCTCGCGTCATGCTCCAGCGCGGCGCTACCGAATGGATTCCCATCTCCGCGCGACGGCTTCATCGCAATGTGACTGGCGTGGCTAGCGCGCTACGCGATTTGGGCATAGGCAAGGGAGACCGGGTCGCCATCTTGAGCGAGAACCGCCCGGAATGGACAATCGCAGACTTCGCATCATTGCTCCTGGGCGCGGTGGTCGTTCCCGTCTATACGACCCTGACTCCTGAGCAGACATCCTACCTTCTCAGAGACTCCGGCGCGCGCGTGATTTTCGTTTCCACCGAGCAGCAGCTACAGAAGATATTGGCGATTCTGGACCGCACTCAAATCGAAAAAGTTGTGGTCATGGACGCGGTCGAGACTGCCGGGGCCACGCACATGTATCAGCTCATGAAGTCCGATCAGCCAATGTTCGAAGCCGCCCCCCACAGCGTATCCGCGGATGACCTCGCGACCATCATCTACACGTCCGGAACCACGGGCACACCGAAAGGCGTGATGCTGACGCATGGAAACATGGCTTCGAACCTGGCCTGCTCGCTTTCTGAATTCGGCGTGAGCTCTGGCGACGTCAGTATTTCCTTTCTTCCCCTGTCACACGTCACGGCTCGGCACGTGGATTTCGCCATGCTGTATCACGGGGTGACTCTCGCCTACGTGCCCGCGGTTGACCAGCTTCCGCAGGCGCTGCTTGAGGTGAAACCGACCATCTTTGTTGGCGTGCCGCGCGTCTACGAGAAAATCCATACCCAGGTAGAAGCAAGAACGAAAAGTGCTTTGAAAAGGTTCGTGTACAAGGGCGCATTGAAAGTGGGTCGCCGTTACAGATCGGAGATTTTGACTGGCCGGAGGCCACGAGCTCTGGAGTGGCGGATTGCAGATCGCCTGGTCTTTTCACAAATCCGAGCCGGAATGGGCCAAGCCAGAATTTTCATCTCCGGCGGGGCGCCGCTGGGACGCGAGCTGGCGGAGTGGTATGCGGACGTCGGCATCCGCATCCACGAAGGCTATGGGCTTACCGAAACTTCGCCGGTGATTGCAGTCAATACTCCGAAGGCACACAAGATCGGAACGGTTGGCAAACCACTGGCCAACATCGACGTCAAAATCGCCGACGATGGCGAGATCCTGGTGCGTGGGCCTTCTGTATTCAAGGGATATTGGAATAAACCCGAGGAAACCGAGAATGTGTTCGCGGACGGATGGTTCAAGACTGGCGACATTGGAAACATCGATGTTGATGGGTTTCTCTCAGTCACCGACCGCAAGAAAGACCTGATCAAGACTTCCGGAGGCAAGTTCATAGCGCCGCAGCCGATCGAGAACTCACTGAAGCATAACGCTCTGATCGCCGAAGCTGTGGTCCTCGGTGATCGACGCAAGTTTCCAGCCGTTCTGATCCTTCCATATTTCTTGCTACTTGAAGACTGGGCGCGCACGAACAACGTGAGCTTTTCCTCGCGTGAACAGCTGATCGCGGAACCCCGTATTCAGGCGCTTTATGAAGGAATCGTCGCCGACTTGAACCGCAGTCTGGCTCAATTCGAAAAGCTGAAGAAGACAGTGCTAATAGCCGAAGAATTTTCGCCCGGCAACGGCACTTTGACGGCCAGCATGAAGGTTCGGCGGCGAGCCATCGAGGAACGGTATCGCGAGCACATCGAAAAGATGTATGCGGATGCGGAAACGTCTGCACAATGAGAAAGGATGCTTGCTAACGGAACAAATCTACTTGGCCGCCGCTTGTGTCTTGACGCGAATGAGCATGGTATCAAGTTGCGAGCGCGTTAGCAGCTCCCCCGCCAATATGACTGCCTGAATCCTTCGGACGTTTCCAATGTCTTCCAGAGGATTTGCGTCTAGGAGGACGATATCCGCCTTGCTGCCGACATTTAAATTCCCTATGTCCGTGCGTTCGAAAAATTCCGCCGGCCCGAGAGTGGCCGTTCGAAGGGCATCACGTGGCGTTAGCCCTGTCTCTGTCAGAAGCTCGAGTTCGTGGGGCAAACTCGCTCCAGGCACATTGTGCGGATCGAGCGAATCGGTTCCGGCCAGTATGTGTACGCCAGCAGCATGCATTTCCTTTACCAGCTTGAGTTGGTTGCGCAGTTCTCGGCCCCACCATTCCAGCTTGTCCGGCGCCAACGAAAACTGAAGTTTTTCGCTCGTCCATTTTGCCGCGACACTCTTCGGCACATATGCCATACCTGGATCTTCTTTCACCAATTCCGCTAAATGAGCGCTCGAATACGTCGAGTGCAAAGTGGGAGTTACCCAAGTCTTATTTCTCACCAAAGTCTTCCAAAGCGCGTCCGCCCTGGACGGGCTGTAGTCTGCGATAGCAGCATTTTCGACGCTCCCGATTTCACGAATCGCACCGGATCGCATGGCCGCATCCCACTTGCGGCGGAGTTCTTCAGCATTTGCAGAACAGGCCACCGCAATTCCGCTATACAGAATGTGCTCGATACTCTTCTGTCCCGCGTTTGAGGCCTCGTCAAGGCCTACCAAGGGTGGCACGTGTCCCACTAGCGTCAGTGCATTTTCCTTTGCGCCCGCTACCGCGGCGAAATAGGTATCACGATCAAGGCCCGACAAGATTTTGACGAAAGCGGCGCCTCTGGATTTCAGTTCGGCCACGCGTTCACGCGCTTCTTGCGGATTTGTGGTCTTTAGAACATTCGGATCGTCGAATTCTCCGTCGAGCATCGGCCCCGCTGCCACGATCTCAGGACCAGGGATTTGCTTTTCGGTTATCCCTTTCCTCCATTGCTGCAATACCTCAAGATTGCCGCCCATATCGCGGACACCAGTCAGGCCGTTTGCGACCAGCAATGGAAGCAGAAGGTCCCGGCTCCAGGCGGGATCAGCGCTCAAGCCCGCAAGATGAACGTGCATGTCCCAAAGGCCAGGAATCAGAAATTTGCCTCGAGCGTTAATTTGCTTGGCGCTCGTGGGAGTGGAGATATGGGCCGCAATCTCGGTGATCCACCCATTCGCAACCAGAACGTCTGCCCGACGGACGGTTCCAGCGTCCACATCGATGATGTTGGCAGCCTTGATGAGAAGTGGCGGATCCGAATGGTTCTGAGCGGTCAGAAAGGAAGAACTCCACAATGATGCAACCGCGAACAGGACTCTGGTCATCCTCATAGGTTTACTGATCACTAAGACTGGCTTAAGAGTGGCAGGTTAGCAGCTGTTCCTTTGCCCATGTGGAGATGACCACAGTCACCCGGATGTCGTCCCAAGTCTCTATCATTCGGTACACTAGAATCTGCGCCTGCCTAACTTAAACTGAGCAATGGTAACGAACGTACAAACTCCTGCAGTTCGCACTGATGTGGGACTGCTCACGCCTGACGACCTTCATCTCTTCAATGAGGGCAGAAATTATCGCGCCTACCAGAAGCTGGGTGCTCATCTCATGTCGACTGGAGACGAGCAGGGCACGTGTTTCAGCGTCTGGGCGCCGAATGCGCGCGAGGTTTCGATTATCGGAGACTTTAATGGCTGGGACGCGCGAACGCATCAGTTGCATGCACGTGGGAGTTCAGGGATCTGGGAAGGCTTTATTCCCGGCATTGGCAAAGGCACGTTATATAAATTTCGCATACTCTCGCAACATCACCGCCACGTAGCAGATAAGGCAGACCCCTTCGGAATATTCCACGAAAAACCTCCGCGTACAGCGTCCGTGGTTTGGGACCTCGGTTACGACTGGGGAGACCGCGAATGGATGGGAACTCGGGGCCGCCGGAATTCCCTGCATGCACCGATCTCGATTTACGAAGTCCACTTTGGCTCCTGGATGCGTGTACCCGAGGAGCACAATCGTCCGCTGACCTATAGAGAGATGGCGCCGCGTCTGGCTGAATACGCGCGGCGCATGAACTTCACTCATGTGGAATTTCTGCCGTTGATGGAGCATCCCTTTTATGGATCGTGGGGGTACCAGACGACCGGCTACTTTGCTCCGACCGCGCGTTTCGGCACTCCTCAGGATTTTATGTACCTGATCGACTATCTGCACCAGCACGGTATTGCCGTGATCCTCGATTGGGTCCCTTCGCACTTTCCTTCGGATGGCCACGGCTTGGCCTATTTCGACGGCACTCATCTCTTCGAACATGCCGACTCACGTCAGGGCTTCCATCCTGATTGGAAGACACAAATTTTCAACTACGGACGCACTGAGGTTCGCAGCTTCTTGCTCTCGAGCGCAATGTTCTGGCTGGACAAATACCATGCGGACGGCCTGCGTGTGGACGCGGTCGCATCCATGTTGTATCTCGACTATTCGCGCAAAGCCGGTGAGTGGCTCCCAAACAAATTCGGCGGACGCGAGAATCTGGACGCAATCGAGTTTCTGCGCCAGTTCAATATGGAAGTGTACAAAGAACATCCGGATGTCCAGACCATGGCCGAAGAATCCACCTCTTGGCCGATGGTGTCGCGGCCTATTTATGTCGGCGGCCTCGGCTTCGGCATGAAGTGGGACATGGGCTGGATGCACGATACGCTGGCGTATTTCTCGAACGATCCGATTCACCGCAAGTACCACCACAACCAGCTCACATTCCGCATGCTCTATGGATTCACTGAGAACTTTGTGCTGCCTCTCTCGCACGATGAAGTTGTGCACGGCAAAGGCTCGCTCGTCGGCAAGATGCCGGGTGATGAATGGCAGCGATTTGCAAATCTTCGGCTGCTCTTTGGATATATGTATGCGCAACCGGGGAAGAAGCTGCTTTTCATGGGAGATGAGTTTGGCCAGGTACGGGAATGGGCGCACGACACCAGCTTGGAATGGCACGTACTGCAATATCCGGTTCACCTGGGCGTGCAGCGCTGGGTGGAACAGCTGAACCGGGTTTATCGCGAACAACCGGCGCTGCATGAGCTGGATAACGATTCCGCCGGCTTCGAATGGATTGACTGCAATGACAGCGGGGCGAGCATCGTCTCGTTGTTGCGTAAGGGTAAATCGGAGCGAGAGCGCATTGTGATCGTGTGCAACTTCACTCCTGTGCCAAGGGAGGGCTACCGATTGGGGGTACCTTCCGGTGGTTTCTGGCGGGAACTTCTGAACAGCGATGCGAACGACTACGCCGGAGGAGGGATGGGGAACAAAGGGGGTGTTCAGGCCGAAGCGAAACCAGCTCACGGCAGACCGTTTTCGTTGCCTCTGACGTTACCGCCGTTGGCAGCTCTGTTCCTGAAAGCCGAATAGTCGTCACGGATGCCGATCTCTCGGCACTGATTCGGGGTGCATGCGGTTATGTTGCCGCGGCTGCCGCTGCTTTGGAAAGAGCAATCTGCCCCGCTCCATTCCGGTTCACCAACGCTTCAATCTGATTCAAAATGGTCTCGAGCGAAGCGCCTTTGGGAAGGAATGCATCCACCCTATGATTCTCCGGCAACAATGGCTGACAACCTGAAATGAGTATCACAGGAAGGCGGGGATCGCGCCGCTTCAGTTCCGCTGCAAGCTCCAAACCATTGATCTCAGGCATGGAATAGTCGGACATCACCGCCGAGATTTCATCCTTTCTAGCATCAAACAATTCAAGGGCCTGGCGGGCATCCCGTGCAAGTAACACTTCGTAGCCTTCGCTGGCTAGAAGCGTCTCATAGAATTCCAGGATTCCCAGGTCGTCGTCTACACAAAGCAACGCGCGAGTTTTCATTATTGACTTTCCTAGCGCCAGATTCACTCAAGACAGGCCGACCAAGGCAGGTTCTTAGCTAGGTGCATCTCGCTTGCCAAAGAAACGACTCTCGCTCCATCCCAAGACCTCCGTGCTAGACTGCAAAGATTGCTAGCCGATGCGCATCCTCACTCGCTACATCCTCGGGGAAATCACTTCGCATGCCGTGATCGGCATAGCAGTGTTCACGTTCATACTGTTCACTCGTGACCTGGGCCGGCTGCTTGACCTGGTGGTGCGAAACAGCGCTCCTCTGCCAAGCGTATTTGAAGTCTTCTTTTTCACCCTGCCAGTCGCCCTCACCTACACCATTCCAATGGGTGTTCTGGTCGGCATTCTGATCGGGTTAAGCCGACTGGCGGCGGACAGCGAAGTAACGGCCATGCGCGCTAGCGGTATTGGCGTCTGGACGTTTCTGCGAGTGATCGCTGTTTTCGCGGGCGTGGCCTGGCTGTTGGGTATCGCCAATGCGGTGTACCTGGCGCCCGCATCACAGGCCGGCCTTTGGCGGCTGCAGGACCGGCTCAAGAACTCTCAGGTCTCTTTTGAAATTCAGCCCCGGGTCTTTTATGAAGGCTTCCCCAAACTTGTGCTCTACGTTCAGGACGTGAAAAGCGCACAAGGCGCGGCCATTTGGAAGGGAGTATTCATTGCCGACACAAGCACGCCCACGTCGCCCAGAATTACACTCGCCCGTCAGGGCATTCTCGTCAGCGAAGGTCCTCAAACCCTGCATCTTCACCTGACGGATGGCTCCACTCACGAAACCGATCCGCAATCGCCCGAGAATTACCAGATCTCGACTTTTCAGCAGACGGACATACCGATACCCGTGCCGGAAACCGAGAACAAGGAGCAGGAGCCCACGCCAGTTTCGCAACTGAGCACCCGAGAACTGCTGACGCAAGGCAAGACAGTCAACAAATACATGAGGCCGTGGTACCAGATTGAATTTCATCGGCGCTTCGCGCTGCCGACTTCGTGCCTCGTGCTGGCATTCGTGGGAATTCCCCTCGGCTTGTCATCGAAAAAAGGAGGGAAGTCGGCGGGGTTCGTGCTCACCATTTTGCTGGTGTTCGCGTATTACTCAGTAAGCTTGGTGGGAGTTTCGCTGGCGCGTCAGGGACACATCTCGCCTGCGTTAGGAGCGTGGCTGGCAGACATCCTCTTCTTTCTCGCAGGAGCATTCCTGCTCTGGCGTAGTGAACGCAGACCGTTGGAATTTTCCTGGCTCCGCGGGCGAATTCACCCCATCGGTGCGAGATTGAAAAACGCCAGCCGTACATTATTACGGCCCAGTAAGCCCGAAGACGCCTTTTCCCGCGCTTCCACCCGTCGACGTCTCCTCAGCGCCCGCTTTCCGATGATCCTGGATGACTACGTGATGCGCGACTTCTTCGTCTATCTGGCGATGATCGTCGCCGCATTTCTTACGTTGCTTCTGGTATTCACAATTTTCGAACTGCTGGGAGATATTTTGCGCAACCGCGTTTCGCCGTTTGTTGTTGGCGAATACCTGCTGAACGTCATTCCTTATTTTTTTTACAACAGCACACACTTAAGTATGCTTCTCGCCGTGCTCATAACTTTTGGTGTACTGCAGCGCTCGAACGAAATCACTGCTATCAAAGCCACGGGCATGAGTGTGTATCGGATCATAGTCCCGGTGCTGTTGGCGTCGGTATTCATCGCCACCGGCCTGTTCCTGTTCGAGCAGTTCTATCTTCCTCGCGCCAACCGTCGGCAGGATGCACTGCGCAATCTGATCAAGGGAAAGCCACCCCAAACCTATCTCAACCCCGATCGGAAGTGGATCTTCGGGCAGCACTCGAATATCTACTATTACCGGTTCTTCGACTCCGACCGCGATCAGTTCGGCAATCTGACCGTCTTTCAATTTGATCCCGCTACATTCCAGCTCGTAAACCGCATATACGCGGACCGTGCACATTGGGACGAAGGTTTGGACCGCTGGGTCTGCGCAAAAGGATGGCAACGGCGATTCCAGGGTGCCGCGATCGCGGAATATCGCTCCTTTGACGTGTCCACGTTCGCCGCCATCAGCGAAGCGCCGGCCTACTTTAAGAAAAAGGTGGAACCGTATTCCGAGATGAATTATCAGGAATTGCGCCGCTACATACATGACCTGCAACAGAGCGGCTTTGATGTGGTTCGGCTAAAAGTGCAATTACAAAAGAAAGTCGCGTTTCCGCTGATAACGTTCGTCATGGCCATGCTGGCGATTCCGTTTTCGCTCTCCGCCGGTCGTCGCGGAGCCATAACTGGCGTTGCGGTTGCGGTCGGGATCGCAGTGGTGTATATCACGATCTCCGGACTGTGCGAATCCATGGGCAATGCCAGTCAACTGCCTCCCCTGCTCGCAGCCTGGGCGCCGGACATCCTGTTTGGGCTTGTTGGAGGCTATCTGATTCTGAAGGTGCCAACGTAGACTCGAAGACTCTTCACCTGGCTGCCAAAGTTGCCGGCTGCCCACCTGTAGTCACAGGTTGGCCCACCACGCTGAGCGTACCGACAGTTGAATCAAAGGAAAACACTGAAATTGAGTTTGCACCCTGATTTGCCGTGTACACAAAATCCCTTGTGCCGCCCGTATCAGTGATGGTGGTGCTCCCAGCGCGAACTGCTACCCAGACCGGATTCAAGCCGGTGGAGATGGTTGCCTGAGCAAGCGCCGTCAGCGCGCCGCTCCCCGCGCCGACCTCGTACTGTGAAACTTGGTTGGAAGATTCATCGGCCACGTAGACAAACTCGCCCTCAGGGCTCGCCGCAATAGAAACCGGCTTTAGGCCGGCAGAAAACGGAGAGCCTGTAACCTCCGTCAGCGTGCCATTGGCCGCGCCGCAGGTCGCGCTGACCTGAGTACAGATCGCGTATGCAGACACGTTGTTCGACCCGGAGTCGGCGATGTACAAAAAGTTGCTCTCGTCAGACGTAACAACGATTATCGCGGCCGAAGGCGTGGTGCCGGCGACATATGACGTGATGCGCGTCAACGTCCCGTCGCTATTAACGGAGAATTGAGTAACGGTCGAATCGAATTTATTCGCGACGTAAAGAAATTTTCCGTCCGACGTAACCGCCACAGCGGCCGGTCCCGGCCCGGTCAAAGCACCCGGGGCAACGGGAACCGGCGAACCGACCTCAGTGAGCGAAGCGCCGGAGACGGAAAATATTGAGATTGTCGCCGAGGCGGGATCTGATTGAGTTCCCTGATTCGCGACAAATAAATGCCCGGCGGAGTCAACAGCCATGCTTACGGGATTCTGTCCCGCAGGTGTGGTCCCGCTGGCCGCGGTGAGGGTGCCGTCCGAATTCAGTGTGTAAGCGGAAATATCGTTGCTGCCGGAATTGGCCACGAACAAGGCGTCGCCGGAAGATGAGATCGCAATTGCTGCAGGCACGCTGCCCGTTCCTACAGATTTACCATTGGTGCTGATTTTGCCTGTGCTCAGGTCGATGAGAAAACCTGCAACTGAACTGTCGCCTTGTGTGGCCACGAACAACGCGCCGTTTCCGGAAGGCGGCGTTGACTTGCTGGTCGAACACGCTCCAAAATTGAGCACCGAAGCCGCAGCCAGCAGAGCTAGAAACAGACGCATTCTTTGGAATCCTCTTGGGAGAACACTCTCAAAAGCCAATCCTGTTCCCAACGTTGGCTGTGAGGGTTCGATCGGTAATCTCATTTGTGTATCAGGAATACTGGGTAAGAGCAAACGTCCAGAGTGATTGGAACCAGACTGGCGGAACAAAGTTGCCAATGAAGAATCCGCCCTTGAAATCTTCAAGTATTCTGGTGAGTGCCGGCACTCGCCAGCGCCGGTGCGGCCTCAGCTTCAGGCACTGGCGCACAAGGCAGTCGAATCTCGACGGTAAGCCCGCCCTCGGGGCGATTCCACGCTTTTACCGTCCCCCCATGCAGTCGCACCGTGCGTTCGGTGATGGCCAATCCCAGTCCGACGCCGCCGGTTTCGCGTCCACGCGCATCGTCGACCCGGTAAAACGGACGGAACATCTTTTCCAAAGCTTCTTCCGGAACACCGGGACCTGAATCAGCCACGCGGATGATCGCTTCTCCGCCTGTGTGTTCCAGCGAAACATCCACAGCAGTTCCTTCTGCTGTGTAGTGCGCACCATTGCGCACGACGTTCTCGATTGCGCTGTGCAGCAGGATTCCTTCTCCCCAAACCCGGCAATCATTCACCACACGCGGCTTCACGTGGCAGTGTCGCGCTTGTGCCTCGTAATCGGCATCAATGGCAATCTCAGTGACCATCACTCCAAGGGCTAGCACTGACTTGCGACTCGGATCTGCACCACTCTCCAGGCGCGCTATGGTCAGCAGGCTGCCAATTAAATGATTCAGACGATCTGACTCCAGTTCCATGCGTTCCAGGGCGCTTTGAGTTTCAGGACCGGACCGTTGCCGTGCCAGTCCAAGCGCCACATTCAAGCGTGCCAGGGGCGACCGCAATTCGTGCGAAATGTCATTCAGCAGGCGAGACTGCGCTTTGACCAGAGTCTCCAGACGCTCCGCCATGATGTCGAAATCGCGCACCAGTTCGGCAATCTCATCACGCCGCCTCGATCCGGCGCTGCCGGCCCTCGCGGTTAAGTCGCCCTCGGCCAAACGCCGGGTTGCGGCTCTGAGGCGCACAACGGGAGAAGTCAAATAGCGCGCGAGTAGGTAGCAGACCAGACCAGAGGAAATAATGCCAATCAAAATGCCTAAGCCAGGAACCCCCCTAGGCCCAAACGGCCCCGGAGGCAACATCACAGCCAGAGTGTAGCTGTGCCCGGCAGCCGAGGTAACTGGCAGGCGTCGGAATGGGCTCGGCGCCATATGCTGCCAGAACTCCCGGGGAGGGGGTCTTATGCCGCGCGACAAGGAATCTGCCCAGCGCGGAACCGCCCGGCCCGAGACCTCCCGACCCTGCTCATCGAACAGATACGCACGCACGTGCTGCGACTCGCGCAGTTCCTCGAGGTAGCGATGCACCTCCGCTGGTCCGTCCTTTTCAAACACGTCCGCCGCACGCTGGGATGCTGTGGCCTGTTGCGCCTGCCACTCGGAAAATTCGCCTCGCTGCCGGAATGCAAAGATCACAAGGATCGCGAGCACCAGGAATAACGCCTGTGCCAGCCAGTAAGAGACGAAGATCTTGAGGAACAGGCTTCTCATGAGCGGTTGTTCTCCGACTTAACCGCATCCGCCTGCGGCTGAGGGCGGGCAAAAATGTAACCAACTCCGCGCACGGTCTTGATGTGGTCCATGCCTCCCTCAGAATCACCCAGTTTCTTGCGGATTTTGCTGACGTGCATGTCGATGCTGCGATCGAAGGGCGAAAACTTACGGCTCAGCACGATGTCCACCAGGCGTTCGCGAGGAACCACGCGTCCAGCTTCGCGCAGCAAGGCATGTAACAGGTTGAATTCCACGGACGTCAGTTCCACGTGTTTTCCGTTCTGCCGTACAGTCCGCGTGCCTGGATCGAGCTCGATATCGGAAACGTGCAAGATCTGTTCCGGCGGAACGCTCCCCCTTTCCGTGGCCCTGGTCCGTCGCAGAATCGCACGGATGCGCGCCACAAGCTCCCGCGGGTTGAATGGCTTCGGCAAATAATCATCTGCGCCGATCTCGAGACCTACAATACGATCGACGTCCTCTCCGCGAGCTGTGAGCAACAAGACCGGGACTCGCGACTTGTCGCGAATCCGGCGTAGCACCTCAAATCCATTCAGATTCGGCAGCATGACGTCGAGTACCACCAGCGCATGCTCGCTGCTCAGGGCGCGTTCCAAGCCACGATTTCCCTGGTGAACGGCTTCCACCTGAAAGCCCTCAGGCGCGAGATACTCACTTACCAGGCTGCAGAGCTCCACGTCATCATCAATTACCAGAATGCGATCCACAATTTAATTGTAGTTCCACCATTGCTCTTGGAGAGAGGGTAATGGCATCCAAGTTTGGCTTTTACAAATCTTTACTCCGGTTGACCAACTCTTTACCGCTCTTTTGGCTTGCAAGTGCTTCTATGTAAGTAAGCCCGAACGATGGGCAAGGGATGTGGGAGGCAAAAAACCAACAATGAAAACCAGGCAAATAAGACTTTTAGTTATCGCCGGCGTTCTGACGCTTGCTGCAGCAATCGCCGTATCGCAGACGGTGAAACGTGCTCACATGCACGGCGGTGGAATGTTCGGTGAACACCAGCTTCAATTCTTCACCGATTACCTTGACCTGACGGACACACAACAAGCGCAGGCAAAGGAAATCCTTGCCAAGGAGAAGCCAACGATCCAGCCGCTGGTACAGCAGATGAAGGACAGCCGCCGTCAACTGCATCAGCTCGAAATGAGCGGAACCTTCGATGAGGGCAAGGTTCGCAACTTGGCCGCGCAGCAGGCGCAAACGATGACCGAACTCACCGTGCAGAAGGCGCGCATCCACTCTGAACTTATTCAGATTCTGACTCCGGATCAGAAGTCCAAGCTAAACAAGTTCATGGAGCGGCACGAGCAGCGTTTTATGAGGCATGCGGCTCCGGAACCGCCGCCGAGCGAGTAGGCCCTGGCTGAATAAGGGCGGCCCGCGATGAGCACAGCCGCCCTCTCCTTCAAAGCAGCACATTCTGCGTTCAAGAAAAGAGGCGGAGTTCATGGCAAGCGCAGCCGTTAATAGGGATTTTGTGAGTGCAGTGATCGACGAACTGGCACTGGGAATCGACAATGCGGTTGAATGCTGGATGGCGAAGGTCGAACAAGCTCTAACCGACCCCAGACTGACCACGCTCGGGCGATTGAATGCCGCCCGCGAGGTCCTGGAAAATTACAAGTGCGTGACTGGCAAAGCCCTCCTGGGCTGCCGAAGAGGCACAGACTTCCAATCCCGAGGCCCGGACAATGGATCAGCTTTTCTCCTTCCTGATGGATTCGAGCTGGATCTTCCTGTTGGGTTGGTGTCTAGTCTTGCTTATCGCTTACCTTACTCGCCTTTCCGCGAGAATCGGCGTGAGCGAACAGATTTCCGCAGCTACAACTTGAAGCCTGGGCTGCTAGAATCGCATCTAGTAGAAACAAATGCTGCCCAAGAGCCTCCGTCCTCTACTTCCATATCTTAAGAAATACCGGTGGGGATACGTTTGGGGAACGATCTGCGTCTTCTGCAATAACGGAGTCTGGATTTT